>NZ_JAFHKI010000115.1 GCF_016937615.1 Pseudomonas lactucae | reverse complement strand
CCACAGGAGATCTATGCCGTCTGCACGTCTTTAGCGCCCGCCCATGATCGCAATGTAATCCTGGGTCCAGCGGCTGTACGGCACGAACTTGCCGCCTTCGGCTTGCGGGGTTTTCCAGAAGGCGATCTTGTCGAACTGGTCGAAGCCGTTGGTCTTGCAGCCTTCGGCGCCGAGCAGTTCGCTCGCTTTACACGCCGCAGGCACCGCCGGCAGCGAGCCGAACCAGGCGGCCACATCGCCCTGGACCTTGGGTTGCAGCGACCAGTCCATCCACTTGTAGGCGCAGTTGGGGTGCTTGGCTTCACTGTGCAACATGGTGGTGTCGGCCCAGCCGGTGGCGCCTTCTTTCGGGATGGTCGACGCAATCGGCTGTTTCTCGTTTTGCAGGCCGTTGACCTGGTACGGCCAAGCGCTGGAGGCCACCACGCCTTCGTTCTTGAAATCACTCATTTGTACGGTGGTGTCGTGCCAGTAGCGGTGGATCAGCGGTTGCTGGGCGCGCAACAGGTCGAGCACCGCCTTGTATTGGGTTTCGGTCAGCTCATACGGGCTCTGGATACCCAGCTCCGGTTGGGTGCTCTTGAGGTACAGCGCCGCATCGGCCATGTAGATCGGGCCGTCGTAGGCCTGCACGCGACCTTTGTTCGGCTTGCCGTCCGGCAGGTTCTGCGCCTTGAACAGTACATCCCAACTGGTGGGCGCGGTCTTGAACACGTTGGTGTTGTACATCAACACGTTCGGGCCCCACTGGTACGGGGTGCCGTAGGTTTGCTGGCCGACCACGTACCACGGCGCATCCTTGAGGCGCGGGTCGATGTTTTTCCAATTGGCGATCAATGCGGTGTTGATCGGTTGCACCCGTTTGCCGGCGATCAAGCGCAGCGAAGCATCGCCCGACGCGGTGACCAGGTCGTAACCGCCCTTGGCCATCAGGCTGACCATTTCGTCCGAGGTCGCGGCGGTTTTCACATTGACCTTGCAGCCGGTTTCCTTCTCGAAGCCGGTGACCCAATCGTAGGCCTTGTCGCTTTCGCCGCGTTCGATATAACCGGGCCAGGCGACGATATCCAACTGGCCTTCACCGGCGCCAACCGCCTTGAGCGGTTCGGCGGCCTGAATACTGACGCTGGCCAGCAGCGCGGTGGTCAAGGCGCTGAGCAATGCTGTCTTGTGCGCGGACATGGGGTTCCCTCTTCTTTAATTATGGTCGGGGCAGTGGGTGAAGCCGTGACGCATGAGCTTAGTTGTTGTTTTAAAGATGCTGGCCGTGGCGGGCCATGATGTGGCGTACCACGCTGTAGTCCTGTAGCGAATCGCTCGAAAGATCTTTCCCATACCCCGAGCGCTTCAAGCCGCCGTGGGGCATCTCGCTGACCAGCATGAAATGACTGTTGATCCAGGTGCAGCCGTATTGCAGGCGCGCCGCCACCTGCATGGCCTTGTCCAGGTTCTGCGTCCACACCGACGAGGCCAGGCCGTATTCGGAGTCGTTGGCCCAGTCCACCGCCTGTTCCAACTCATCGAAGCGCGTCACCGTCACCACCGGGCCGAACACCTCGCGCTGCACGATTTCATCGTTCTGTTTACAGCCGGCCAGCAGCGTCGGCTGGTAATAGAAACCGGCGCCGGAATGCACGGCGGCTCCGGTGATTCGTTCGATATGCGGCTGGCCGAGGGCGCGTTCGACAAAGCTGGCCACGCGGTCGCGCTGGCGCGTGCTGATCAGCGGGCCGAGTTCGTTATCGGCATCACGCTTGCCGGCAAAACGCAGGCTGCCGACCGCCGCGCCCAGCTCGGCGACCAATGTGTCGTGGATGCCGGCCTGGGCGTAGATACGGCACGCGGCGGTGCAATCCTGGCCGGCGTTGTAGTAACCGTATGCACGCACGCCCTCGACCACCGCCTGCAGGTCGGCGTCGTTGCACACGATCACTGGCGCCTTGCCGCCCAGTTCCAGGTGCGTGCGTTTCAGGGTCTTGGCGGCGGCCTGGAGGATTTTCTGCCCGGTGACGATATCGCCGGTCAGCGAGACCATGCGCACTTTCGGGTGGCTGACCAGATGGCTGCCGACCCCGTCGCCACCGCCGCACAGGATGTTGATTACTCCACGCGGTAACAAATCCTTCAGCACGGGCGCCAAGGCGAGAATCGACAGCGGTGTGTGTTCCGATGGTTTAAACACCAACGTATTGCCGGCCGCCAGCGCCGGGGCGATCTTCCAGGCGGCCATCATCAGCGGGTAATTCCACGGGGCGATGGATGCCACCACGCCAATCGGGTCGCGACGCACCATGCTGGTGTAGCCCGGCAGGTATTCGCCGCTGAGCTGGCCGGTCTGGCAGCGCACGGCACCGGCGAAGAAGCGGAACACATCGACGGTGGCGCTCAAGTCATCCTGGCGCGCCAGGTGCAACGGCTTGCCGCAGTTCAGCGATTCCAGGCGGGCCAGGTAGTCGGCCTGTTTTTCGATAGCATCGGCGATGCCCAGCAACAGGATTGAACGTTGTTGCGGTGTGGTTCGCGACCAACCGGCAAACGCACGGTGGGCGGCGAGGATCGCGGCTTCGACCTGCTCGCTGCTGGCTTCGGCGATCTGGGTGAGTACCTCGCCCGTGGCGGGGTTGAGGATCGGCTCGACAAACCCCTGACCCTGGACCAGTTCGCCGTCGATCAGCAACGCAGTGAGCAGCGGGGTGGGCGCGCCGGACATTTTTCGCGATCTCTTTTCTTGTGCGGTCATGGGCGTTCTCTTACAAAGCGCCTGACCTTCTCTTAGGGGATGACCAGAGACTAGAGGTCGGGCGCGAGGTCAACAAATACTAAATACTGAATGCAGCATTCGATTAAATAGATGGCTTGCGTGGGTGCGGCTGTTCGCGGGCCACGGTCAGGAACGGGTCCACCAGGGCGGGCCGCGCAGTGCCCCGGCGCCAGGCCAGGCCTACATCGAGGGTCTGGCTGAGGTCGGCAATCGTGCGTGCCTCGATGATGTCGCCTTCCAGTGACCAGGGCCGGTAGGTCATGTCCGGCTGGATCGACACGCCCAGGCCTGCGGCGACCAGGCTGCGTACGGCTTCCGTCGATGCCGTACGCAACGTGATGCGTGGTTGCAGCCCGGCGCTGGTCCACAGGCGCTGGGCGTTGTGGCCCATTTCGTCGACGTTCAGCTGAATCAAGGGCTCACGCGCCACATCGGCGAGGTTGATGCTGTCGTGGTCCAGCAATGGATGTTGCGCCGGCAGCCACAGGCGGTGGGGCGAGTGGGTGAGGACTTCGGTCTGCAGGGCGTGGCGGTCTTCCAGATTGGAGAGAATCAGCACACCCACGTCGATCTCGCCGCTGACCAGCAAATGCTCGATATACGGACGTTCGTCTTCCATTACGCGGATTTCCACATTGGGGTAGGCGCGCTGGAAACGGGTGAGCAGATCCGCCAGGTAATAGCCGGCCACCAGGCTGGTAACGCCGATGATCAACTGCCCGGCCACTTGGTCGGTGCTCTGTTGCAGGCTGCGCTTGGCGTTGTCGACAGTGGCGAGGATCAGGTGCGCCTGGCGCAGGAACTGGTGGCCCTGATGGGTCAGGGTCATGCCCTTGGCGTGGCGGTTGAACAGGTTGACGCCGATTTCCTGCTCCAGTTGCTGGATCGCCAGCGTCAGGGTCGACTGGGAAATGAACGCCGTTTGCGCGGCGGCGGAGATCGAGCCGGTCTCGGCCACGGCGATAAAGTGCCGGATTTGACGCAAGGTCATCATGCGGAATTACCAGTGGGGTGTTTTTATCGATGTGCTCGAGTGTATATCGATTTAAGCGAAGGGCAGTTGCAAGCTTCACGCTGCAAGCGTTGCGTTACATCTGGAAGCACTCTAGATCGGGGCTTTTTGGCACTTAGTTTTACGCTGGGGGCCTATTGGTCCTATGAACCCAAGTGTCTGGAGGCTTTTATGAACACCCGTGGATTGCTCGATCAGTTGCTCAAGTCTGGCCAGGACATGTTGCAAAACAAGGCCGGCGGCCAGCGCAAACAGGATGATAAAGGTGCCCTGGGCGGCCTGCTGGGCGGTGGCGGATTGGGCAGCCTGCTCGGCGGTGCAGGCGGCGGCGCACTGGCGGCCGGTGCCATGGGCTTGCTGCTGGGCAACAAAAAGGCGCGCAAATTCGGCGGCAAGGCCCTGACCTACGGCGGGTTGGCCGCGTTGGGCGTCATCGCCTACAAAGCCTACGGCAACTGGCAGGCCAACCAGGCCAATGCGCCCCAGGGCGAGCCGCAAACCATCGACCGCCTGCCGCCGGCCCAGGTCGAGCAACACAGCCAGGGCATCCTCAAGGCGCTGGTCGCAGCGGCCAAGGCCGACGGCCACGTGGATGAGCGTGAGCGCGAGCTGATCGAAGGCGAGTTCACCAAGCTGGACAACGACAACGAACTGCAGAGCTGGCTGCACGCCGAACTGAACAAACCCCTGGATCCGGCCGACGTGGCGCGGGCGGCCGGCACCCCGGAAATGGCCGCCGAGATGTATATCGCCAGCGTGATGTTGGTGGACGAAGAGAACTTCATGGAAAAGGCCTACCTGGACGAATTGGCCCATCAACTGAAGCTCGAGCCCGGCTTGAAGCTGGAGTTGGAAAAGCAGGTACGGCTTAACCAATAGTAGGTGCGGCTGTATTCAAATCTCCAATGTGGGAGGGGCGGTGCGACGATTAGACTTGCTCCCGATGAGGGCGTGTCAGTGACATATTTTTAACTGACCCACCGCCATCGGGAGCAAACATCCTTCCATATTTGCATTGGGAACGATCCAAGAAGTACAGCAACGACATTTTCAGCCCTTCGAGTCGCCAATGTAGGTATTTGGTCATTGCGGTATCCAAGGTGCGGCCAGTTGCAACTTGATGAGATAGCGTTCTTCAGTAGGATGTCGAACGTTCTTGAAACGATTAACCCCCAGCATCACTTGATATTTTTTTCCGGCCTGCCAAAAAGACGTACCGCTCTGGTTCACGTTGCGCAAGCGGGCGCGCCATTCAGGGGTGTCGGCGAATGGAGGGTTGGAGGCGACGCGAATCGGCTGCCAACCAGCGTTGCGCCATTGGTCCTGCAAATCCAGTACAACTTTGAGGGTGTCATCGAGAAGAAGTGGTTCAACTTGAGGGGATATACGGACACTACTGACCGTCTCATCACTCTCGAAGCTCGCTGTGAAGAAACGAGCTTTGGGGGTTACGAATCCATATTCAGAATCCATGAAACGAAGGCGGGCATCAGACTTCGGAAGTCTTCCCCAAAAAATGCCCAGAAATGGCGGGGTCGATGGATGCGCTGGAGCGCTGACGCATGTCTTCCCAAGGCTCGCCAAGCATCAATGCGATCTCTGGCGTACTGGTGAAGAACCGTATCATCCCTACCACGATTGCTGCCGCGAACAGTGCAAGTGCGGTATTTCGCCAATTCACTGTTGATAGTCTGTTCATCGAATACCCCGGCCTTCGGCGATCTCTTCAATAGCCTGTTCGATCCGGTGTCGCTCTGTGCTATGTAACAAATCGTCAAACTGTGCAGCAGTCTTTAGTACGAACGCCATGCGTTGACCAATATCGGCAAGATTGGCGAAAGGGTGTTTACTGTTCATGGGTGTACCCAGGGTTTGCCTAAGCTCAGCTTGATGAGATAACGCTCTTCATTGGGATAACGGTCATCCTTGAATCGATTAACCACCATCATTAATTGGTATTTGTCACCAGCCTGCCAGTATGACGTTCCGCCCTGGTACACGTCCCTCAATCTGGCACGCCATTCGGGTGTGTCAACGAATGGTGGATCGTATTTGACTCGGATGGGTATCCAGCCACCCTTACGCCATTGCTCCTGTAAATCCAACATGACCTTTACCGTGTCGTCGAGCAGTAGCGGCTCGATTTGAGGGGACATGCGAACGTTGCGTACTAGCTGACCATCGAAGCCTATCGTGAAGAAACGGGCCAGTGGGGTTATGAATCCATATTTCGGATCAATGAAACGAAGGCGAGCATCGGTTTTTGGGATCCTGAACCAGTGGCGTCCGGGAATGGTTGGCTCAATGCTCGCGCTGGAGCGTTGCCGCATGTCTTCCCAGGGCTCGCCAAGCATCAGTGCGATTTCCGGTTCATCAGCAACGTGGTGTATTGCTACCCATGAGAGAAGTACAGCAAGCACCAATCCCAGTCCGCAACGTCGCCAACCTATCTGCAAGTTCCGGCTCATCGAACGCCTTCACCTTCAGCGATATCTTCCAACGCCTGTTCGATCTGATGTCGCTGAGTGCTATGTAGCAACTTGTCAAACTGTTCGGCGGCCTTCAGTACGAACGACATGCGTTGATTGATATTGGCCAGGTTGGCAATGGGGTTGCTGCTGAACTCAATGGTTCGGCCGTCATCAACAGGGATGCATTGATTTGCTAGCGTCAGCTCAAGAGCTTGGGCGGCCCCGGACGGTATATCTGTAACGTAGGAAAGGTGGTTGCCACGCAGCAATACCACTAGATTTGGATCAGCGTACATTGTCGGTTGAAGAATATTTCGTTGTTCGTGGTCAGCTAAGTGCTCAACGCTCTTGGCGATATTGCCTGTTTCCATTGCCTCGAAAGCTTGCAGGATTTCACCGTAGTTAGTACCGAACTCAAGTTTCTCGTGCCCAACCGGCCACAGCACAGGGGGAAGGTCAGCTCCGATAATTCTCCTGCGAAACGGCAAGCATTGATCCAGCAGCCCCAACCCCCGGTCCCTATAAAACGCATGCAACGGAAACACATCCAAAAACAGTGTGGTATTACCCATCGCCATCATCTCGTAGACATGCTGATAAAGCTGCTGCACGCTCGATAGCGGTTCGCCCTCTTGCCGCCAATCAACATTAGGTACTGGATTATCGCGGGCGGCCTGTTCGTATTCGCGCTGCCGCTGCTCGTACTCCCGCAGCTTCGCTCGCCGTTCACGCTCCTCGGTGCTGAACAACCCCCACACCCCTTTGCGGGCACTCCTTCTCAACTGCTGCGCCGCCTCGTATTCCACCTGAATCTTCTCGATGGCGTCAGCCGCATGCAGCAAGCCGCACCCCACCTGCTTGGACGCAAACGCCGCGAGCCCCGCCCACTGAAAACGCTTGTCGAGCCGCCAGAGCTGAGCGTAAGCAGAGTTGATCACTCGGTTGCGCAACCTGGGATCGGCGATCAGCGTGCCGCCCGGCGCGACAATGTCTTCTGCCTGTTTCTGATAGAAGCGCCAATTGCGCTCGCAGGAAGACTCGAGGATCTCGCTTGATGTTGGAGTCGCGGGTCTTGAGAGTGAAGTGGGCGATGTACGAGGCGCGGTCGATGAAGCTTGCGTTGGGGGCGATACAGGAGCGGCTCTACTTAGTACCGAAGTATCTTCGGCAGTAACAGTCTGATACCGATCGAACTGGTCGGTAAGCAGACGAGGGGCCGGGTCGCATTTGCACAGACAAATATCGTCCGAAAGCGCAACTTTTCGCCCATGCGCATCCATTTTAAGCCGCGGGCCGACACAAACAATGACGCCTGCGGTCTGACACGCCGGGCAACGCACCTCGTGCCCTTCAAGGGCAATTTCTACCCCATTAATGCCGAAGCCCCTCAAACCGTCGACTACTGTACCGCCAGCAGTGGTTTTGGCGCCTAGGGTAATTAAATAGCGTCGCATGCCAGATAGGTCCTTTTGTTAACTGGGACCAGCACGCTAGGCGAGGCTACAAGAACCGGGTAGTCGGACATTTCCTGGGTTGGTGTAGGGTGGTTCTGCAATCACCCTTCGGAGTTTTTTCCATTCTGTGAGCACCTCCATCAAAACCCTTGATTAATACGACCTTGTGCTCGGCTATACTCCTCCCCATTTGAATGGCCCTCCGAGGAATAACTGTGAAGAACTGGACCTTGCGCCAACGCATCCTGGCAAGTTTTGCGGTCATTATCGCCATCATGCTGTTAATGGTTGTGGTCTCCTATTCGCGGTTGCAAAAGATCGAATCCGGCCAGGAAGCGGTGCGTGACGACGCGGTACCTGGGGTTTATCTCAGCTCGATGATCCGCAGCGCCTGGGTCGACAGCTATCTTCAAACCATTGATATCATCGGCTTGCGCGAGGATAAAACCTTCACCGGCAGCGACCGATCCGACTACAGCACCTTCGAGTCGCGCATTGAGCAGCAGATAGCCAACTATGAACGTACGGTCCATAGCCAGGCCGATCGCATGGAGTTCGATAACTTCAAGGCCGCTCACCTCAATTACAACAGAGTGCTCAAGCAGGTGATTGAGCGCATCGAGGCCAATGACCTGCCGGCCGCGCGCCAATTGCTGGAAGAAGAGTTGACGCCGATCTGGACCGAAGGCCGGATGAAGCTCAATGACATCATCACCGAAAACAAAGGTGTCTCCGATAACGCCACGGCCGCCATCGACGAGGCCGTGGCCTCGGCCAAGATCAGCCTGTTCGTGTCCCTGGCCGTGGCCATTCTGGCCGCCGGTCTGTGCGGCCTGCTGCTGATGCGCGCGATCATGGCGCCGATGCGGCGCATCGTCGAGATCCTCGACACCATGCGCACCGGTGACCTGAGCAAACGCCTGAACCTTGCGCGCAAGGACGAATTCGGCGCGGTGGAAACCGGCTTCAACGACATGATGACCGAACTCACAGCCCTGGTGTCCCAGGCCCAGCGTTCGTCGGTGCAGGTCACCACCTCGGTGACCGAAATTGCCGCCACGTCCAAGCAGCAACAGGCCACGGCCACGGAAACCGCTGCGACAACCACCGAAATCGGTGCCACATCGCGTGAAATCGCCGCCACGTCCAGGGACCTGGTGCGCACCATGACCGAAGTGTCCACCGCCGCCGACCAGGCGTCGGTGGCCGCCGGTTCCGGCCAGCAGGGCCTGGCGCGCATGGAAGAAACCATGCACTCGGTGATGGGCGCCGCCGACCTGGTCAATGCCAAGCTGGCGATCCTCAATGAGAAAGCCGGCAACATCAACCAGGTGGTGGTCACCATCGTCAAGGTCGCCGACCAGACCAACCTGTTGTCGCTCAATGCCGCGATCGAGGCCGAGAAGGCCGGTGAGTATGGGCGCGGGTTCTCCGTGGTTGCCACCGAAGTGCGCCGCCTGGCCGACCAGACCGCCGTGGCCACCTACGACATCGAACAGATGGTCCGCGAGATCCAGTCGGCGGTGTCCGCCGGCGTGATGGGCATGGACAAGTTCTCCGAGGAAGTGCGCCGCGGCATGTTCGAAGTGCAGCAGGTTGGCGAGCAACTGTCGCAGATCATCCATCAGGTGCAGGCACTGGCGCCGCGGGTATTGATGGTTAACGAAGGCATGCAGGCCCAGGCCACCGGCGCCGAGCAGATCAACCATGCCCTTGTGCAACTGGGCGATGCCAGCAGCCAGACCGTGGAGTCCCTGCGCCAGGCCAGCTTTGCGATTGATGAGCTGAGCCAGGTCGCGGTGGGCCTGCGCAGCGGCGTGTCGCGTTTCAAAGTCTGATGAGCGACTTCGCGGCTAAACGCGGCGCCGTCCCGGCAGTGAAAAAGGCATTGTTCCTGGTGTTTCATATCGGCAGCGAACGTTATGCCCTCAAGGCCACCGAAGTGGCCGAGGTGCTGCCGCGCCTGCCGCTCAAGCCGATTGCCCATGCGCCGCTGTGGGTCGCGGGCATCTTCGCCCATCGCGGTGCGTTGGTGCCGGTGATCGACCTCAGCGCCTTGACCTTCGGCACCCCGGCACAGGCCCGCACCAGCACCCGGCTGGTACTGGTCAACTACCAGCCACAACCCTGGGCCGCGCCGCGCCCGCTGGGGCTGATCCTGGAACAGGCCACCGACACCCTGCGTTGCGAGCCGGGGCAGTTTCAGCCCTATGGTCTGGACAATCGCCAGGCGCCGTACCTGGGGCCGGTGCGCGAAGACGCGCTGGGCCTGATGCAGTGGATCGGCGTGAATGACCTGCTCACCGATGACGTGCGGGCCCTGCTGTTTTCTGCCGAGTTGAGCCTATGAGAGACAACCCGCGCTTTTTCGCCTTCTTGAAGGAACGCATCGGCCTGGACGTTGCGTCGGTCGGCGAGGCCATCATCGAGCGCGCGGTGCGCCAGCGCAGCCAGGCAGTGCTGGCGCAGACGGCGGATGAATACTGGCAGCACCTGCAACGTTCCCATGATGAGCAACAAGCGCTGATCGAAGCGGTGATCGTCCCCGAGACCTGGTTTTTCCGGTATCCCGAATCCTTTGCCACCCTGGCCCGGTTGGCGGTGGCGCGGCTGGCCGAGATCAAGCAGATGCGCGCGCTGCGCATCCTCAGCCTGCCGTGCTCCACTGGCGAGGAACCCTATTCGATCGCCATGGCCTTGCTCGACGCCGGTTTGGCGCCGCACCAGTTCAAGGTGCAGGGCATGGACGTCAGCCCGTTGTCGGTGGAGCGCGCCCGACGCGGGGTGTATGGCAAGAATTCCTTTCGCGGTGGCGACCTGGCGTTTCGCGAGCGCCACTTTGTCGAGTACGGCGACGGTTTTCACCTCGCCGAACGCGTGCGCGAACAGGTGCGCCTGCAGGTCGGCAACCTGCTCGATCCGGCGCTGCTGGCGAGCGAGTCGAGCTACGACTTCGTGTTCTGCCGCAACCTGTTGATCTACTTCGACCAGCCGACCCAACAGCAAGTGTTCGATGTGCTCAAGGGGCTGACCCACGTGGACGGCGTACTGTTTATCGGCCCTGCCGAGGGCAGCCTGCTGGGCCGCCATGGCATGCGTTCGATTGGGGTGCCGCAGTCATTTGCCTTCAGTCGGCATGCCGAACCGCCGAAACCTGAGCCGGTATTCGCGCCCCTGCCGATCACGCCGCGCCGTACGCCGCCGATTCCCGCCAAGCCGCGTCCCTTCAGTACGGTCAGCCCCCAAGGCGTGCCGATCCAGTCGGCGCCGTCCGATGCAAGCGCGTTGCTCAGCCGTATCGCCACTCTGGCCAATGAAGGCAAAAGCGCCGAGTCCCGTACCGCCTGCGAGCAGTACCTGAACAGCCACCCTCCGGCCGCCCAGGTGTTTTACTGGCTGGGACTGCTCAGCGATGTGGCCGGCAGTGCTCTGGAGGCTCAGGGTTACTATCGAAAAGCCTTGTACCTCGAACCGCAGCATCCGCAGGCCCTGATGCACTTGGCCGCGTTGCTCCAATCCCAGGGTGACAGTGCGGGGGCGCGTCGTTTGCAGGCGCGGGCCGCGCGTAGCGAGCGAGCTGACAGTGAGTTCAAACCATGAATGACACCGGGGCGCTCGACACCGCCGGCCTCGACCTGACCCTGGCCGATACGCAAGCCATCGATGACTGCTGGAACCGTATCGGTATCCACGGTGACAGGTCATGCCCGCTGTTGCCGGAGCATATCCACTGCCGTAATTGCTCGGTGTATTCCGCCGCCGCCACGCGCTTGCTCGACCGCTACGCGCTGCAGCAGGACGACCGTCGAGCGGTGGCGGCCGCCAAGGTCGACGAAGACATCGTCACCCGGTCACTGCTGATATTCCGTCTCGGCGAAGAATGGCTGGGCATTGCCACCCGTTGCCTGGTGGAAGTGGCACCGCTGCAACCGATCCATTCGCTGCCGCACCAACGTTCGCGCGCCCTGCTCGGTGTGGCGAATGTGCGTGGCGCGCTGGTGGCGTGCCTGTCGCTGGCGGAACTGCTGGGTCTGGACAGTACCGGCAACGGCGCCAGCGGTGGGCGCATCATGCCGCGCATGCTGATCATTGCCGCGCAGGACGGCCCGGTGGTGGTGCCGGTGGACGAAGTGGATGGCATCCACGCCATCGATGAGCGCACCTTGGCGGCGGCATCGGCGTCCGGCAACCAGGCCAGTGCGCGCTATACCCAAGGGGTGTTGCAGTGGAAAGGCCGCAGCCTGCGTTGGCTGGACGAGGCGCAATTGTTGTCTGCCGTGACCCGGAGCCTCACATGACCCCCGACCAGATGCGCGATGCCTCGCTGCTGGAGTTGTTCAGCCTGGAAGCCGATGCACAAACCCAAGTACTCAGCGCGGGGCTGCTGGCCCTGGAGCGTAACCCGACCCAGGCCGACCAGCTCGAAGCCTGCATGCGTGCAGCGCATTCGCTCAAGGGCGCAGCGCGCATCGTGGGGGTGGATGCGGGCGTCAGCGTCGCTCATGTCATGGAGGACTGTCTGGTCAGCGCCCAGGAAAGCCGCCTGTACCTGCAACCCGAACACATCGATGCCTTGCTTCAAGGCACTGACCTGCTGATGCGCATCGCCACGCCGGGTAATGATGTGGGGCCGGCGGATATCCAGGCCTATGTGGCGCTGATGGAACGTCTGCTCGATCCGTCGCAGCCGACGGCCAGGGTCGCACCGCCGCCGGCATCGGCGGAGCCTGCGCCTGCATCGATCATCGAAGAACTGCCGCCGGAACCCGAGCCCGCGCCGCCGCTTGCCGGCGACCTGCCACGTCAGAGCAAGCGCCTGACCGAAGGCGGCGAGCGCGTATTGCGTGTCACTGCCGAGCGCTTGAACAGCCTGCTGGACCTGTCGAGCAAATCCCTGGTGGAAACCCAGCGGCTCAAACCCTACCTGGCCAGTATGCAGCGTCTTAAACGTGTGCAAAGCCAGGGCGTGCGCGCCCTGGATACCCTAGACGGCCATCTCAGAACCCTGGATTTGAATCTCGAAGCCCAGGAAGCCCTGGCCGAAACGCGCCGTCTGCTGAGCGAGGCCCAGGCGCTGCTGGCGGAAAAAACCGTCGAGCTGGATGAGTTCGGCTGGCAGGCCGGGCAGCGCGCCCAGGTGCTTTACGACACCGCGCTGGCCTGTCGCATGCGGCCGTTCGCCGATGTGCTGGCCGGGCAGGTGCGCATGGTGCGCGACCTGGGCCGCAGCCTGGGTAAGCAGGTGCGCCTGGAGATCGAAGGCGAAAAGACCCAGGTCGATCGCGACGTGCTGGAAAAGCTCGAAGCGCCGCTTACCCATTTATTGCGCAATGCCGTCGACCACGGCATCGAAATGCCCGAACAACGCCTGCTGGCGGGCAAACCCGCTGAAGGGTTGATCCGCCTGCGGGCGTCGCACCAGGCCGGTTTGCTGGTGCTGGAGTTGAGCGACGACGGTAACGGCGTCGACCTGGAACGCTTGCGCGGCGCGGTTGTTGACCGGCATCTCTCGACCGTGGAAACGGCGTCGAGCCTGAGCGAAGAGGAACTGCTGACGTTCCTGTTCCTGCCTGGTTTCAGCCTGCGCGACAAAGTCACCGAGGTCTCCGGGCGCGGCGTCGGCCTGGATGCGGTCCAGCATATGGTGCGCCAACTGCGCGGCGCGGTGGTGCTGGAGCAGAGGGCGGGGCAGGGCAGTCGTTTCCATCTGGAGGTGCCGCTGACCTTGTCGGTGGTGCGCAGCCTGGTGGTGGAGGTCGGCGAAGAAGCCTACGCGTTTCCGCTGGCGCACATCGAACGCATGTGTGACCTGGCCCCGGACGACATCGTGCAACTGGAAGGCCGCCAGCATTTCTGGCACGAGGGCCGGCACGTCGGCCTGGTCGCCGCCAGCCAGTTGTTGCAGCGTCCGGCGGGGCAGAGCCCTGCGGATACCTTGAAAGTGGTGGTGATCCGCGAGCGCGATGCGGTGTATGGGATTGCCGTGGAGCGCTTCATCGGCGAGCGTACGCTGGTGGTGCTGCCGCTGGATGACCGCCTGGGCAAGGTCCAGGATATTTCCGCCGGCGCCTTGCTGGACGATGGTTCGGTGGTATTGATCGTCGACGTGGAAGACATGCTGCGTTCGGTGGATAAACTGCTCAACACCGGGCGTCTGGAACGCATTGCCCGGCGCAGCCAGCAGGCCGCCGAGGCACCGCGCAAGCGCGTGCTGGTGGTGGATGACTCGCTCACGGTACGTGAATTGCAACGTAAATTGCTGCTAAATCGCGGTTACGAAGTGGCCGTGGCGGTGGATGGCATGGACGGCTGGAACGCCTTGCGCTCCGAAGATTTCGACTTGCTGATCACAGACATTGATATGCCTCGCATGGACGGTATCGAATTGGTCACACTCTTGCGCCGTGATACTCGCCTGCAATCGCTGCCGGTGATGGTGGTGTCGTATAAAGACCGTGAAGAAGACCGCCGCCGTGGGCTCGACGCCGGTGCCGATTACTATCTGGCCAAAGCCAGTTTCCACGACGATGCCTTGCTGGACGCCGTGGTGGAGCTGATCGGGAGCGCGCGGGCATGAGGATAGCCATCGTCAATGACATGCCCCTGGCGGTTGAGGCATTGCGCCGCGCCCTGGGTTTCGAGCCCGCGCACCAGGTGGTCTGGGTGGCCGGCAATGGTCTGGAGGCGGTGCAGCGCTGCGCCGAGCTGACGCCGGACCTGATCCTGATGGACCTGATCATGCCGGTGATGGACGGCGTGGAGGCCACGCGGCAGATCATGGCCGAGACGCCGTGTGCGATCCTGCTGGTGACCGTCGACCGTCAGGCCAACATGGGCCGGGTGTTCGAGGCCATGGGCCATGGTGCCCTGGATGTGGTGGACACTCCGGCGCTTGGCGTCGGCAACCCCAGGGATGCCGCGGCGCCGTTGCTGCGCAAGATCCTCAATATCGGCTGGTTGATTGGCCAGCGCGCAGTCGGGTACGCGCCGAAGCCGCCGCACCGCGCATCAGCGGCCAGCGCCAGAGCCTGGTGGCCATCGGCTCCTCGGCCGGCGGTCCGGCGGCGCTGGAAATCCTGCTCAAGGGCCTGCCCCGGGATTTCCCCGCCGCCATTGTGCTGGTGCAGCATGTCGACCAGGTATTCGCCGCCGGCATGGCCGAGTGGCTGAGCAGCGCCTCCGGCCTGCCGGTGCGCCTGGCCCGCGAAGGCGAGCCGCCGCAACGCGGCGTGGTGCTGCTGGCCGGTACCAACCATCACATCCGTTTATTGAAAAATGGCACGTTGGCCTATACGGCAGAGCCGGTGAACGAGATTTACCGGCCGTCGATCGACGTGTTTTTCGAAAGCGTGGCCAGCCACTGGAATGGCGATGCCGTCGGCGTACTGCTGACCGGTATGGGCCGCGACGGGGCCCAGGGCCTCAAGTTACTGCGTGAACAAGGTTATTTGACCATCGCCCAGGATCAGCAAAGCTCGGCGGTGTACGGAATGCCCAAAGCGGCGGCGGCAATCGATGCCGCTGTTGAAATTCGCCCACTTGACAGAATTGCGCCCCGATTGCTGGAGGTCTTTGCACAATGAACATGACCTTCCGCGGGTGCTGGCGTGCAGGTGGTAATTCAGGTGACTGCACATGAATGATTTACAGATCGACGACATCAAGACCGACGAAAATGCCGCCATGGTGTTGCTGGTCGACGACCAGGCGATGATCGGCGAAGCCGTACGACGTGGCCTGGCCCATGAAGACAATATCGACTTCCACTTCTGCGCCGACCCGCACCAGGCGATTGCCCAGGCGATTCGCATCAAGCCCACCGTGATCCTGCAAGACCTGGTGATGCCCGGCCTGGACGGCCTGACCCTGGTGCGCGAATACCGCAACCACCCGGCCACGGCGAATATCCCGATCATTGTGCTTTCGACCAAGGAAGACCCGCTGATCAAGAGCGCGGCGTTTTCGGCCGGTGCCAATGATTATCTGGTCAAACTGCCGGACAACATCGAGCTGGTGGCCCGCATCCGCTATCACTCGCGCTCCTACATGACCCTGCTGCAGCGTGATGCCGCCTACCGTGCGTTGCGGGTCAGCCAGCAACAACTGCTGGACACCAACCTGGTGCTGCAACGGTTGATGAACTCCGATGGCCTCACCGGGCTGTCCAACCGCCGCCACTTCGACGAATACCTGGAGCTGGAATGGCGCCGCGCCCTGCGCGATCAGACCCAGCTGTCGCTACTGATGATCGATGTGGACTTCTTCAAGACCTACAACGACAGCTTCGGTCATGTCGAAGGCGACGAAGCGTTGCGCAAAGTCGCCGACACCATCCGTGAAGCCAGCAGCCGTCCGTCGGACTTGCCGGCGCGCTACGGTGGTGAAGAGTTTGCGCTGGTGCTGCCCAACACCTCGCCAGGCGGCGCGCGGCTGGTGGCCGAGAAGTTGCGCATGGCCGTGGCCGCGCTGAAGATCCCGCATACCGCACCGACCGAGGGGGCCAGCCTGACCATCAGCATCGGCCTGTCGACCATGACCCCGGTGCAGGGCACCGATTGCCGCAAATTGATCGTGGCGGCGGACAAGGGGTTGTATACGGCCAAGAACAATGGGCGTAATCAGGTTGGTATCGAATGATCTGAGGACCGTATACCAATTCAAGTGTGGGAAGGTTGCCCCTCCCACATTCGAACTTCAGAGTTATCCCGATTTTAGCAAAAATGTAGGGGCGCTGAGCAAAAAAATCCGCTTTCAATATCCGTTCAAAGGTCGTAGTTATTATGGCTCGACTTTAAATCCGGGTTTGTTATTGGTGGTTCGCCAGTTTTTAATCTTTCAGTTATAGCTTCAATTGTACTTTCTGCATCCGATGCGGCGTAATAAATAAAGTCTGCTCCTTCTGGGTGTTCAGTGATTAACTCAAAATGTTGTAAAAGCGTATCTAGTCGTTCATCGGTTGGAGCGGTATTTTCCTTAAGTGTTTCTTTCATGAGTAGTAAAAATTCTTCTTTTGTATACTCGGAAAAGCTTGGTTTGAGTTTCATTATTCGGTTCCTTTCTTATGAGGCTCCATGTGGCGTTTAGGGGTTAGTATGCGTAAATTTTCAACATTATGATTCTGACCGCCCATCGGCAGCCGTCTTCGAACTCATTCGAACCGGCAGGTCGATTATGCTGTTGACTGCCGAGGTTATCGTCGACTCGTTGAGTGAAATAAGAAGTCTGCCATCGTTGTAGAAGCGATGGCAGGGGATAGGGCGGCGTTATTCTATTCTGAACCCAGGCTTGCCATTATTCGCGCGCCACTCTTTGACCTCTTTTACAATTCCTTCTGGACTGTCTTCTCTACCATTTCTTGGATAATAGACGAGGTCTGACCCATCAGGATGCTCCGTAAGTCGCTTGAATGCTAATAGCATTTCGTCATCTTCTTCCTCAGAGCGAGCATTCGCATCACAAAGAGAAATTACAAATTTTAAAAACTCGCTTTCTGTGTACTCGGAAATTGAGGTTTTCATCTTAATTACCTTGCCGTGAATACGCTTGTGAAGTTTTGGAGCATCGCCCCGGCTGAAGGTGCCAGCCTGGCCATCGGTATTGGGCTGTCGACGTTGACGCCGGTCTAGGGTACGGACTGCCGGCAGTTGATCATGGCGGCGGACAAGGGGTTGTATATGGCCAAGCATAATGGGCGTAATCAGGTGGGCATCGAATAAATTCGAGACCAGCGCAAAGCCAAGTGGAGAGGGCGCGAATCTCTCCCACATTGGATCTTCGAGGCTGAGTATGAAATCACTATGGTTAAGAGGCTGAAGAATAAAGCGCCATTGTCAGTGCTGTGTTGATAATGGCGCTTGTGATTAATCTGCTTTAAAACCAGTTTTGTCGTTGGCGGATCGCCACTCTTTAACTTCTTTTACTACAAATTCAGGTCCATCTTTTTCAGGCTCCGGATAAAATATTAGATCTGAACCAGAAGGGTGTTCCGTTAACGCTTCAAATTTTAAAATTGCATCGGTGTGCTCTTTTTCTGTGGCGTAGTCGTCGTTATAGATTTTTACAACCAAGTTTAAAAACTCACGCTCCGTCATCTCGCTAATTAATGTGCCCATTTTTAGGAACCTCTGTGAATGTCGATATGCTTTTTTGGCGTTAGAATCACGATATTGTCGATGCCGTATACTTCACCGTCAGTAGACACATATTTTTTATGATGAAGCTCAAACCGTATCCGTTTACCCACTGCTTCACTTTTTTTAACAATCGGCGAACGTCCATTTTTCATGGTGGCTAACTCACTAGGTGCAAAATGCTGAGCCAACTCTGAATCTGTAGACACTGCTTTCCAGAAAGCCTCACGAAATGCCTTGAAATTTTTAAACTGCTGGCCTCTCAACTGATCAGCGATTTGCGATGGAATGGGTGCGCCGTCGTCTGTGGTCGCTGCTCCAAGCCAGTTGCCAAACACAGGTTGGCCCATCCCGGTAGCAACTCCCGGATCCTCCCGTCTATCCCTGAACATCACATAGATAGGAGGCAACCCGGAATCTATAGGGAATACGGTTATAAAGTCATCAAAACGTGACTCACGGACTTCTGGAAACGAATCAACTCTGCCAGCAACCGGCGTCACCGTAGCTCCAACGTAAACAGGCGGTTCAGGCTGGTCAACGGGCAGAGTTGTTGAGCTATCCCCGGGGGCAACGATAGGTGTCCAGACCAACGTCCTGGGTGGGACGTCACTTGTCGTGACGGTGTACACCTTCCGCGCTGGATCGTAGGTCGCGGCAACCACCTTGACCTTGGAAGGCACGCTTGTACCGTCGGCAATGACCACAAACACTTCGGAGCGTCCATCCTCCGCCGTCTTTGAACTCATTCGCACTGGCAGGTCTATTGTGCCATTGAGTGCGGTGGTGAGCGTTGACTCGTTGACGTCTGGCAAAAACGTTGAAACCGGGGTACCGAGTGCGTAACGCTCCGCCAGTTCTCCGTTTGCAAGCTTGGGTGAATAGACCAGAGCTGAAACACCGACAAGTAAGCCGCCTGCCGTGCTTGCGGCCAACTCCGTCAATGCGGCCACTGCTGACCCAATAGCGGCTCGCAGCGTGACGGTAACCCCCTCTGCTGTAGCGATAGTCCCGACTGAGGTCATGACCATCGCTTGAGTCGCAGCAGCAGTGCCCGACAGTCGATAGGTATTGGCTACTCGTACCGCTTCAATACGCGCCTGGGCCGTTGCTACCTGCTGCGCACGTTCCGCGAGGTCGCTGATTGCATTGGAGGCGTTGGCAAGAAACCGCGCGGACTCTGACTTCAGCACAAAGTCATGATGGCTGAGCCATCTCACCCCAAGAGCGGTATTCTGCTGCAGATAAATAAGCTGTTTGAGTCCCTCAAGCTCAGGTTTGCTGAGTGGCGGTGTAACCCGTGGGTTGGCTGCGGGATAGTAAATCATCAACCCGTTCCGGTTTATGGCTAACGGTGGGTCAATAGGTTTGATCGCAGCCATCGTTTCTTCGATCATTTTGTCCAGCGTGTTTTTGTAAAGCATGAGGATCTGGTCGGGTGTCAATCCAACGACCGAGCCGGCAAGAGAGGCGAGTTCCACCTGCAAATATTCCGGCAGCAAATGCACCTGAATTTCCAACTCATCGGCAATGGTCTTCAGATACTCATTGTGTAAATTTGCCCAGCCAGGATCATGTTCGGCTAAATTGGCCTCCAGCGTTTGCCTGGCCTTTGCCAACCCTGAAAGTTTTTTAGTCAGAATATCTATAGAGAGCGAGAGAGCCTTGAGTTCTTGTGCAGCCCTCCAGACGTTGTCGTAAAGTGTGTAGGCATCGCCCAGATTTTTTATCGGGTCGGATGATGCGAGCGTTTCACGTAGCTTCGTATAAGTTAAGTTTTCCATGAGGTAAAAAGGGCTTTGATCATAGAGCCCATAGATGAGCGGCGCAGTACTGACGTAGTTGGTTTTTTTCGCGCCGATGATTTCAAGTGTGATTTTTTGATCGAGAACGGCTGAGGCTGTCTCTGTGAGTGACTGTGAAGCTTTCGCGGCTTGCTGTTTCTCTGCGAGTTCGCGTTCAGTTTCAGTGGTGAGCGTTGCGAAGCGTGCGCTGTACTTTGCGTCAATCAAGGATTGATTGTACTTTTGCTCTCCAATGAAATCGGCGGTGGTGCTAGGGAAGTCAAACTGCTTGAAGCGGCTACGGTCTCCTTCACCTCGACGTGGCCCTTCTTGAAGGCCCCAGCCATCTCCACTTCCTACGTAGCCTCCGCCTTCACCATCCCAATAAGTGTTTCGTCTCCCGGCGGTAATTTTCGTCGGCTTGAGTTCTAAAGGTTGTCCAGGCTGCCATCCTTGTTGTGCCATAGGGCCTCTCCATTTTTGTGAGAGTGATCGTTAGAAGTTTGTGCGTCCTGAAGAAAAAGCTCAGGCGCTTTGATCGAACTTATTTGAGAGGGAAGAAATAAAAAACTGATGGCGTTTTGATTTGATTTTATGCGTGTAGGAGGCTTTGTAAGATGGTTCTGAAGCTGATGTATTTATATTCTTGTATGTTTGTGACTTGAGTCTTAAGCCGATTTGGCTAGAAACCTAATTGTTTGTTTTTATTGGAGTGGGTTGGTTTGTGGTCTTTTAGGCAGGCTCTGACCTAGATTTTCAAATTATCTGTATAAACAGATGAACGGTCTGGTTTTAGCGAGTAGTAGGTCGGGTTTTCTAACGCGCGGCATCGTCAACTTATAGGAAATGCTGTGATGGTCGCGTATCTGTCACCGAAGCAAGCGTGACGAGAGGGAAGCGCTGTCTTGGCAGAATCGACCAAGCGGGCTGCCGTTTCCAGCCGTTTGCCGTTATACTCGCCGGCTTTCAAAAGTTCGCCAACGAGTGCTGCCCGCCATGGAAATCAACCCGATCCTTAACACCATCAAGGACCTGTCCGAGCGCTCCGAAACTATTCGGGGGTATCTTTGACTACGATCAAAAGCATGAGCGTCTGACCGAAGTCAATCGCGAGCTTGAAGATCCGAGTGTCTGGAACAAACCTGAATACGCCCAGGAACTGGGCCGCGAACGCGCTGCGCTGGCGCAGATCGTCGACACCCTCGACGAACTGAACACCGGTCTGGCCGATTGCCGTGACCTGCTGGACATGGCCGTCGAAGAAGACGACGAAGGCGCAGTGGGCGATGTCGTCGCCGAGCTGGCCCGTCTCGAAGAGAACCTCGCCAAGCTCGAATTCCGCCGCATGTTCAGCCACGAGATGGACCCGAACAACGCCTACCTGGACATCCAGGCCGGTTCCGGCGGCACCGAAGCCCAGGACTGGGCCAACATCCTGCTGCGCATGTACCTGCGCTGGGCCGACAAACGCGGTTTCGACGCGACCATCATGGAACTGTCGGCCGGTGAAGTCGCCGGCATCAAGGGCGCGACCGTGCACATCAAGGGTGAATACGCCTTTGGCTGGCTGCGTACCGAGATTGGCGTGCACCGCCTGGTGCGCAAGAGCCCGTTCGACTCCGGCAACCGTCGCCACACCTCGTTCTCGGCCGTGTTCGTTTCGCCAGAGATCGACGACAAAGTCGAAATCGAGATCAACCCCGCCGACCTGCGCATCGATACCTACCGTTCTTCCGGTGCCGGTGGTCAGCACGTTAACACCACCGACTCGGCCGTACGTATCACCCACGTACCGACCAACACCGTGGTCAGCTGCCAGAACGAACGTTCCCAGCATGCGAACAAGGACACCGCCATGAAAATGCTGCGGGCCAAGTTGTACGAGCAGGAAATGCAGAAGCGCAATGCGGCTTCCCAGGCACTGGAAGACACCAAGTCGGATATCGGCTGGGGTCACCAGATCCGTTCTTATGTGCTCGACGCGTCGCGGATCAAGGATCTGCGCACTAACATCGAACGCAGCGACTGCGACAAGGTGCTCGACGGCGATATCGACGAATACCTGGAAGCCAGCTTGAAATCAGGGCTGTAAACCGTCAGCCAAGACCCCAAGTCCCCCGCACCGGTGGGGGCAACGAACCTGTGATGGAATTTCAAAAGACATGAGCGACCAACAACTCGATACGCAAGCCCTGCAACAGGAAGAAAACTCCCTGATCGCCCTGCGCAAGGAAAAGCTTGCTGCCGAGCGCGCCAAGGGTAACGCCTTCCCCAACGACTTCCGCCGCGACAACTACTGCGATGCCCTGCAGAAGCAATATGCGGACAAGACCAAGGAAGAGCTGGCAGAGGCTGCGATCCCGGTCAAGGTGGCAGGTCGCATCATGCTCAACCGTGGCTCGTTCATGGTGATCCAGGACATGACCGGGCGTATCCAGGTCTACGTCAACCGTAAAACCCTGTCCGAAGAAACCCTGGCCTCGGTGAAAACCTGGGACATGGGCGACATCATCGCAGCTGAAGGCACCCTGGCCCGTTCGGGCAAGGGCGACCTGTATGTCGAGATGACCAGCGTGCGCCTGCTGACCAAGTCGCTGCGCCCGCTGCCGGACAAGCACCACGGCCTGACCGACACCGAGCAGCGCTACCGCCAGCGCTATGTTGACCTGATCGTCAACGAAGACGTGCGCCAGACCTTCCGCGTGCGTTCGCAAGTCATCGCCCATATCCGCAGCTTCCTGATGCAGCGCGACTTCCTGGAAGTGGAAACCCCGATGCTGCAGACCATCCCCGGGGGTGCCGCAGCCAAGCCGTTCGAAACCCACCACAACGCGCTGGACATGGAAATGTTCCTGCGTATCGCGCCGGAGCTCTACCTCAAGCGCCTGGTGGTTGGCGGTTTCGAGAAAGTGTTCGAGATCAACCGCAACTTCCGCAACGAAGGCGTCTCGACCCGTCACAACCCTGAATTCACCATGTTGGAGTTCTACCAGGCCTACGCCGACTATGAAGACAACATGGACCTCACCGAGGAACTGTTCCGCGAACTGGCGCAGCTGATCCTGGGCAGCACCGATGTGCCGTACGGCGACAAGGTGTTCCACTTCGGCGAGCCGTTCGTGCGCCTGTCGGTGTTCGACTCGATCCTCAAGTACAACCCTGAGCTGACGGCCGATGACCTGAACGACATCGACAAGGCCCGCACCATCGCCAAGAAAGCCGGCGCCAAGGTGCTGGGCTTCGAAGGCCTGGGCAAGCTGCAGGTGATGATTTTCGAAGAGCTGGTGGAGCATAAGCTGGAACAGCCGCACTTCATTACCCAGTACCCGTTCGAAGTGTCGCCGCTGGCCCGTCGTAACGACGAGAATCCAAACGTCACCGACCGTTTCGAGCTGTTCATCGGCGGCCGTGAAATCGCCAACGCGTATTCCGAGCTTAACGACGCCGAAGATCAGGCCGAGCGCTTCATGGCCCAGGTGGCCGACAAGGACGCTGGCGACGACGAAGCCATGCACTACGACGCCGACTTCGTTCGGGCCCTGGAATACGGCATGCCGCCAACCGCCGGTGAAGGTATCGGCATCGACCGCCTGGTGATGCTGTTGACCAACTCGCCGTCGATCCGCGATGTGATCTTGTTCCCGCACATGCGGCCACAAGCGTAACCGTAGCGAACTCCGAAGCCGCCTTTTATAAGGCGGCTTTTTTATGTGGCGTTTATAAGCGTCAAGCAAACGACGCCAGGTTTTTTACTCTTCAAGGATGTGTTTGGTGAACCGCGTAACCGCACAAGAAGGCGCCGCCGGCATCGCTGCTGCCGTGGCTGAAAGCGTCCAGTATCAAGGCCGCAAGGCCAGCCGCAGGGGCAGCGAACAACGCCGACAGGATATTCTCGATGCGGCCATGCGCATCGTGGTGCGCGATGGCGTGCGTGCCGTGCGCCATCGGGCGGTGGCGGCGGAGGCGGGGGTGCCGTTGTCGGCCACTACCTATTACTTCAAGGATATCGACGACCTGCTCACCGACACCTTTGCCCAGTACGTGGAGCGCAGCGCTGCCTTCATGGGCAAGCTGTGGGTACGCAACGAAGGCTTGTTGCGCGAGATGGTCGCCTATGGCGATGGCAGCGCAGCGTCGCGCTCGCAACTGGCCGATGACATCGCACGGCTGACCGCTGACTACGTGCTGCGCCAACTGACCAACCGTCGCGACTACCTGATGGCCGAACTGGCCTTCCGCCAGGAAGCGCTGCTGAACCCGCGCCTGGCCGAGCTGGTGCGTTCCCACCAGCAGATCCTGTTGCAGGGCACCGGGCAGTTTTTCCAGGTATTGGGCTCCCGCGAGCCGCAACAGGATGCCAAAGTGTTGACGGCGATTATCAGTCGGATGGAATATCAGGGCCTGCTGGGCGGCGCAGAGCCCCTGACCGGTGAAGAGATGCTTGAGATTCTCAAGCGCTACATGCATTTGGTGTTGGCCTCGGTCTAGCCCTGTGCTCAATCTGCTTTCTGTGGGGTTATTACATGAAAGCCTGGCGTGTCGTCGCAATCGTCGTGTCGTTGCTGCTGCTCAGCGGATGCCTGGTGACGTTCAAGGACCCGCTGCCGGCCCACGAGGCGGCGCCAAATGAGCTACTAGGCAAGTGGGCCAGCAAGAATGCCTGGGGCGAGCCCCTCAACCTGCAGATTTCCCGAGCGGGCGACGGACGTTACAAGGCCGTGAGCTACCCTACGGCCAAGCCCGGCCAGCGTGATGAGTACCTGTTCAACGTGTCGCGCCATGGCGATCGCTGGTACATGTCGGCGCCGTTACCGGAAAGGTTCGGCGGGCATTTCATCCTGGCGGGCTTCGAGCTCGACGAAAAGCACGAACTGGTGGTCTACAACCTGGATCTGGAACAGATCCAGCAGGCCATCGGTCAACAGGTGTTGCATGGCAGCGCCATAGACACGGTAGAAGGCGCCGGCGTGCGGGTGGATAGTCCCATGGACCAGGTGTTTGCCTACCTGGATAACCCGGCCAATGCCGATGTGTTCGTTGAAGCCGTGCGCTACCGGCGCGTGGGCCAATAACGTTTAAAGAAGGAAGCGTCAGGTGGACGATTACCAGCAGACGATACGCACTTTGTCTGATCGCATTGTGCTGGCGCAGACACCGATTCGCGTCCTCGACGCCGTGAAGTGGGACGACAACATTCGTCAGGGCTTCCTCAAGGCCAAGGGCAAGGCCATGCCTGCGGTGGACCGCGATTATTACCTCAATCGGCCGCTGACGTTCGACTCCAGCGCAGTGAAGCTGGAGTTTCAGAACATCGAGCGCGACATCACGCGGCGCCTTGGCCAGTTCAGCCCGGTAGGGCAGATCATGCGCCGCATGTGCAAGGAATACCGCATGGTGGTGCGCATGCTCGAAGCGCGCGGCACCGAGGACTTCGGCCTGATTTCCCAGGAGCTGTACGGCGCCGCCTCCGACGCGTTCCACGCCGGCGATCCGACCCTGGCCGACCTCGGTCTGATGCTCTCCGGCTACCTGAACAATATTGACGGCCGTGGCGACCTCAAGGATGAAGCCAAGACCCTCACCGCCAAGGACGCCGTCGCGCTGCTGCAAACCCGCCTGAACAAAGTCTTTGGCGAGGCTGAAGAAACCATCCGCGTATTCGAGTCCGACGGTATCGTCGCCGACGCCGCGGCGGGCGCCGACTACATCAAGATCCGCGCCGATGCGATGTTCAACGACCGTGACGTGCGCGCCCTCGAAGTGCACGAAGGCCTGGTGCATGTGGGCACCACGCTTAACGGCCAGAACCAGCCGATCTGCACGTTCCTGTCCAAAGGGCCGCCGTCGTCCACCGTGACCCAGGAAGGCCTGGCGATCCTGATGGAAATCATCACCTTCGCGTCCTACCCGAGTCGCCTGCGCAAACTGACCAACCGCACCCGCGCCATCCATATGGTGGAAGAGGGCGCCGACTTCCTGCAGGTGTTCGAGTTCTTCCGCGAGCAAGGTTTTGAAATGGCCGAAAGCTATGGCAACGCCAGCCGGGTGTTCCGTGGGTCGGTGCCCAATGGCCTGCCGTTTACCAAGGATCTGTCCTACCTCAAGGGCTTTATCATGGTCTACAACTACATTCAGCTGGCCGTGCGCAAAGGCAAGCTGGAGCAAGTGCCGCTGCTGTTCTGCGGCAAGACCACCCTGGAAGACATGCGCACCCTGCGCCAACTGGTCGACGAAGGCCTGGTGGTGCCGCCCAAGTACCTGCCCGAGCAATTTCGCGATATGAACGCGCTGGCGGCGTGGATGTGTTTCTCCAACTTCCTCAACCACCTGAGCCTGGATCGGATCGAGGCGGATTACTCCAATATCCTTTAAACGCTGTTATTCACGAGGCTTCAACGGATGAGAATCCTCGGCATTCTGTGCCTGCTACTCACATTGAACGGTTGCAGCTCCCTGCTGTTCTACCCCGAACCCGGCCTGCCATTCACGCCCGAAAAAGCGCACTTGCAATACCGTGATGTCACCCTCACCACCGCCGACGGCGTCAAGCTGCGTGCCTGGTGGCTGCCGGCCAAGGCCGGAGTACCCGTCAAAGGTACGGTGCTGCACCTGCACGGCAACGGCGGTAACCTGGCCTGGCACCTGGGCGGCAGCTGGTGGTTGCCGGAGCAGGGTTACCAGGTACTGCTGCTGGACTATCGCGGTTATGGGCTGTCGGAAGGCAAGCCCTCATTGCCGGCGATTTATCAGGACGTGGATGCGGCGTTCAACTGGCTCGACCAGGCGCCCGAAACCCAGGGTCAGCCGCTGATTGTGCTTGGCCAAAGCCTGGGCGGCGCGCTGGCGGTGCATTACCTGGCGGAGCACCCGCAGCGTCAGTCCCAACTCAAAGCGCTGGTGCTCGATGGTGTGCCCGCCAGTTATCGTGACGTAGGACAATTCGCCCTGAGCACCTCCTGGTTAACATGGCCCTTACAGGTGCCCTTGTCTTGGCTGGTGCCCGACGCCGACAGCGCGATCAACGCCATGCCGCAACTGACCGGCGTGCCGAAACTGCTGTTCCACAGCCTGGATGACCCGATCGTGCCCCTGGCCAATGGCATCCGCCTGTACCAGGCGGCGCCACCGCCCAGAGTGTTGCAGCTGACCCGGGGTGGCCATGTGCAGACCTTTGCCGACAAGACCTGGCAAACCGTGATGCTGCGCTATCTGGACGACCCGCAGCACTTCAACGGCCTGCGCCGCCTGGGCGAGATTCCGAACTACCCCATTCCTAAAGTTGATCCATCAGAGAGCCCGCAATGAGCGAAGAACGCAACATGATCCCGCTGATCCTCACCGGTATCGGCACCATCATCGGCACCGTCGGCTGCCTGTGGTACTACGGCTATTTGCACTTCGCCAAGCCTGAGGACGCGTTGCTGCTCAGCGACTTCACCATGCTCAAGACCGTGCCCGGTGAGGACTACAAAATCTCCCTGACCCCGGCCGCTCAAGTGGCGCAGTGCGTCGATGGTGTGCTGGTGATGTTCGATACCGAGCAGAAAGGCCTGAGCGGTGTGTTGGTGAACAACAAGAAGCAGGCCGTGCGCTGCCTGGGCCAGGAAACACCGCAGCTGCAGCAATAGCACTTTTTTCACCCTAAAACGCCGGAAATATCTGGAACCGTTTGTCGTAAAGCGCCACTGACTAGTTTGCCAGTACGACTGGCAGATAGCTTACGAATATGGACTCTGGAGTAGATATGAATGGCATTGGCGCTATAAGCAAGATGTTGGGAATGGCAAGGGGTCAGGAAAGCCTGGGGCAGGATGGCGCTCAAGACGTTGGTGATCAGCAGGGGAAAATGGACTCGGAGCTGCTCAAGAAACTTCTCGAAATGCTGGCGGGCGCCGGTGGTGCTCAGGGAGGTGGCGGATCAGGCTCCGGTGGTTCGGGCGATCAGCCCGACGCTGACCAAATCAGAAAAATGATGAGTGGGCGCCAAGGTATGGAGGCGATGATGCCGGACAGCGACAATGGTCGCCAGATCCCTGTCTGACAAGCAAAAAAAACCCACCGTCAGGTGGGTTTTTTTTCAGTGCCGTTCGATCAGTTCGCCATCGACGAACGCGGCTTGACCGGCTGGTTGTCATTGGAAATGGTCACTTCCACACGACGATTCATGGCGCGGCCCGACACGCTGCCGTTATCGGCAACCGGGTATTCCTTGCCGTAACCCTGGGTCACGATGCGCGAGATATCCACGCCTTGCTGGGCCAGTGCACGTTGTACGGAGGCCGCACGGCGCTCGGACAGGCTCTGGTTGTACGAATCGGAACCGGTGCTGTCGGTGTAGCCCTCGACAATCACTTTACGGTCCGGGTTGTCGCGCAGGAACTGCGCCAGTTTGGTGATATTCACCAGCCCCGTGGATTTCAGGTCGGACTTGTTGGTGGCAAACAGCACGTCGCCAAAGGTCACCAGCGTGCCGCGATCGGTTTGCTTGGCGTTCAGGCTGTCCTGCAATTGCTTGATTTGCGCATCACGGGCGTCCAGCAGAGCGCGGGCACGTTCGTCGCCGGCGTTCTTCAACTTGGCTTCGGACTCGCGCAGCGCGATGGTGTCTTTGGCCACTTCAACACGCTGGTTGGTCAGGTAGGCCAGTTGGTCGACCTTCTTCTGGTCTTCCTTGTCGCGGTAGGCCTTGTCAGCCTTGTCCAGCCAGTCTTGTGCGTCCTTGGTTTCAAGGGCCGCTACCTTGGTGGCGTTCGGGTTGGCCTGCAGGGCCGAGAAATTGGTCCGTGCATTTTCCAGGTTCGCGTTCGGCGGGGTGGAGCACGCGGCCAGAGCAACGCTCATTGCCAGCAGGGCAGGGATCATCAATTGTTTACGCATAATCGTGTCGTCCTTTCAATTCGATATCGGGTGCGGTGCGGTTACGGCAAGCGGCTTATTTCTGCTGGATAGCAGCCGGGCGCATGCCTTCCTTACGCAACTCGTCGACAGCCTTCTGGGAATCCTTCACCGCCTGATCAGCCTTGGCGGCCTGGGCCTTACGCTCTGCAACGCGAGCATCCCACTCGGCTTGTTCGGCCAGGCGGCGGGCTTCTTCATAGTTCTTGTCGTGCATAGCGATTTCAGCTTGCTTGAGCTTGTCCTGGGCCGACTTCATTTCTACGGCCGCATACTCGGTGCCGCCGGCGCTGACTGCGCTGTTCACCGCAGACTGCGTTACTGCGTATTGCTCGGTCGGAGGGTTGCCGGCGCAGCCCGCCAGAACGAAGCTGGTGCCGATTGCCAGCGCGGCCAATTTAAGCCCGCGCAGGTGGTTAAACGAGGATTTGGCAGTGCTGGTCTTCATCGTCTTCAACTCCATTGGATAACTCCTGAAAAACTTCAAAATCCATCTCGATTGGCGAACGGCTTCGGGCCCGGCGGTAATGCTCGAAATACCCTTTCAAACGGCCGTTCCAAGTGATGGCTTACTGGCTGTGACCGACGGCTTTTTTGAATAGTTCAGCGAGGATGGCGATTTGCCTAAAAAAATACCTGACTGATCGGTCAGCGTAAAAAAATGGAACTTTTGCCCCGCGCAGGAGTACGCCGAGCCTCGGGAGAGGCCCGGAATACCAGGGGTTTAACGGGTTTGGTGAATCTCGGTCAGTGCTTGGGTTCGTCGGAACCGGCTGATAAATCATGCAGATAGCGGCGCGATAAGGTCAGGAAGCGGGGCGTAGGGCCGACGTCTTCGTAGAGCGGGTCACCCTCTTCATCGGTGGCGATGACCTGCTGACCCTTGATGTACGGAAAGCTGGCTTCCAGCTCTTCGAGGGCGGCGCCGATCAGCTCGCCGAGCAACGCTTCGGGATGGCGCTTGGGGTACATTTCGGCGATGGCCGCCAGCCGCGCGGCGGCCTCAACATCCAGGTGGATCGCATATTTGGTTTCTGTCAGGCGGCCCTTGGCGTTCTCTTCCCAATGCTGGGCCAGTTCTCGGATTTTCATGGCAACCTCAATAAAGCCCGCGCTGGCGGACGGTGATGAGTGACCGGTCGCCACGCTGACAAGCGTGACGGCTCACAGTTGAGACTAGCTGCAAGTCGCAAGGTTTAAAGTCTTGTCATAAAACCAAGCTGGCGGCACTCTGGCAAACCTGCGCGTCCCGGATTTCTGGCTGGAGATTGGCTGATGAGTGATATCGATGCACGCTTGCGTGAGGATGTTCACCTGCTGGGTGAACTGCTGGGCAATACCATTCGAGAGCAGTACGGCGATGACTTTCTCGACAAGATCGAGCAGATCCGCAAAGGCGCCAAGGCGGATCGCCGTGGAGCCGTTTCCGAGAAAGCCGCCGGTGATGAACTGAGCACCCGCCTCAACCAGTTGCAGGAAGACGAACTGCTGCCGGTGGCGCGGGCGTTCAACCAGTTCCTCAACCTGGCCAATATCGCTGAGCAGTACCAGTTGATCCATCGGCGCGACGAGTCGCAACCGGCGCCCTTCGAGTCCCGAGTATTGCCGGAGTTGCTGGCCCGCCTGCAACGCGAAGGCCACAGCAACGAATCCCTGGCCCGCCAGTTGGGCCGCCTGGAGATCGAACTGGTGCTCACCGCCCACCCCACCGAAGTGGCGCGCCGTACCCTGATCCAGAAATACGACGCGATTGCCGCGCAACTGGCGCTGCAGGATCACCGCGACCTCACCACAGCCGAACGCGAACAGATCCGTCAGCGCCTGCAACGACTGATCGCCGAAGCCTGGCACACCGAAGAAATCCGCCGTACCCGGCCCACCCCGGTGGATGAAGCCAAATGGGGCTTTGCCGTCATCGAGCATTCGCTGTGGCACGCCATCCCCAGTTATCTGCGCAAGGCTGACCAGGCCTTGCATGCCGCCACTGGCCTGCGCCTGCCGCTTGAGGCGGCGCCGATTCGCTTTGCTTCCTGGATGGGCGGTGATCGCGACGGCAACCCGAATGTCACCGCGCCGGTCACCCGCGAAGTGCTGCTGCTGGCGCGCTGGATGGCCGCCGATTTGTACTTGCGCGATATCGACCACCTGGCCTCCGAGCTGTCGATGCAAAAGGCCAGCCCGGCGTTGCAGGCCAAGGTCGGTGACAGCGTCGAACCCTACCGCAGCCTGCTCAAGCAGCTTCGCGAACGTCTGCGTGCCACGCGCCAGTGGGCCCATACCGCGTTGGGCAGCAACACGCCTGCACCGGCCGAGGTGCTGCAGAACAACCGCGACCTGTTGGAGCCGCTGGAGCTGTGCTACCAGTCGCTGCATGAGTGCGGCATGGGCGTGATCGCCGATGGCCCGTTGCTCGACTGCCTGCGCCGGGCCGTGACCTTTGGCTTGTTCCTGGTACGCCTGGATGTTCGGCAGGACGCCAGCCGCCATTGCGCGGCCATGACCGAAATCACCGATTACCTGGGCCTGGGTCGCTATGAGGACTGGGACGAAGCTGCACGTATCAGCTTTTTGATGAAGGAACTGGCCAACCGTCGACCGCTGCTGCCGGGTTATTTCAAGCCCTCGGCGGATACCGCTGAAGTGTTGAATACCTGCAAGGAAATCGCTGCCGCACCAGCGGGTTCGTTGGGTTCGTACGTCATCTCCATGGCCGGCGCGGCGTCGGATGTGCTGGCCGTGCAACTGCTGCTTAAAGAGTCGGGCGTGCAACGGCCGATGCGCGTCGTGCCGCTGTTCGAAACCCTGGCCGACCTGGATAACGCCGGCCCTGTGATCGAGCAGCTGTTGTTGCTGCCAGGTTACCGCGCGCGGTTGCAGGGCCCGCAGGAAGTGATGATCGGCTACTCCGACTCGGCCAAGGATGCCGGCACCACCGCCGCCGCCTGGGCGCAGTATCGGGCGCAGGAGCGGCTGGTGGATATCTGCCGCGAGCAACAGGTGGAACTGCTGTTGTTCCATGGTCGCGGCGGCACCGTCGGGCGTGGCGGCGGCCCGGCCCACGCGGCAATCCTGTCGCAGCCGCCGGGTTCGGTGGCGGGGCGGTTCCGCACCACTGAGCAAGGCGAGATGATCCGCTTCAAGTTCGGCCTGCCGGACATCGCCGAACAGAACCTCAATCTGTACCTGGCGGCGTGCTGGAGGCGACATTATTGCCGCCGCCACCACCGGAGCCAGCGTGGCGACATTTGATGGACGAATTGGCGGCGGATGGTGTCAGTGCCTACCGCGCCGTCGTGCGGGAAAATCCGCAATTCGTCGAGTATTTCCGCCAGTCCACGCCGGAGCGGGAACTCGGCCGTTTGCCATTGGGCAGCCGCCCGGCCAAGCGTCGTGCCGGCGGTATAGAAAGCCTGCGGGCCATTCCGTGGATCTTCGGCTGGACCCAGACCCGCCTGATGCTGCCAGCGTGGCTCGGCTGGGAAGCTGCGTTGAGCAAGGCCCTGGCGCGCGGCGAAGGCCAATTGCTGGGGCAGATGCGCGAGCAGTGGCCATTCTTCCGTACCCGCATCGATATGCTGGAAATGGTGTTGGCCAAGGCCGACGCCGATATCGCGCGTTTGTACGATGAGCGCTTGGTGCAGTCCGACCTGTTGCCATTGGGAGCGCATTTGCGCGACCTATTGTCGCAGGCCTGTGGCGTGGTGCTCGGCCTGACCGGCCAGTCGCAACTGCTGGCCCATAGCCCCGACACCCTGGAGTTCATCCGCCTGCGCAACACCTACCTCGACCCCTTGCACTTGTTGCAGGCCGAGTTGTTGGCACGTTCGCGTCAACAGGAAGCGGCACAGGACAGCCCTCTGGAACAGGCGCTGCTGGTCTGCGTGGCCGGTATCGCCGCCGGTTTGCGCAACACCGGCTGAGGTTTTTTGCGTGTTCTCAACGGCTTGCAGCTAAACCGCGACGACCGCCCCGAAACGGGCGGTCGTTGTTTGAACGGTTGGGTTGCACCCAGGCACACCCTACCTATGGCGCATACGCAGCACGGGTTCCTGCGACTTTTGGCGGCTTGTGTGGTTAAGGCCTGCTGTGTATCTTGATCAGCCTTTGGCCGTTTGTGCGGCCCGAATCCTATTTTTACGAGCCGTATTTCTACGAGATTTGCCCCCACGTGGCGAATCCGAGCGTCATCTCTATAAAAAATTGAGGAGCACATCGATGCGCGTCATTCTGCTGGGAGCTCCCGGGGCCGGTAAAGGTACTCAGGCAAAGTTCATCACCGAAAAATTCGGCATTCCACAAATCTCCACCGGCGACATGCTGCGTGCGGCCGTCAAGGCCGGCACCGAGCTGGGCCTGATCGCCAAGAGCGTGATGGACAGCGGCGGCCTGGTTTCCGATGACCTGATCATCAACCTGGTCAAGGAACGCATCAGTCAGGAAGACTGCAAGAACGGTTTCCTGTTCGATGGTTTCCCACGCACCATTCCCCAGGCTGAAGCCCTGGTGAAGGCTGGTGTCGAGCTGGACGCCGTGGTCGAAATCGCCGTTGAAGACGAAGAAATCGTCCAGCGCATTGCCGGGCGTCGCGTTCACGAAGGCTCGGGCCGCGTGTACCACGTCGTCTACAACCCGCCGAAGGTTGAAGGCAAGGACGATGTCACCGGTGAAGACCTGGTGCAGCGTAAAGACGACACGGAAGAAACCGTGCGTCATCGCCTGTCGGTCTACCACTCGCAGACCAAGCCGCTGGTGGACTTTTACCAGAAGCTGTCCGCTGCCCAGGGCAAGCCGAAGTACAGCCACATCCCTGGCGTGGGTTCGGTGGAAGCGATCACTGCCAAGGTGCTGCAGGCACTGAGCTGATCCTTCGATCCGCTTCATACACAACGCCCGCTTGCGGGCCGTTGTTGTTTATACTGGCGCACTTTTTTGACTTGGACACCCACACCGATGAGCATCCTGCTGGCCCTGGATACCGCGACTGAAGCTTGCTCCGTTGCCTTGCTGCACAACGGCAAAGTAACCAGCCACTACGAGGTGATCCCGCGCCTGCACGCCCAGAAGCTGTTGCCCATGATCAAGCAGCTTCTCGAAGACGCCGGCACCACCCTGGCGGCGGTCGACGCCATCGCCTTCGGCCGTGGCCCGGGTGCGTTCACCGGTGTGCGCATCGCCATTGGCGTGGTGCAAGGCCTTGCCTTTGCGCTGGAGCGTCCGGTATTGCCGGTGTCCAACCTGGCGGTACTGGCCCAGCGTGCGTTGCGTGAACACGGTGCCTCGCAAGTGGCCGCGGCCATCGATGCGCGGATGGATGAGGTCTATTGGGGCTGCTATCGCGAAACGGCGGGCGAGATGCGCCTGGTGGGAGTAGAGGCGGTGCAGCCACCGGAGTCGTCGGTATTGCCTGAGGACGCCAGCGGTGATTGGTTCGGGGCTGGCACCGGCTGGGGCTATGGCGAGCGTATCGGCGTGCAGCTGGCTGGCCAGGACGCCACAATGCTGCCTCATGCCGAAGACCTGCTGACCCTGGCGCGTTTTGCTTTCGAGCGTGGCGAGGCGATACCTGCCGATCAGGCCGCACCGGTGTACTTGCGTGACAAGGTTGCGCAGACCAAGGCGGAAAGAGGGATTATTTGACGCCAAAAATGATGGCAATTTGGGCTAAAAGTCGCCAATCGTCAGAATTTGCCGCTGTTTTTAAACCTTTTTCAAATTATGTGTTCTAGTTATCACCAGAGCATTTGCGCGCGACGGACAGTGCTGCCAAAATGCCATTACTGATAGCGAGTTCGCGCCTATGCGTATTGATGGATTTTCCTCACAGTCGTACCCAATCAAGCGTAAGCCACGCAAGGCAAACGTCACGGTAGACGACTCCGTCGAAGATTCGCCGGACTTCATTGAGGTGCAGTCCGACGCGCAGGCCAGTTCTCAAGCACGCATCAGCGGCCTGCCAGCCCGTCAGCAAGATATGGTCTTCCCGCGCTCCATGAGCAAAAGCGTCGCCACCGCCCTGGCCAGCTACCTGACCACCGCCGGCTTTGTCGAATGGGATATGGAAGTGCTGGGCCTCGACATTCATATTTGATGCGCCTGCCTTACTTCATCGGTTGCCCATCCTGGAGCGAAAACGCTTGGCGCGAGTACCTGTACCCCGCCGATGCCCGTTCCAGCGATTATCTCGCCCTCTATTCCCAGGTCTTCAACGCCGTTGAAGGCAATACCACGTTTTATGCCCGACCCTCAGCCGCCACCGTGCAGCGCTGGGCCGAGATCATGCCCGATGATTTTCGCTTCACCGCCAAGTTCCCCGGTGATATCAGCCACGGTGGCGACTTGCGTGAGCAGTTGCCAGCGGCGGAAAGCTTTGTTGGCCTCATGAGCCCATTGGGCGAGCGCGTTTCGCCGTTGTGGCTGCAATTGTCGGCGACTTTTTCGCCGCAGCGCCTGGGCGAGCTGGCCGGTTTTATCGACGGACTGGAGCGCCCGATGGCCGTGGAAGTGCGCCACCCCGAGTTCTTCGCCAAGGGTGATGCCGAGCGCATGCTTAACCGTCTGTTGCGTGACCGTGGCGTGGAGCGTATATGCCTTGACCCGCGTGCACTGTTCAGTTGCACCTCCACCTCGGCGGCGGTGCTGCATGCCCAATCGAAAAAGCCCAAGGTGCCACCACGCCCGGCCGCGCTGACGCTGTTTCCCCAAGTGCGGTTTATCGGCCATCCGGAACTTGAGGCCAACGACCCCTTCCTGGTCCCATGGGTGGAAAAAATCGCCGGTTGGATCGAGGAGGGCCGCACCCCGTACGTGTTCTTGCATACCTCCGACAACCGCCTGGCCGCGCAACTGGCGCTGCGTTTCCACGAAAGGCTGATGGCGCGCCTGCCAGGCCTGCCGGCGCTGCCGACGTTGGATCGCGCTCCCGAAGCGGAGCAACTGGGGTTACTCTAGGCTCTTTTTTCCGCCAGGAGTCAGCCATGGATGCCCAAACCCTTCGCGCCGAAACCTTCAAGGCCCTGCATGAGCGCGACCGCGCGTTCGTGATGCCCAACCCATGGGATGCCGGCTCCGCCGTGATGCTCGCCAGCCTGGGGTTCGAAGCGTTGGCCACCACCAGCGCCGGTTATGCGTTCAGCCTGGCGCGCCCGGATGCCGAAGGCGCGCTGTCCCTGGAAGACACCTTGCTCAACGCCGGCCTGATTGCCCAGGCTACCGCGCTACCGGTTGCGGCTGATCTGGAAAACGGCTTCAGTGACACCCCCGAAGGCTGTGCCCAGACCATCCTGCGTGCTGCGGCCACGGGCATCGTCGGCGGCTCCATCGAAGATGCCACGGGCGTTGCGCACGACCCGATCTACTCCTTCAGCCTCGGCGTCGCGCGCGTGGAGGCCGCCGTTGCCGCTGCCCGCAGCCTGCCATTCCCCTTCACCCTGACCGCCCGCGCGGAAAACTTCCTGCATGGCCGCCTGGATTTGCCCGACACCATTCGCCGCCTGCAAGCCTACGCCGAAGCTGGTGCCGACGTGCTCTATGCGCCCGGCCTGCGCAGCGCCGAAGACGTGCTGGCGGTGGTCAAGGCCGTGGCGCCCAAGCCTGTGAATGTGCTGATGTCCGGCGGGCTCAAACTCAGCGTGGCGCAGTTGAGCGCGATGGGCGTCAAGCGCATCAGCGTTGGCTCGGCGATGGCATTGGCGGCCTATGGCGAGTTTTATCGCGCCGCTCAGGAAGTTTTTGAGTCGGGGACATTCACCTTTACCGAGCGCTCAATGCCGTTCAGCCAGGCCAACCAGTTTTTCAAGGGTTAAGCGGTGCGGTTTTTTAAAATGCTGGGCGTATTGCTGCTGCTTGGCGGCGCTCTGGCGATGGGCGTATGGCGTGGCTGGCTGCCGTTGCCCGATGAATGGAACCCATGGGCACCGCTGGACGTGCGCGCCAGTCCCAACCTGCTGACCCGCTACAAACTGGGACGCCTGCAGGATGATCCCGCGCTGTGCGATCAAGTGTTGGAAACATCCGGTCTGCGTGTGAGCCATCAGGCGGATACGCCTGCCGACGCGGCCTGCCCCTTGCGCAATACCTTGCGCGTACAGAGCGCGGCAGTCGGGTTAAGCAGCAGCTTTCTCGCCAGTTGCCCGCTGGCCGTGGCGTTCGCCCTGTTCGAGCGTCACAGCTTGCAACCGGCGGCTGAGGCGGTGTTTGGTCAGGCGGTGACGCGGGTCGATCACTTGGGCAGCTTTGCCTGTCGCAACATGTATAACCGTGCCGACGGGCGGCTGAGCCAGCATGCCTCGGCCAATGCCTTGGATATCGCCGGGTTTCGCCTGGCGGATGGGCGCAGTATCAGCGTGCTCAAGGATTGGCCGGGGGAGGGTGACAAGGCGCGCTTCCTGCGTCAGGTGCGTGACAGCGCCTGTGATGATTTCAACGTGGTGTTGAGCCCGGATTACAACGCCGCGCACCGCAACCATTTTCATCTGGATATGGGGCGATGGTGGGTGTGCCGCTGAGGGTCAGGCGGCCAGTCGCAGGTTCTGCGTGATCAGTGGGCGTGCCCAGTGATAATCGAAGTCCAGGGCTTTCTGTTGGGCCAGCAGCTCTTCGGTTGGATAAGGCGTGGCGGGCGGTGGCAACAGGTCCAGTTCGAACTCGGCAATCGGCAAGTGCAGCGGGCGTGGCTGCGGCGCCGGGCCTGGCTCAGGCACTGGCTGGCCGGCGGTCAGCACGATGGGGCGAACCCAGGCGCTTTCAAAGTTCTGCTGGCGTTGCTGAGCGACGATCTCTTCTTGCGGGAATGGAATGGCGGCCGGTGGCAGCAACTCGGTGTCGAATTCGGCGATGGGCAGGAACAATGGCTCAGGCGGGGCGATTTCGGTGTCTTTCACATCGCATTCACGCTGGGTGAGGATCTGCGACAGCAGGTCGGCGCCTTCGCTGGGTTCTACCGCCGGATCCACCACAGCCGCTGCTTTAGCCGCGAGCGCGTCCGGCGCGTCGCCAAGTTGCTCGGCCAGCGCCCGGGCGAAGAAGTCCTGCCACACATGGCTCACCCCGCCAGCGCTTGAGTATTGCGCAGGCCGTAGTGGTTGTGGGTCGGCAGTACACCGATGGTTAGGGGGAGAATGTCTGACATTTTTTTCGGTCGACGCTCAGCTCTGGCAAAATACCTGACTGTTGTTTTTATCGGCCGGTATTTGCCGATCCTTAATATTTTTGAGCGTAGCGATTGATGAGCGAACATCCAGCGGCCAGCCGCATCCAGGTCGAGGCTTTGGCCGAAGGTTTCAAGGACCGCGCCGACTATTGGGCGCATCTGCTTGGCTTGCCTTTACAGCTTGCGGATGCGGATTTTTCCCTGCAAGTCGGCGAGCACGGGCTGCAGTTGCAGCAGCTCGGGCCGGATGCGCCAGGGCCGGTTCGCGTGGACTTCGTTGAAGGCGGCGCCGCGCACCGGCGTCTATACGGCGGCGGCAGCGGGCAGATGATCGCCAAGGCCGTGGGCGTGGCCCAAGGTGTGCGTCCGCGGGTGCTGGATGCGACGGCGGGCCTGGGCAAGGACGCGTTCGTGCTGGCCAGCCTGGGTTGCGAGATGAGCCTGATCGAGCGCCAGCCACTGATCGGCGCCCTGCTCGAAGACGGCCTGGCACGCGCTGCGGATGATTTTGAAGTGGCGCCGATCGTGGCGCGCATGAAGCTGCTCAAGGGCAACTCCATCGACGTGATGCGCGATTGGGAAGGTGAGCCGCCCCAGGTGATCTACCTGGACCCGATGTTCCCCCATCGTGAGAAAACTGCCCTGGTGAAGAAGGAAATGCGTCTGTTCCGGCCCCTGGTGGGCGACGACCCGGACGCACCGGCTCTGCTCGCCGCCGCCCTGGCCCTGGCCAGTCACCGCGTGGTGGTCAAGCGCCCGCGCAAGGCGCCGTGCATCGAAGGGCCCAAGCCGAGCCACGCGCTGGATGGCAAGTCCAGCCGCTATGACATCTATGCTAAAAAAGCGCTCAAGCTCTAAGCTGCAAGCTGCAAGCAAATGCGCTGCACACTTGCCGCTTGCAGCTAACCACTTGCAACTGCCCCTCTCCCATACGCCCGCATAAACAACCCCACCACCTCCTGCACGTGTGCTTCGGCGGCTTCTTCACTCAGTTGCCCGCCGCAGCCATACAGCAAACAGAAATTCGCCGTACCCTTGAGCAGACAAAAAAAGTGTTCGGCGGCCCTGAAGGGTTTGTCGATGCTCAGGGTGCCGCTCTGGTCGATCTTGCCGAGCAGGCGCTCCATGCCTTGCAGCATGCGCATGGGGCCGGCCTCGAAAAAGATACGGGACAATTTCGCGTCCTGATTACCGGTGGTCATCATCAGGCGATGCAGGTTTACCGACTCTTCGCTATTAATCAGCCGATGAAAGCCCCGCGCGATGTTCAACAGCACCGTGTGCACGGGCACGTCCGCGGGCAGCTCGAAGAACATCACCGGCAACTGTTCTTCGCACTTGGCCACGACGGCGGCGGTGAACAGCGTCTCTTTGTCGGTGAAGTGGCTATAGACGGTCAGTTTTGATACGCCGGCCTCCAAGGCCACGGCATCCATGCTGGTGTTGGCGTAACCGTTACTCAAAAACAGAAATTTGGCTGCTTCGAGGATTGCCTGGCGTTTTGCCATGTCCTTGGGACGCCCAGGGCTATTGGTGTTGGCGGGATTGTCGGACATTTTCACCTTTAATACTGGACTGGTGAGTTTGGTATTAATAACATACTGACCAGTATAATTATTCCTAGCTCCATTTGCGAAAGGTCCTTCAGCATGCGCAGCACTTTCCTGCCCCTTGCGTTGCCTGTCAGCTTGGTCTTCCTGCTGGCCGCCTGCGGGCATGACGAAGCGGTCCAAACCAGCGTCCGCCCGGCCATGGTGGTGCAGCCGCAGCCATCGGCACAGTCGACGGACAGCTACCCCGGAGAAGTGCGCGCTCGCTATGAACCGGACCTGGCCTTTCGCATCGGCGGCAAAGTCAGCAAGCGGCTGGTGGAAGAGGGGGAGCGCGTCAAGGCCAACCAGGCTCTGGCGGAACTCGATCCCCAGGACGTGCGCCTGCAATTGGAAGCCACCCGCGCCCAGGTGGCCGCAGCCGAGGCCAACCTGAGCCTGGTACGCGCCGAGCGTGATCGCTACAAGACCCTGATGGACCGCCAGATGGTCAGCCGTTCCCAGTACGACAATTCCGAGAATCTCTACCGCGCAGGCGAAGCACGCCTCAAGCAAATCAAGGCCGAGTTCGACGTGGCCAGCAACCAGGCCGGTTACGCCGTATTGCGTGCGCCCCAGGACGGCGTCGTCGCCAAGCGCGCGGTGGAAGTCGGCCAGGTGGTGTCCGCCGGGCAAACCGTGTTCGCCCTGGCCACCGATGGCGAGCGCGAAGTGCTGATCAGCTTGCCGGAACAGGGGTTTGGCCGCTTCAAGGTCGGGCAGCCGGTGTCGGTCGAGTTGTGGAGCCAGCCGGATCAGCGTTTTGCCGGGCGCATCCGTGAACTGTCACCCGCCGCCGATCCCAAATCGCGCACGTTCGCGGCCCGTGTCGCCTTCACCAGTGGCAAGGTGCCGGCCGAGTTGGGCCAGAGTGCGCGCGTATTCATACAGGCCGACGGCGTTATTCCATTGTCGGTGCCTCTGTCTGCCCTGAGTGCGGAGAACGGTGCGTCCTACGTCTGGCGGGTGAAGCCGGACAACACCCTCACACGCATCCCGGTGCGCATCGGCGCCTTCGGCGAAAAAACCGTGCCGGTCCTGGAAGGCTTGACCGCCAGTGATTGGGTGGTCGCCGCAGGCGTGCATGTGCTCCACGAGGGCCAGCAAGTGCGCCCGGTGGATCGCTCCAACCGTTTGGTGAATCTGGCGGCCAAGGAGTAGTCCCGATGGGTTTCAATCTTTCCGAATGGGCGTTGCGTAATCGCCAGATCGTACTGTTCCTGATGATCCTGCTGGCCGTGGTTGGCACTTTGTCCTACACCAAGCTGGGGCAAAGCGAAGACCCGCCCTTTACCTTCAAGGCTATGGTGATCAAGACCAACTGGCCCGGGGCCACGGCCCAGGAGGTATCGCGCCAGGTCACCGAGCGAATCGAGAAAAAACTCATGGAGACCGGTGAGTACGAACGCATCGTGTCGTTCTCCCGCCCTGGTGAATCCCAGGTCACCTTTATTGCCCGTGATTCGATGCGTTCGGCGCAGATTCCCGAGCTGTGGTATCAGGTGCGCAAGAAAATCAGCGACATCCGCCAGACCTTGCCGCCGGATATCCAGGGGCCGTTTTTCAACGATGAGTTCGGCACCACGTTCGGCAATATCTACGCCCTGACCGGCGACGGATTCGACTACGCCGTGCTCAAGGACTACGCCGACCGCATCCAGATTCAACTGCAACGCGTGCCGGATGTGGGCAAGGTCGAGTTGCTTGGCCTACAGGACGAGAAGATCTGGATCGAACTGTCCAACCTCAAGCTCGCCACCCTCGGCTTGCCGTTGGCGGCGGTGCAGCAGGCGTTGCAGGAACAGAATGCGGTCTCCACCGCCGGTTTCTTCGAGACCCCGAGCGAGCGTGTGCAACTGCGCGTGTCGGGCAACTTCAAGACGGTGGAAGAAATTCGCAACTTCCCGATTCGCGTCGGCGACCGCGCCTTCCGTATCGGCGATGTGGCTGAGATCCACCGTGGTTTCAACGACCCACCGGCCCCGCGCATGCGTTACATGGGCGCAGATGCTATCGGCCTCGCCGTGGCCATGCGCGACGGCGGCGACATTCTGGTACTGGGCAAGGCCCTTGAAGGCGAGTTCGCACGCTTGCAGAAGAATCTTCCGGCCGGCATGGAGCTGCGCAAGGTGTCTGACCAGCCGGCAGCGGTGAAAACCAGTGTCGGTGAATTCGTCCAGGTGCTGGCTGAGGCCCTGGCCATCGTGTTGTTGGTGAGCTTCTTCTCCCTTGGCTTACGCACCGGTATGGTGGTGGCCCTGGCGATTCCGCTGGTGCTGGCGATGACCTTCGCCACCATGTATTACCTCGGCATCGGCCTGCACAAGATTTCTCTAGGCGCCTTGGTCCTGGCCTTGGGGTTGCTGGTGGACGACGCGATCATCGCCGTTGAAATGATGGCGATCAAAATGGAGCAAGGCTACGACCGGCTCAAAGCTGCGAGTTTCGCCTGGACCAGCACCGCGTTTCCGATGCTCACCGGTACGCTGATCACGGCCGCAGGCTTCCTGCCGATTGCCACTGCGCAGTCGAGCACCGGCGAATACACCCGCTCGATCTTCCAGGTAGTGACCATCGCACTGCTCGCCTCATGGGTCGCCGCCGTGGTGTTTGTGCCCTACCTTGGGGAAAAACTCCTGCCGGACCTGGCGAAAATTCATGCGGCCAAACACGGCACCGACGGCCCTGACCCCTACGGCACGCCTTTCTACCAGCGTGTAAGGCGTTTGGTGGAGTGGTGCGTGCGTCGGCGCAAAACCGTGATCGTGTTGACCCTGTTGCTGTTTATCGGCTCGGTGGCGTTGTTCCGCTTTGTGCCGCAACAATTCTTCCCTGCTTCCGGTCGCCTGGAGTTGATGGTCGACCTGAAACTGGCCGAAGGCGCCTCCCTGAGCAACACCGCCGACCAGGTCAAACGCCTGGAAGGATTGCTCAAGGCGCACGCGGGCATCGACAACTATGTGGCCTACGTCGGCACCGGTTCGCCACGTTTCTACCTGCCGCTGGACCAGCAGTTGCCGGCGGCCAGCTTCGCGCAATTTGTGGTGCTGGCCAAGACCATTGAAGAACGCGAAAGCCTGCGCCTCTGGTTGATCGAAACGCTCAACGAACAATTCCCCGAACTGCGCGCGCGCGTCACCCGCCTGGAGAACGGTCCGCCCGTGGGCTATCCGGTGCAGTTCCGTGTAACCGGCGAGCACATTGAAGAAGTCCGCGCGCTGGCTCGGAAAGTGGCGGCCAAGGTTCGCGAAAACGCCCACGTAGCCAACGTGCACCTGGACTGGGAAGAACCGAGCAAAATCGTCTACCTGAATATCGACCAGGACCGCGCCAGGGCGCTGGGTGTGAGCACTGCCAACCTGTCGAAATTCCTGCAGAGTTCGCTCACCGGCTCCAGCGTCAGCCAATTCCGGGAGGACAACGAGTTGATCGAAATTCTCCTGCGCGGCACCGTGCACGAACGCACGGAGTTGTCGCTGCTGCCAAGCCTGGCGGTGCCAACGGATAACGGCAAAAGCGTCGCGCTGTCGCAGATTGCCACCCTCGAATATGGATTCGAAGAGGGCATCATCTGGCATCGCAATCGCTTGCCCACGGTGAATGTGCGGGCCGACATCTACGGCAAGGAACAGCCGGCGACCCTCGTGCAGCAGATCTTGCCGACGCTCGCCGATGTACGAGCCGAACTGCCGGACGGCTACCTGCTGGAAGTGGGTGGCACGGTTGAAGATTCAGCGCGTGGGCAAAACTCGGTGAAGGCCGGCGTGCCGCTGTTTATCGTGGTGGTGCTGACCTTGCTGATGCTGCAACTGCGCAGCTTTTCGCGCACGGCGATGGTCTTTCTCACCGCACCGTTGGGGCTGATCGGCGTGACCCTGTTCCTGCTGGTATTCCACCAACCCTTCGGCTTCGTCGCCATGCTTGGTACCATCGCGCTGTCGGGAATGATCATGCGTAACTCGGTGATTTTGGTGGATCAGATCGAGCAAGACATCAAGGCCGGCCTGGCACCTTGGCAGGCAATTATCGAAGCTACGGTCCGACGCTTTCGCCCGATTGTTCTGACGGCACTGGCGGCGGTGCTGGCGATGATTCCGCTGTCGCGCAGTGTGTTCTTCGGGCCAATGGCCGTGGCGATCATGGGAGGGTTGATCGTGGCTACGGCATTGACCTTGCTCTTTCTCCCGGCGCTTTATGCGGCGTGGTTTCGCGTCAAAAAGGAGGCTGGATAATCAGGCTGTCATCTCGGTTGTCGGGGCGTAGATAGTACGCGCCCGTCACCGTTGGCATGCGGCAGAATGAGCACTCTTCCTATGTGAGAGATAGGAAGCTCACTACGCGGGCTAGGAACCTTTCCTTATTGATTGCCACTCAATGTTACCTGGTTGGCAGGTACCTACTGCTCTTGCTCGTCGGCAGAAACAGTAGTGATTGGAATGAATTTAAGGAGTTCGCCATGTGTATAGCTAGTTTGAAGGCTTTTCTGCGTCCGCCCTGCAGGCCAAAACCTCCTGAAAAGTGTAAACCCATGCCTCCTGAGCGTTGTAAGCCCAAGCGTCCTGGGTATTGCAAACCCAAGCCCCTTGAGAGCTTCAGGCCCAAGCCTCCTGAGGACTGCAAACCCAAACCTCCAGAGTATTGCGAACCCAAACCTCCAGAGTATTGCATGCCCAAACCTCCTGAGGAGTGCAATCCCGAGCCCCCTCCGAAGTGTTGCTACATGAAAGCCGTTGAGCTGAGGATTGTCATGAAGTCGGCAATAAATTACTGATTTTGAGGCTCTTTTTACGCAAACGCCTCGAGAATACGAGGCGCTTGTGGGGGGCAGGGCAGATCGGAAGGTTGTTACAGCGCGCCAAACACCTTCTTGGCCAAGCTGGTAGCCGCAGCCGCTGGATTCCTGCGAATCGTTTCTTCCTGCTGCGCAATCATCTTGAACAAACCATCCAGGGCCTGCTCGGTCACGTAGTTCTCAACGTTGGCGCTCTTGGCATCCACCGCGCCAAAGGCCGCGGCCTTGCCGGCCAGGGCGTTGTACTGCTGGGCCACGCCGACTTTGTCGGTGGCGGCCTTGACGATAGGCAGGAACTTGGCGCGAATTTCTTCACGGCTGCTTTTGTTCAGGTACTGGGTGGCGGAATCCTGGCCACCGCTGAGAATGCCCTTGGCGTCGGTCACGCTCATGTTCTTCACAGCGTTGACCAGGATCGGCTGGGCCTGAGTCACGGCGGTTTCCGCTGCCTTGTTCATGCTGGTTTCCAGCTGTGTGACCTGGTCACCCATGCCGAACATTTTCAGCTTGTCGGCGACTTTGCCGAGTTTGCCCGGCAGGCCGATCTTCACTTCGGGGTTGTTGCTGAAACCGCCGGGGGTGCCCAGTTGTTTAACCGCGATCTGCGCGCCTTGGGTGAGGGCGTCCTTGAGACCGCCGCTGGCATCGCCCTGGGACAGGCTGCCAAGGTCCAGGGCCATGGCGTTGGCACCGAGCAACAGGCCGGCACACAGGGCGGTCAGGCGAAGGGAGTTACGGAGCATGGAGGCTTCCTTATGTTCGAATTCAGTGGGCCGCGGCATCAACGCGCAGACGCAGAGGCTGAGGGTCCTGGCCGTTGAGTTGCACGGTGTGCCGCTCGGTGGTGATAAACAGTAGCTTGCCCTCCAGTTCGATGCGAGCACTCACCGAATAACTGTGGCCAGGCTTGACCTGCGCCGGGTCATAGCTGAGGTGGAACGGCAATGGCACCTGGCCTTTGACCGGGCCTTTCTGTTCGGCCAGGGTTACGGCCGGGGCGTCCGCCAGCGAGACGTCCTGCAGGGTGATGCTCAAGATGGCCGTCGGTGGCAGGGCGATGCGTTGTAGGTAGAACACTTCGCCGTCAAGGCTGGCTTTCGGGGCAGGGCTCATGGATTGGCAGGCTCCGAGCAGGGCGCTGAGACCCAGGAGAATGATCTTTTTCATGGTGTCGCTCCTTGTAAACAGCGCCAGCATTCCACCGGCGCCTCAATCAATTTAGCGGGTTTCTTCCGGGTCAGTCGGTTGTTCGGCTGCGCCATCCACTCGGTGCAGCGCCACCTGGCGGATCGACAGGCGAATCTCGGCGGGCAGCACGCGTTTGGCGGCACCTTCGGCCAACTCGCCAAGCAGGTCGTGGTAGCTCAACTTGCCGGCCTCGTCGCGACGCAGTACATCCTGCTCCAGCAAGGTCTGAATAAAATGTCGGAAAAGGCTCTTATCGAAGAACTCCGGCGCATTGAGACCATGCAGGATTGACAGGCGCTGGGCCATGATCGTGCACAAGTCTTCCAGTTCTTCGGCGCTGATGCTGTTCTGGCCGCTGTTGAGCAGCAGCGAGATGGCCATGTAAAAACGCTGCAGGGTCTGGGCGATGCTCTTGGACAGCAGGGTCAGCAACACAAAGTGCCGTGAACTCGGTGCCGGACGCAGGTACAGGTCTTTTTCAAAGCGCAGCAGGCCTTGTTCGACGAACGCTTCGAGCCATTGGTCGATGACCGCGTCAAGTTCTTCCAGCGACCAGCGGATAAACAACTCCGATTGCAGGTACGGATACAGCGCGTGGGTGTAGCGCAGGATCTGCTCGCGGCTCATGCGCGAACTGCTCTGGAAGAAACTCGCCAGCAACGCCGGCAGGGCGAAGATGTGCAGCACGTTGTTGCGGTAGTAGGTCATCAGGACGGCGTTCTGCTCGTCCAGGTACAGGATCTTGCCCAGGGCATCGCTTTGTTCCGACAGCAGGTCCATGTCCTTGACGTGCTTGATCAAGGCCTGGCCGTCGCCTTCCGGCAGGGTGGTGTGCGGTGAGTAGGGCACACGGCGCAGCAGCGCCAGGTACAGGTCCAGCTGGCGAGCCATGGCTTGCTCGTCCAGGGCCAGGCGCGTGGTGGACAGCAGCGCCAGGGCCACCAGGTTCACCGGGTTCACCGCCGCGGCTTCGTTCAAGTGGCGCGCCACCTGTTCGCCGAGGCGGTTGGTGGTTTCGTTGAGCCACGCCGGTTTGTAGTTAGGCCCCAGTTCCTGGGCGCGCCAGTCGGGTTGTTCATGGTCAAGGAACTCGGCCAGCTTGATCGGCTCGCCGAAGTTGACCGCGACCTGGCCGAAACGCTGCTTGAGCGCGCCGACCACTTTGAAAATATCGAAGATCGACTCTTTTTTCTTGCTCGCGCCGCGCAGTTCGCCCAGGTAGGTGCGGCCTTCAAGCACGCGCTCGTAGCCGATGTATACGGGGACAAACACGATGGGCATGCGTGAGGAGCGCAGGAAACTGCGCAGGGTAATCGCCAGCATCCCGGTTTTCGGTTGCAGCATGCGCCCGGTGCGCGAGCGTCCGCCCTCGACGAAGTACTCCACCGGGAAACCCTTGGTGAACAAGGTGTGCAGGTATTCGTTGAACACCGAGGTGTACAGCGGGTTGCCCTTGAAGGTGCGGCGCATGAAAAACGCACCGCCCCGGCGCAGCAGGCTGCCGATCACCGGCATGTTCAGGTTGATGCCGGCGGCGATGTGCGGTGGGGTCAGCCCGTTCTTGAACAGCAGGTACGAGAGCAGCAGGTAGTCGATATGGCTGCGGTGGCAGGGCACATAGATCACTTCATAACCCTGGGCGACCTTTTGCACACCCTCGATGTTATTGACCTTGATACCGTCGTAGATCTTGTTCCAGAACCAGCTCAGCACCACTTCCAAAAAGCGGATCGCGGTGTAGGTGTAGTCCGAGGCAATTTCGTTGCCATAGCGCAGGGCTTGGGCCTTGGCTTTTTCCGGGCTGATTTTTTCGCGCTCGGCTTCATCAAAAATGGCCTGGCGTACCAGCGGCATGTTGACCAGGCCCTTCACCAGGTTGCGGCGGTGGGACAGGTCGGGGCCGATCACGGCGGTCTTGAGGTTACGAAAGTGCACACGCAGGATGCGCTGGGCCATCCGCACAGTGCGTTCGTGCCCTTTATTGTGCTCGATCAATTCACGCAGGTTGATAGGCGCGGAGAATTGCACACGGGTCTTGCGACCCAGTATCAGAATGCTCAACAACCGGCGCAGACGCCCGGTGACGGCCCAGCTGTCGGCAAACAGCAGCTTCCACGGGCTGGACTCGCTCTCGGGCGACTGGCCCCAGAACACGCTGACCGGAATGATTTGTGCATTCTCTTCGGCATGTTCGGTCAGCGTGTTGACCAGGCGGGTCAGGGTCGGCGGCGCGCCGCGCTTGTCCTGGCGGCCGAGCCAGTCGGGCTCCGGCGTGAGGTAGAAGAACGCCGCGGGTTCCATCAGCGGGCCGACCGATACCGGCAGCACCGGGCGTGGCAGGCCGGCTTTGGTGCACTCGGCATCGACCACGGCCAACTCGGTGAGCGAGGGCGATTGCAGGACGTAGAACACCGGCCGGCTGCGGTCCAGGTTAAGGGTTAGGGACGACTGGTTGATCGTCTCCGAGCGGACCCAGAGGTACAACAGTCGGCGCAAGGTGCCAAATACCAGACGGCGGAACGGGGAGCGGGTCATAGGTGAGCTGCTTGAAGTGGAAAAAACCGAGCAGGTGCTCGGGCCGGTAGTGTGCCGTATTCGCCGAAAATCGGCAAAAAAGCAGCGATGTAAACTTGAGTTGATCGTTTTTGCGCCTGTCTTATACTCGGCAGTTCAACGCGAAACGGCTCAACAATAAAAAAACGACGTGGGAGTAAAACAGATGGCAGAGCGCGAAACCGGCAATGTGAAGTGGTTCAACGATGCAAAGGGCTATGGCTTTATCCAGCGCGAAGACGGCAAGGATGTGTTTGTACACTACCGCGCCATTCGCGGCGAAGGCCACCGCTCGTTGGCCGAAGGCCAGCAGGTGGAATACGCGGTTGTGAGCGGTGAGAAGGGGTTGCAGGCGGAGGATGTGGTCGCCTGTAAGGCCGAGCGGCAAGTGTCAAGCTACAAGCTGCAAGCGCTTTGACTTGTAGCTTGTAGCTTGTAGCTGCTTTTAAGCTGTTTTCCAGGTGATCTCTTCTTCCCCATCAACGCTTATGCGCATCCAGCGATCAGCGCTTTCCTCACCTTCCTCTTCGACCCATGTCCCCGGTGCGCAGCGCACTTCCACATTCAGTGCGGCAAAGGCGGCGCGGGCGCAGGCGATGTCGTCGTCCCACGGAGTCTGGTCGCTTTCCAGGTACAGGCTGTTCCATTTGCCGACGGCCTTTGGCAACCAGGTGACGGGCACATTGCCGGCCTTGCACTTGTAGGTCTGGCCCTTCTGGACCCAGTCGGTGCATGGGCCCAAGGCAGCGCCCAGCCAGGCGGCAATGGCCTTGTAGTCGACGTCGGCGTCCTTCAGGTAAATCTCGATATCGGGTTGGCGCATGGATGTTCCTCGTTGCGGGATTCGAAAATCCATTCGCGGATGTAGAAAGTCGGTTATTGAAGCACGAAATAATCGTAGCGCATCGACACGGTGACCTGCAGCGGCTCGGCGGCCTCGATCACCTCGGCGCGGCGCTCGGCACTGGCACGCCAGCCATGGGGTGTCATGGCCAGCAGGTTGGCGCGGTCGCTGGGCTTGGCCAGGCTCAATGTGAACTCCAGGGTTTCGCTGTGCGCCAGGCTCATGCCCTGTGGCACCAGGGCCAGGTGCTTATCGTCGGTGTACTCGCGCACTTCGTCGTACAGGCGCTCGCGCAATTGCATCAGATGGCCACGGGTGGGGCCAACCTTCATCAAGCCGCCGCCGGGGCTGAGCAGGCGCTTGGCCTCCTGCCAGTCCAACGGGCTGAACACACTGGCGAGGAACTGGCAGCTGGCATCGGCCAAGGGCACGCGGGCCATGCTGGCGATCAACCAGGTCAGCGCCGGGTTGCGCTTGCAGGCGCGCTTGACGGCTTCCTTGGAGATATCCAGTGCATAGCCGTCGGCGTGGGGCAGGGCGTCGGCGATTTGCGCGGTGTAGTAACCCTCGCCACAGCCGATGTCCACCCAGCGCTGCGGCGCGCGCTCGGCCGCCAGTTCCGCCAGGCGTCTGGCCACCGGGGCGTAGTGCCCGGCGTTAAGGAAGTCGCGGCGTGCCTCGACCATGGCCAGGTTGTCGCCCGGATCGCGGCTGTTTTTGTGCTGCACCGGCAGCAGGTTCAGGTAACCCTGGCGCGCACGGTCAAAACGGTGTCCGGCCGGGCACACCACGCCATTTTCCACCGCGTTGAGCGGGGCGCTGCAAAGGGGGCAAGCGAGCATCAGGCGAGCAACTTGATCAGGGTCTGGTAGTAGATTTCGGTCAGCACATCGAGGTCGCTGGCGAGGATGCGCTCGTTGACCTGATGGATCGTCGCGTTGACCGGGCCCAGCTCGACCACCTGGGTGCCGAGGGTGGCGATGAAACGCCCGTCCGAGGTGCCGCCGCTGGTGGACGCCTGGGTTTCGCGACCGGTGATCGCCTTGATGCTGGCCGATACGGCGTCGAGCAACGCGCCCGGTTCGGTGAGGAACGGCAGGCCCGACAGTGCCCACTCAACGTGCCAGTCCAGGCCATGCTTGTCGAGAATCGCCGCGACGCGCTGTTGCAGGCCTTCGACGGTGGATTCGGTGGAGAAGCGGAAGTTGAACACCGCCGTCAGGTCGCCGGGAATCACGTTGGTGGCGCCGGTGCCGGCATTGAGGTTGGAGATCTGGAAGCTGGTCGGCGGAAAGAACGTGTTGCCGTTGTCCCAATGCTCCGCGGCCAATTCGGCCAAGGCCGGCGCAGCCAGATGAATCGGGTTCTTCGCCAGGTGCGGGTAGGCCACGTGGCCTTGTACGCCGCGCACGGTCAGGGTGGCACCGAGGGAACCACGGCGGCCGTTCTTGACCACATCGCCCACCAGGGTGGTGCTCGATGGTTCGCCGACGATGCACCAGTCCAGGCGCTCCTTGCGTGCGGCCAGTCGTTCGATCACGGCTTTGGTGCCGTGGTGCGCCGGGCCTTCTTCATCGCTGGTGATCAGGAAAGCGACCGAACCCTTGTGGTCCGGGTAGTCGGTGACGAAACGCTCCGCGGCCACCAGCATGGCCGCCAGGCTGCCTTTCATGTCGGCGGCGCCACGCCCGCAGAGCATGCCGTTTTCGTCGATCAGCGCGTCGAACGGATCGTTCTGCCAGGCCTGCACCGGGCCGGTCGGTACCACGTCGGTGTGGCCGGCAAAGCACAGCACCGGTCCTTCGTGCTTGCCGTGGGTGGCCCAGAAGTTATCCACCTCGAAGATGCGCATCGGCTCCAGCGCAAAACCAGCGTCGCCCAGGCGCTGCATCATCAGCTTCTGGCAATCGGCGTCGATCGGCGTGACCGACGGGCGACGGATCAGGTCGATGGCAAGTTGAAGGGTCGGCGAAAGGTCGGCATGGGCCGTCATGGGAAAACTCCGGAAAGCATGTTTGGAAGAGCAGGGCGGGCAGACAAAACGGCCGTTATCTTATAGCAAAACGCGGCCAGAGGCCGCCGTTTAGTGCATTGCGCCAGTTTTAACTGGCCGGTGCGGGCTCAGGTGCCGCTGCCGGTTTCGGCAGCGACGACAGGAACGCCATGATCAACGCCGCCACGTACGGCAGCGACTGCACCAGCAGCATCACCACCCAGAAGCGCATGTCGTTGCTCGGCAGGCCCTGCACCAGGTAGATCCCCAGCGCCGCGCCCCACAACAGCAGCATGATGAACATTTCTTCGCGGGCTTCGGAAATGGCCACCCAGAAGCCATGGTTATCCGCGTTTTTCGGTGTACGAAAGAACGGAATGCTGGTGGTGAAGAAACCATACAGCACCGCCTTGGCGATGGTGTGGGACAGCGCCAGCCCGGCCAGGGCCGCGCAGAATGCGTCCTTGAGGTTCACACCTACCGCACGGCGGTACAGGAAGATGATCTTGCCCACCTTGAACACGAACAACGCCAAGGGCGGGATCGCGAAAATCAGCAGCGGCGGTCGACCCGCGTCGCACGATGATCATCGCCGCCGACCACAACAGCGCGCCGACGGTGAAGAAAATGTTCATGCCATCGGCCACCCACGGCAACCAGCCCGCCAGGAAGTGATAGCGCTGGCCGCGGGTCAGCTCGGTGTCTTTGCCGCGCAACAGGCTGGCAGTGTGCCGCTTGATGATCTGGATCGCGCCATAGGCCCAGCGGAAACGCTGTTTCTTGAAGTCGATAAAGGTGTCCGGCATCAGGCCCTTGCCGTAGCTGTCGTGGTAATACGCCGCCGACAGACCTTTCTCGAATACCCGCAGGCCGAGTTCGGCGTCTTCACAGATACACCAGTCGGCCCAGCCCAGTTCTTCGAGCACCGAGCGGCGTGTCATGGTCATGGTGCCGTGCTGGATGATCGCGTCGCGGTCGTTGCGGGTGACCATGCCGATATGGAAGAAGCCTTTGTATTCCGCGTAGCAGAGCTTCTTGAAGGTGCTTTCGTTCTGGTCGCGGTAATCCTGCGGCGACTGCACCACGGCGATTTTCGGGTCGGCGAAGTGCGGCACCATGTGCTTGAGCCAGTTGGGCGATACGCAGTAGTCCGAGTCGATCACTGCGATCACTTCGGCATCCTTGGCGGTGTGCGGGATCAGGTAGTTCAACGCACCGCCCTTGAAACCGGCCAGGGGCGCGACGTGGAAGAACTTGAAGCGCGGGCCCAGGGTTTCGCAGTAGTCGCGCACCGGTTCCCAAACCGCCGGGTCCTTGGTGTTGTTGTCGATGATCAGGACTTCGTAGTCCGGATAGTCGAGGGCGGCCAGGGCGTCGAGGGTCTGTTTGACCATCTCCGGCGGTTCGTTGTAGCACGGCACGTGGATCGATACTTTCGGGCGGTAGTCCGAATCCCCTTCAACCGGCAGGAATTCGCGGCGGCGCTTGTGGGTCCACACCGCTTCGGCCAGTTCATGGGCTTCGGTGAGCAGCACGATAAACACGCCCAGGGCGCCGAGCGCCAAGAGGATGCCCACGGTGACACTGAACCAGGTGCTGTATTGCTGACTGTAGTCGTAGCCGATCCACACCAGCACCGAACCGCACAGGAACGCGATAAACGTCAGGAAGGTACGGCCACGTTGGCGCAGGGCCGAGCCGTCGATCATCAGCAGGGTCAGCGACAGCAGCGCGAGCACCACCGAACCGATGGCCAGTACACGCCATTGGGGGATTGCGACGACGGGACCTTCAAAATTGAATTTCTGCTGGCGCGCGGCGTTGAATACGCCCCAATAGGCACCGGCCGAGCCTTCATCGCTGACTTTCCACGGCTGATCGAAAGCCTCGATCACGAAGTAGTTGTAGCCCTGGCGATTGAGCTTGTTCACCAGTGTGCGCAGGTAAATCGCCTGGTCCGCCGGGGACGCTTCATTCCCGCCGCGCATGCGCCCGTTACTTGGCCAGCCTACTTCCGACAGCAGCAGCGGTTTTTTCGGGAACAGTTTCTTCAGGTCCCTGGCACGGTCGAGTACATATTGGCCGGCCTTGTCCATCGGGATGAACTCCCAAAACGGCAGGATGTGCGCGGCGATCAGGTCGACGTGCTTGGCCAGTTGCGGGTTCTTTTCCCAGATGTGCCACTGCTCGGAGGTCGTGACCGGTACTTTGACGGCGGCGCGCACGCGGTCCAGCAGCACGATCAGTGCCTCTGGGGTGATCTCTTCACGGAACAGCGCTTCGTTACCGACCACCACCCGCACGACACTGCGCGAGCTGTTGGCAATTTCGATGGCACGTTGGATTTCGCGTTCGTTGCGCTCCAGGTCCGGGCTGATCCAGATCCCGAGGGTCACGCGCAGGCCGAACTCTTCCGCCAGCTTGGGGATGTCCCCCAGGGTGCCGTCGACCGAATAGGTACGGATGTTGTCCGTCAGCTTGCTCATGATTGCCAGGTCCTGACGCATCTGCTCGTCAGTGGGGTACTGCTCTTTTTGCGGGTACTGGCCTTGCTGGAACGGCGAGTAGGAAAACCCCGAGATCTGCTCAGGCCAGTTGGGAGCGGTGACCGGGCGGTTGATCAGCGCCCAGAAGCCGGTGAACAGTGCGGCAATTGCCAGCACCACCACCAGGTTGAGTCCAAATTTACGCGATGCCATGGTTATGTCGGGTTCCAAAAGGTGTGGAACGAAAAGAGGTGCCGGCCTGCGCCGAACGGCGCGCATCCTACACCGGCCTTTCCCTGACCGTACAGCAAGCAGAGAAAAACCGGACATTGGGCAGCGAAAGTACATCTAAGTTCTTAACTTGTAGCTTAAAACTTGTCGCCGCGTAGCCCATAATGCGCGCCGGTTTTTGGGGTAATGGTCATGAGTACAGAAGATACGCGGTTTGCAGGCGTCGCCCGCTTGTATGGCATTGAAGGCCTGGAACGCTTGAAAGCGGCCCATGTGGCGATCGTCGGCGTCGGCGGCGTTGGCTCCTGGGCGGCGGAAGCCATGGCGCGCTGCGGCGTGGGCGAGATTTCGCTGTTTGACCTGGACGATGTCTGCGTCAGCAACAGCAACCGCCAGTTGCATGCCCTGGACAGCACCGTGGGCAAGCCCAAGGTCGAGGTGATGGCCGAACGCCTGCGGGGCATCAACCCGGATTGCACAGTGCATGCAGTGGCGGATTTCGTGACCCGCGACACCATGGCCGAGTACATCACTGCGAATATCGACTGCGTGATTGACTGTATCGACGCGGTCAACGCCAAGGCCGCGCTGATTGCCTGGTGCAAGCGCCGCAAGATCCAGATCATCACCACCGGCGGTGCCGGCGGACAGATCGACCCCACATTGATCCAGGTGTGCGACCTGAACCGCACCTTCAACGACCCGCTGGCCTCGAAAGTGCGTTCCACGTTGCGTCGCGACTACGGTTTCTCGCGCACCGTGACCCGTCATTACAGCGTGCCGTGCGTTTTTTCCACCGAACAGCTGCGCTATCCCAAGCCGGACGGCAGCATCTGTTTGCAGAAGAGTTTTGTCGGCGACGGGGTGAAGCTCGACTGTGCCGGTGGGTTTGGCGCGGTGATGATGGTCACCGCGACCTTTGGCATGGTGGCGGCGACCAAGGCGGTGGACAAGATTGTGGCTGGGGTGCGCCGGCCTTCAGAGCGGGTCAAACCCGCCTGAATTTCAGCACCTCCCACATTTAGATTTGTGTACGGCTCAACTCGCGCATGCGCTGCAGGACTGCATTCAAGCCGTTGCTTCTGGACGGCGACAGCTGGCGCGAAAGCCCCAGTTGATTGAACCAGTCAGGCAAGTCGACCGCTTGCAACTCAGCCGCCGACAACCCATTGACTCGCGCCAGCAACAACGCCACCAACCCTCGAATCATCCGCGCATCGCTGCTGGCAGCAAACTGCCAACGGCCTTCCAGCAGGCGGCCGACCAGCCACACCAGGCTCTCGCAGCCCTGCACCAGGTTGGCCTCGATCTTATCCTCGTCCGCCAACACCGGCAGGCGCTCTCCCCACTGCATCAGCAGGCGGGCGCGTTGCTCCCAACCGCCAACCGTCTGGAAGGTGTGCAGCGCAGTCACTGCGTCTGTCGGCAGGCTCATCGCAGCATATCCAGCGTGTGATCCAGCGCGTCAAAGAACCGCTCCACATCGGCCGAGTCGTTGTACAGGGCCAGCGACACGCGTATCGCCCCGGTGAGGTTCATCTGCTTGAGCAGTGGCATCGCGCAATGATGGCCGGCGCGCACGGCAATGCCCTGGTCCGCCAGCAGGTAGGCGAGGTCGGCATTGTGCAGGTTCTCGACGGTGAAGCTCGCCAGCGCCACTTGCGGCGAGCCCAGCAGCCGCAGACCATTGCGCGCTTTTAGCCCGCGCAGCAGGTAGTCATGCAGCGCTGCCTCATGGGCGATTATCGCCTGCTGATCCAGCGAACTCAGATAATCCAGGCTGGCGCCCAAACCGATCACACCGGCAATCGGTGGGGTACCGGCCTCGAAGCCCAGCGGCGCAGGGCGGAAACTCGCGCTGTGGTAGTCGGCCTGTTGCACCATCTCGCCGCCGAACTGCCAGTGGCGCAGGTGGTGCAGGGCTTCGTTGCGGCCATACAGCACGCCGACGCCGTCCGGGCCGTAGAGCTTGTGGCTGGAAAACACATAAAAGTCGCAGCCCAGCGCCTGCACATCGTGGCGACCATGGACGATGCCTTGGGCACCATCGATCACGCTCAGCGCGCCATGGGCCTTGGCCAGGGCGAGTAAGGCCTCCAGGGGTTGCCAGGTGCCGAGGACATTGGAGAGTTGGCTCACCGCCAGCAGCCGTGTACGCGAGCCGATCAATTCGGCGGCCGCATTCAGGTCGATCACGCCGTCATCGTCCAGCGGCAATACCACCAGTTTCAGCGCATGACGTTTGGCCAGTTGCTGCCAGGGCAGCAGGTTGGCGTGGTGTTCCAGGGCGCTGATGACAATCTCATCGCCCGCATTGAATAGATGCTCAAGGCCATAAGCCAAGAGGTTCAGCGCTGACGTCGCGCCGTGGGTAAACACGATCTGCCCCGTGTCGCCTGCATTCAACCACTGCGCAGCCTTGCTGCGGCTGTCCTCGAAGGCTTGGGTCGCATGCGCCCCCGGCAAATGCTGGGCCCGGTGCACATTGGCTGCGCCATTGGCGTAGTAATGACTGATGGCATCCAGCAGGACCTGGGGTTTTTGCGTGGTGGCGGCGTTGTCCAGATAGGTCTGGTCTTGCCGTTGCAGGGTGGCGATGGCCGGAAAGTCGGCGCGCCAGGGGGAGGGCACAAGCATGGTGGTCAAGACTCGTATGAACGGGCCGTCCCCTGAAGGCGCGGCCCGTTAGTGGCATCGAGTGGCTGCTTAGTTGTGAGCGTGCAGCGCTTCGTTCAGTTCGATGGCCGATTTGTGGGTTTTGCATTCCACGGCACCGGTCTCGGAGTTGCGGCGGAACAGCAGGTCCGGCTGGCCGGCCAGTTCACGCGCCTTGACCACCTTGACCAGTTGGTTCTTCTCGTCCAGCAGTGCGACCTTGGTGCCGGCGGTGACGTACAGGCCCGACTCCACGGTGTTGCGGTCGCCCAGCGGAATACCGATACCGGCGTTGGCGCCGATCAGGCAGCCTTCGCCGACCTTGATCACGATGTTGCCGCCGCCCGACAGGGTGCCCATGGTGGAGCAACCGCCGCCCAGGTCCGAGCCCTTGCCGACGAATACGCCCGCCGATACACGACCTTCGATCATGCCCGGGCCTTCGGTGCCAGCGTTGAAATTGACGAAACCTTCGTGCATCACGGTGGTGCCTTCGCCCACATAGGCGCCCAGGCGCAGACGGGCGGCATCAGCGATACGCACGCCGGCCGGCACCACGTAGTCGGTCATTTTCGGGAACTTGTCCACCGAAAACACTTCCAGCAGGTCGCCACGCAGGCGTGCTTCCAGCTGGCGTTCGGCCAGTTCATTGATGTCGATCGCGCCCTGGCTGGTCCAGGCCACGTTCGGCAACTGCGGGAACACACCGGCCAGGCTCAGGCCGTGCGGCTTGACCAGGCGATGCGACAGCAGGTGCAGCTTGAGGTAGGCCTCGGGCGTGGAGGTCAGCGCGGCGTCTTCGGCCAGCAGGGTAGCGACCAGCGGCGTGTGGCTTTCAGCCAGGCGGCTCAGCAGGGCGGCCTGGGCTGCGTCGACGCCTTTGAGCGCGTCGGCCATTTGCAGCGCCTGAGTCACGGTGAAGGTGATGGCCTGGTTGCCTTCGGCGTAACCCAGGATGGGTGCGATAGCCGCGACGATTTCAGCTGGCGGGTTGAGCAACGGTTGTGCGTAAAACACTTCCAGCCAAGCACCTTGGCGGTTCTGAGTGCCGACGCCGAAGCCCAGGCTGAACAGGGAATGGGACATGCTGTTACCTCTACAAAAATGGGGAAGGGCTGGCCTACTTGAGGGCCGCCGAATAAGTATCTGGCTTGAAGCCAATCAAGGTTCTGTCACCGAGATCAAGCACCGGGCGCTTGATCATCGAAGGTTGTGCGAGCATCAATTCAATGGCTTTCGACTGATCGAGATCGGCTTTGCGTTCGTCTTCGAGTTTGCGAAAGGTGGTGCCCGCACGGTTCAAAACCACCTGCCAACCGTGCTCGTTGCACCATTGGGTCAAGTGTTCGCGGTCGATACCGGCCGTTTTGTAGTCGTGGAACTCATAGTTCACCGCGTGCTCATCGAGCCAGGTGCGCGCCTTTTTCATGGTGTCGCAGGCTTTTATGCCGAAAAGGTGCAAGGTTTTGCTTGAAGCGGTCAAGGAATTGCCCCCTTTTGGACGGATGCAAACTAAAGGTTACGGATTATGCCATGACCAGCGGCTTTGGGTGCCGCTCGTCCTGCGCTGTGCGACTTTTGTGCAAAAGCCACTGCGTGGCATAGCCCGTAACATAGCCCGGTAATATGGCCCGGTTATGGCACTTCAACGACTAGTTGTTGCCTGATGTGTGTCCTTGCAAGTCGATTGTCCGAGAACCCCGCGTTATGCAAACCGCCTACACCGTTCTTATCCTGCTGATGCTGGTCAGCGTTTCGCGTCTGGTTGGGCGTGTGATTCCGCTTCCGTTGCCGCTGGTGCAGATTGCCGCCGGCGCGCTGCTGGCCTGGCCCACGCTTGGGCTGCATGTGGCGCTGGACCCGGAGTTGTTTCTGTTTCTGTTCCTGCCGCCGTTGCTGTTCTCCGACGGATGGCGCATGCCCAAGCGCGAGTTGTGGCGACTCAGAGGCCCGATCCTGACGTTGGCGGTGGGGCTGGTGCTGTTTACCGTGGTGGGCGCCGGTTACTTCATCCATTGGCTGTTGCCGACGATCCCCTTGCCGGTGGCTTTCGCGTTGGCCGCCGTGTTGTCGCCGACGGATGCCGTGGCGGTGTCGGCCATTTCCCAGAACCGTTTGCCCACCCCGCTGATGCACATGCTCCAGGGCGAAGCGTTGATGAATGACGCGTCGGGCCTGGTGACGTTCAAGTTCGCCTTGGCCGCGGCGTTGACCGGGGTGTTTTCCCTGGCGGATGCGAGCCTGACCTTCGTGCTGGTAGCGGTGGGTGGCCTGGCGGTCGGTGTGGCGTTGAGCTGGCTGGTCGGCCGCTTGCGCGCCTGGATGATCGCGCGCGGTTGGGACGACCCGGCGACCCACGTGGTGTTCATGTTACTGCTGCCGTTTGCTGCCTATGTGTTGGCTGAGCGTTTGGGTGCCTCGGGGATTTTGTCGGCGGTCGCTGCTGGGATGATGCAGAGCTGGCTCGACCTGCTGCCACGCCAGACCAGTACGCGCCTGCTCAATCGCAGTGTGTGGTCGTTGTTGGAGTTTGCCTTCAATGGCTTGATCTTCCTGCTGCTGGGCCTGCAATTGCCGGACATTATCAAGGCGGTGGTGAGCCATGAACCGACGCTTTGGCCAACGCTTTTCTATCGCTGCGTGGATGTGGTCGCGATCTTCCTGGTACTGGTGGTGCTGCGGTTTATCTGGGTACAGAGCATCTGGAGGCTGTCGGGATTGTTGCGTCGCCTGCGTGGGAAAAGTGAGCTGACGTTGGTACCTACCGCCCGATCCTGTTGGCTCTTGACGGTCGGCGGGGTGCGCGGTGCGGTGACACTGGCGGGTGTGATGTCGGTGCCTTTGTTGCTGGCGCCTGGCAAAGACTTTCCTGAGCGCGATCTGCTGATCTTTATTGCGGCCGGCGTGATCCTGCTTTCACTGGTCTGCGCCTGCATTGCCTTGCCGTTGCTACTGCGCGGTCTCGAAAAGAGCCCCGATGAGAAGCGCCATAACGAAGTGCGCGAGGCGTGGAAAAAGACCGCCGTTGCAGCGATTCACGCGCTGGAGGTCGAAGAGCCGGCTGAATCGGAAATGTCCGACGCCGCCCAGGCGGCATTGGCGACCGAACTCAAGGCGCGGCTGATGTCGGAGTATCGTCATCAGTTGGAGGTGTTCAACGATTCGGCCGAAGCCCAGGCACTGGCGCGGCAGATGGACCTGCTTGAGCGAAAACTGCGGCTGAAGGCCCTGCGCGCGCAACGGTTGGAGCTATATAGCTTGAGCCGTCATCACCAGATCGGTGATGACGTTTTGCGGGAGGTGCTGGCGGAGCTGGATATGAGTGAGGCGAACCTGGGGCCACTGAAGTGACCCGGTTGCTTACCGGCGACGCTGAATAAAGTCCCGAATCCGCTCAGCCGCTTCGACGCACTCGGCCAGCGGCGCAACCAGTGCCAGGCGCACACGACCGGCCCCCGGGTTAGCGCCATCCACCTCGCGCGACAGGTACGAGCCCGGCACCACGGTCACGTGCTCTTCCACGAACAAGTCGCGGCAGAAGGCGGTATCGTCGCCATCCACATTTGGCCACAGGTAGAACCCGCCGTCGGGATGTTGCACATCCAGCACCGGTTTGAGGATTGTCAGCACGGCGTCGAATTTCTCGCGGTACAGGTCGCGGTTGGCTTGTACATGAGCCTCGTCCTGCCAGGCGGCGATGCTGGCCAGTTGGGTTTGTACCGGCATCGCGCAGCCGTGATAAGTGCGGTACAGCAAGAAGGCCTTGAGGATGTCGGCGTCGCCGGCGACAAAACCTGAACGCAGGCCGGGCAGGTTGGAGCGTTTGGACAGGCTGTGGAATACCACGCAACGCTTGAAGTCCTGGCGACCCAGTTCGACGCAGGCGCTCAGCAGGCCCGGTGGCGGGGTTTGTTCATCGAAGTACAGTTCGCTGTAGCACTCGTCGGCGGCAATGACGAAATCGTATTCGTCGGCCAGGGCGATGAGTTTTTTCAGGGTCTCTACCGGGATCAGCGCGCCGGTCGGGTTGCCTGGGGAGCACAGGAACAGGATCTGGCAGCGTTTCCAGATGTCCGGCGAAACCGCATCGAAATCCGGGTTGAAGCCGTTTTCGTCCAGGCACGGCAGGTAGTGCGGCTTGGCCCCGGCCAGGAACGCGGCGCCTTCATAGATTTGGTAGAACGGATTGGGGCTCACCACCAGGGCGTCGTCGCCACGGTTGACCACGGTCTGGGTGAAGGCGAACAGCGCTTCACGGGTGCCATTGACCGGCAGGATGTTGCGCGCCGGGTCCAGCCAGCCCTTTGGCACGTTGAAGCGGCGTTCGCACCAGGCACCGATAGCCTCGCGCAGGGCCGGGATGCCCAGGGTGGTGGGGTACACCGCCATCTGGTCGAGGTTGCTGCTCAGTGCCTCGGCCACGAAGGCTGGCGAGGTGTGCTTGGGCTCGCCGATGGACAGCGCAATCGGGCGCTTGTCCGGGTTCGGTGTGACGCTGCCGAGCAGGGCCCGCAGTTTCTCGAACGGGTAGGGCTGCAACTGGTTCAGGGCGTTGTTCATGGGAATCTCGTGCAAGGCGTTAAAAACTGGAATGAGGTTTAGATCGTCAGGCGCGTCAGCTCGACACCGGGTTCCTGAGTCACGCTCAACTGCTGCACGATAGCTTCCTGCAATCGCAGGCACAGCTCAGGATCGGACAGCGGCTGGTTGTCGGCATCGGTGATGAAGAACACGTCTTCCACGCGCTCGCCGAGGGTCGCAATCTTGGCATTCTGTAACGACAAATCGAATTCCAGGAAGATCCCGCCGATACGCGCCAGCAGGCCGGGGCGATCCGGGGCGCTGAGTTCCAGCACCGTGACCGGGCGCTGTGCATCGTTGGAAATGGTCACCTGGGGCGCAAAGGCAAAGTGCTTGAGTTGGCGCGGCACGCGGCGCTGGATGATGGTCGGGTAGTCATCCGGGTTGCGCAGTGCTTCGGTGAGGCCTTCGCGGATCTTTTTCACCCGCGCCGGGTTGTCGCCGATGGACTCGCCTTCGGTGTCGAGCACGATGTAGGTGTCGAGGGTGAACTGGCTGCTGGAGGTAATGACCCGAGCGTCATGGATGTTCAGGTTGAGCTGGTCCATGGCCGCCACGGTCACGGCGAAGAAGTCGTGCTGGTCGGGCGCATAGATGAAGATCTGCGTGCCGCCCTCGAACTCGCGCTGGGTGGTTTCCTTGATCAACACCAGCGGGCCGCCATCGGCCGGCTGTTGCAGGATCGCATCAGTGTGCCAGGCCACATCGCCAGCGGTGTGACGCAGGAAGTAATCGTCACCCAGCTGTGACCACAATTGCTCGACGTCGTCCGGGTCGTTGCCGCCGCGCACCAGAATATCCAGCGCCGCGCTTTGGGTGCGGCGGATCTGCTCTTCGCGGTCCACCGGGTTTTCCAGGCCGCGACGCAGGGCGCGCTTGGTCTCGGTATACAGCTGGCGCAAGAGGCTGGCGCGCCACGAGTTCCACAGCGTCGGGTTGGTGGCGTTGATATCGGAGACGGTCAGCACGTACAGGTAGTCGAGGCGGGTTTCGTTGCCGACGATCTGCGCGAAGTCGTGGATCACCTGCGGGTCGGACAAGTCCTTGCGCTGGGCGGTGGTCGACATGACCAGGTGGTTCTGCACCAGCCAGACGATCAGGCGGCTGTCCCACTGCGGCAACTGGTGGCGCTGGCAGAACGCTTCGGCGTCGACCGCACCGACTTCCGAGTGGTCGCCATGCCGGCCCTTGCCGATGTCGTGGTACAGGCCGGCCAGGTAGATCAGCTCCGGCTTGGGCAGCTTGGCCATCAGCTTACTGGCCAGCGGAAATTTCTCCGACACCTGGGTGTATTGCAGCTTACGCAGGTGTTTGATCAGGTTCAGCGTATGCGCGTCCACCGTATAGATGTGGAACAGGTCGTGCTGCATCTGCCCGACGATAAAGCCGAATTCCGGCAGATAACGTCCGAGGATGCCGTAGCGGTTCATGCGGCGCAGGTTGCGGTGAATGCCGATCTTGCACTTGAACAGCTCGATAAACAGGCTGGTGTTGCGGATATCGTTGCGAAAATCATCGTCGATCAGGTGACGGTTTTCCCGCAGCAGGCGGATGGTGTCGGCGCGCACGCCTTTGATTTCCGGCTGCTGGGCCATCAACACGAAGATTTCCAGCATGGCGAACGGGGTGCGACGGAACACGTTGTCGTTGCGCGCCTCGATATAGCCGTCGTGCAGCTGGAAGCGCGCATTGATCGGCTGCGGCGGCGCTTCGTCTTCGGGGGCCAGGATCACTTCTTCAAAGTGCTGGATAATCAGGTCGCTGAGCTGGGCGATGCTCATGACCACTCGGTAGTACTGCTGCATGAAGCTTTCGATGCTGGTCTTGGCGTCCTCGCTTTCGAAACCCAGCAGGGTCGCGATGGAGCGCTGATGATCGAACAGCAGGCGGTCTTCGGAGCGCCCGGCGAGCATGTGCAGGGCGTAGCGCACCTTCCACAGGAATTCCTGGGACGAGGCCAGCAAGGCGTTTTCGCTCTCCACCAAAAAGCCTTCGCCGGCCAGGGCGCGCAGGTTCAGGGTGCCGTACTGGCGACGGGCGACCCACAAAATCGTCTGGATGTCGCGCAGCCCGCCCGGCGAGCCTTTGACGTTGGGTTCCAGGTTGTATTCGGTGTCGTTGTATTTGTGATGCCGTGTCTTCTGCTCGGCGCGCTTGGCCAGGAAGAAATCCTTGCTGGGCCACATGTGCGCGGTGCTGGTGACATCGAGCATTCGTTGGCGCAGGCGTTCGGGGCCGCAGATGGTGCGGCTTTCCATCAGGTTGGTGACGACCGTCAAGTCGGCGCGGGCTTCTTCGGCGCATTCATCGACCGAACGCACGCTCTGGCCGACTTCCAGGCCGATGTCCCACAGCAGCGTCAGAAAGCGCTCGATGGAATCGCGAAAGATCTCATGATCGGCGCTGTCCAGCAGGATCAGCAGGTCGATGTCGGAATAGGGGTGCAGTTCGCCACGCCCGTAGCCGCCGACCGCCACCAGGGCGATATCGGCGTCTTCGCTCCAACTGAACTGCTCCCAGGCCTTTTGCAGGATGTTGTCGACGAACCAGGCACGGTCTTCGATCAGTCGGCGTATGTCCCGGCCACTGCGAAAGCGCTCATCGAGCACCTCGCGGGCTTGGCGGATGGCCTTCTTGAACGCGGCGATGGGGCTCGCCTTCAGGGCCAGTTCGGCCTGGAACTGGCCACGGTCGAAGAGTTCGGGATCCACCTGGGGCATCGATCGGTTTTCCTTTCTATCTATTCAGTCAGTCACAACACGCTGCGGGAAAACCTGGGCAATCCGTCAGGCTGAAACGCGAGGGATCGTGTCATCGGCGCGCAGGGTGAAGATCTCGTAGCCGGTCTCGGTGACCAGCAGGGTGTGTTCCCATTGGGCCGAGAGCTTGCGGTCCTTGGTGATGGCGGTCCAGCCGTCGCCCAGCACCTTGGTGTCGGCCTTGCCCTGGTTGATCATCGGCTCGATGGTAAAGGTCATGCCTGCCTTGAGCTCCATGCCGGTGCCGGCGCGGCCATAGTGCAAAATCTGTGGTTCTTCGTGAAATACGGTGCCGATGCCGTGGCCGCAGAAATCGCGAACCACCGAGAAACCGTTCTTTTCGGCGTGCTTCTGGATCACTTCGCCGATATCGCCCAGGCGGCAGCCGGGCTTGACGATCTCGATGGCCTTGTACATGCACTCCTGGGTCACCTGGGACAGGCGCTCGGCCCAGACCGGCACGTTGCCGACGTGGAACATGCGGCTGGTGTCGCCGAAGTAGCGGTCCTTGATCACGGTGACGTCGATGTTCAGGGTGTCGCCATCCTTCAACGGCTTGTCACCCGGAATGCCGTGGCAGACCACATGGTTGACCGAGGTGCAGATCGACTTGGGGAAGCCCTTATAGTTGAGCGGGGCAGGGATAGCCTTCTGCACGTTGACGATGTAGTCGTGGCAGATCTGGTTCAGTTCTTCGGTGGTGACGCCGGGCTTGACGTGTTCGGCGATCATTTCCAGCACGTCGGCAGCCAGTTTGCCGGCAATGCGCATGCCGGCGATGTCTTCGGCGGTTTTCAAACTAACGGTCATACAGGCTCTCTCTAGCGCGACGCGCTGAAATCAATATGGTTTACGGGCGTGCGACAAAAGGCTGCAGAATTCGCACAAGCCACAAAAAACGCGATTCTACCAGACGCGGACGGTAAACCATGAGCCCCTGACGATCGCTTCTCTCTATAGGGTGGGGTTAAATCCGCTCTATTCAAAGGGTTGCGTAGAGGTCGCGCACGTCAGATGTGATTGCGTGTTTCGTTTTCGCCCTTCGTGTGGTATAAAATGCGCCGCTTTCCGGGGATGCCCCGAAAAGCTTAAATCCACACACGTGTCGACACGATGACCTGGGTGCCGGAGGCCTTGATGCCGCTGGTTGGTCATTGGGATACGTGGAGGCCAAACCCGACTTATTAAGGAACTATCATGTCCCAAGTCAACATGCGCGATATGCTGAAGGCCGGTGTGCACTTCGGTCACCAGACCCGTTACTGGAACCCGAAAATGGGTAAATACATTTTCGGCGCGCGTAACAAGATCCACATCATCAACCTTGAAAAAACCCTGCCAATGTTCAACGAAGCTTTGACTTTCGTAGAGCGCCTGGCTCAGGGCAAAAACAAGATTCTGTTCGTCGGCACCAAGCGTTCCGCTGGCAAGATCGTTGCTGAAGAAGCAGCACGTTGCGGTTCGCCGTACGTCGATCACCGCTGGTTGGGCGGCATGCTGACCAACTTCAAAACCATCCGTGCTTCCATCAAGCGTCTGCGTGACCTTGAAGTGCAGGCCGAAGACGGTACTTTCGCCAAGCTGACCAAGAAAGAAGCGCTGATGCGCTCCCGTGACCTGGAAAAGCTCGATCGTTCCCTGGGTGGTATCAAGGACATGGGCGGTCTGCCTGACGCACTGTTCGTTATCGACGTTGATCATGAGCGCATCGCGATCACCGAAGCCAACAAGCTGGGCATCCCTGTTATCGGCGTAGTCGATACCAACAGCAGCCCGGAAGGCGTTGACTACATCATCCCAGGCAACGATGACGCAATCCGCGCTATCCAGCTGTACATGGGTTCGATGGCTGACGCTGTAATCCGTGGTCGCAACCACGTTGCTGGTGGTACCGAGCAGTTCGCTGAAGAAGCTCCGGTAGCCGCCGCTGAGTAATTGACGCCCTGGCGTTGACTCAGTAAGCAAAAAGGGGGCTTGGCCCCCTTTTTGCCACCTCGAAAACCGTTTGTCGGCAGCGCAGCTACATCATCTGTAACGTGCAGCAGCCTACAACGGAGATTCGGGAAGAATTGATCCCCCGTTCGATCGGGTGGAATGGTTGAAAACCTATCCAAGAGGAATTTGAAAATGGCAGCAATTACTGCAGCGTTGGTTAAAGAACTGCGTGAGCGTACCGGCGAAGGCATGATGGATTGCAAGAAAGCCCTGGAAAAGGCTGACGGCGACATCGAAAAAGCCATTGATGACATGCGTGCTTCCGGCGCCATCAAGGCTGCCAAGAAAGCAGGCAACGTGGCTGCTGAAGGCGCTATCGCTCTGAAAGAAGACGGCAAATCTGCTGTTCTGCTGGAAGTGAACTCCCAGACCGACTTCCTGGCTCTGCAGGACGACTTCAAGGCATTTGTTGCTGCCAGCGTTGAAAAAGCGTTCGCCGACAAACTGACTGACGCCGCTCCGCTGATCGCCGCTCAAGAAGCTGATCGCCTGGTACTGGTCGGCAAGGTTGGCGAAAACGTCAACATCCGTCGCCTGGTACGCGTTGAAGGTGATGTGGTGGGTGGTTACCTGCACGGCAACAAGATCGGTGTTGCAGTTGTCCTGAAAGGCGGCAACGTTGAACTGGCCAAGGACATCGCTATGCACGTAGCGGCCAGCAACCCTGAGTTCCTGCTGCCTTCGGAAGTTTCTGCCGAAGCCATCGAGCGTGAAAAAGCGGTGTTCCTGCAGCTGAACGAAGAAAAAATCAAAGGCAAGCCAGAAAACATTGTTGAGAACATGGTCAAGGGCCGTATCAGCAAGTTCCTGGCCGAAGCAAGCCTGGTTGAGCAGGCGTTCGTCAAGAACCCTGAAATCAAGGTTGGCGAGCTGGCCAAGAAAGCCGGTGCTGAAATCGTTTCCTTCACCTACTTCAAAGTAGGCGACGGCATCGAGAAGCCGGTCGACAACTTCGCTGAAGAAGTTGCTGCCCAGCTGGCTGCCGCCAAGCAATAAGACGGTTTTCAACTGTCGCCCGAAAGAGGCTGCCCGCTCACGCGCGCAGCCTCTTTTCAAATGGGAAGGCCGATTTTATTTGGATTCCCTTCGGAACTGGCTTACAAAGCCGTGTTCCGATGGCGCTGTGATAGCGTCCAGCTAGAGTGAACGCAAGCCGTAAACGGCTCGCCAAGAATTTTTAAAATACGCCGCAGGAGAGATTCGCAATGGCTCAGCAGGGCAGTGGTTATCAGGCTCGCTATAAACGCATTCTACTCAAGCTCAGCGGCGAGGCTCTGATGGGCTCGGAAGAGTTCGGGATCGATCCCAAGGTGCTCGACCGCATGGCGCTGGAAGTCGGCCAGTTGGTCGGTATCGGCGTACAAGTCGGCCTGGTGATCGGTGGCGGCAACCTGTTCCGCGGCGCGGCACTGAGTGCGGCCGGCATGGATCGGGTCACCGGCGACCACATGGGCATGCTGGCCACTGTGATGAACGCTTTGGCGATGCGCGACGCCCTGGAGCGTGCCAATATCTCGGCTATCGTGATGTCGGCTATTTCCATGGTCGGCGTGACCGATCACTATGATCGCCGCAAAGCCATGCGCCACTTGAACGCCAAAGAGGTGGTGATCTTCGCCGCCGGCACCGGCAACCCGTTCTTCACCACTGACTCCGCCGCGTGTCTGCGTGCCATCGAAATCGATGCCGACGTGGTGCTCAAGGCGACCAAGGTGGATGGTGTGTACACCGCAGACCCATTCAAAGACCCGCATGCCGAGAAGTTCGATCATCTGACTTACGATGAAGTGCTGGATCGCAAGCTGGGGGTCATGGACCTGACGGCTATTTGCCTGTGCCGCGACCACAAGATGCCGCTGCGCGTATTTAACATGAACAAGCCCGGCGCCCTGCTGAATATCGTACATGGCGGCGCGGAAGGGACTCTGATCGAGGAAGGCCAACAATGATCAATGACATCAAGAAAGACGCCCAAGCGCGTATGCAGAAATCCCTGGAGTCTCTGAGCCACGCATTCGGCCAGATTCGTACCGGCAAGGCGCACCCAAGCATCCTGGGCAGCGTGATGGTGCCTTACTACGGCACCGACACTCCACTGAGCGGCGTGGCCAACGTGACCGTTAAGGATTCGCGCACCCTGCAGGTCGTGGCCTTTGAGCGCAACATGCTCGCCGCTGTCGACAAAGCCATTCAGAGCGCCGGCTTGAACCTCAATCCGACCAACCTGGGCGAATTGCTGCTGATTTCCATGCCGGCCTTGACCGAAGAAACCCGCAAGGGCTTCACCAAGCAGGCGCGCAGTGCAGCGGAAGATGCGCGTGTTGCCGTGCGTAACATCCGTCGCGATGCATTGGGTGACCTGAAGAAGCTGGTCAAGGACAAGGAAATCAGTGAAGACGAAGAGCGTCGTGCCGTGGCCGATATCGATAAGCTGACCAAGGACGCCGAGGCCCAGATCACCAAGGCCACGGAAGAAAAAGAAAAGGACCTGATGGCCGTATAAGGAGTCAGGACACCTTCATGGACAAGACCAAGCAGACTGTGCCCTCAGTGGTGCCGCGCCATGTCGCGATCATCATGGATGGGAATAATCGCTGGGCGAAAAAACGCTTTATGCCGGGTGTCGCCGGGCATAAAGCGGGTGTCGATGCGGTACGGGCGGTGATCGAGGTGTGCGCCGAGGCCAAGGTCGAGGTGCTGACCCTGTTTGCGTTCTCCAGTGAGAACTGGCAACGGCCGGCCGACGAAGTCACGGCCTTGATGGATCTGTTCTTCAAGGCGCTGCGTCGTGAGGCCAAGCGCCTGAACGACAACAAGATCAGTCTGCGCATCATCGGTGATCGCTCGCGGTTCCATCCGGAGTTGCAGGCGGCCATGCGTGAAGCCGAGGCCATTACGGCCGGCGCCGACCGTTTTGTGTTGCAGATCGCGGCCAACTACGGCGGCCAGTGGGATATCGCCCAGGCTGCGCAGCGCCTGGCCCGCGAAGTGCAGGCCGGTCATCTGCGCCCTGACGACATCACGCCCGAACTGTTGCAGACCTGTCTGGTGACCGGCGACCTGCCGTTGCCGGACTTATGTATCCGCACCGGTGGTGAACATCGCATCAGCAATTTTCTCTTGTGGCAGCTGGCCTACACCGAGCTGTACTTCTCCGACCTGTTCTGGCCGGACTTCAAACACGATGCCATGCGCACTGCGCTGGCTGATTTCGCTTCCCGTCAGCGTCGTTTCGGAAAAACGAGCGAGCAGATCGAAGCTGGAGCCCGGGTTTAAATGCTTAAACAACGAATCATCACCGCACTGATCCTGTTGCCGATTGCCTTGTGTGGGTTTTTCCTGCTCGAGGGTTCCGGCTTTGCGCTGTTTATCGGCCTGGTTGTCACCCTGGGTGCCTGGGAATGGGCGCGTCTTGCCGGTTTCGCTGCGCAGTTGCCGCGTATAGCCTATGCCGCGGTCGTGGCTGTGTTGCTGTTCCTGATGTATACCCTGTCGAGCATCGTCGTGCCTTGGGTGTTGGGCGCTGCGGTGTTGTGGTGGGCGCTTGCGACCTGCCTGGTGTTGACGTACCCGCGCACCAGCGGGCAATGGTCCAGTGTGGCCAGCAAGTTGGTGATCGGTTTGTTGATTCTGTTACCCGCCTGGCAAGGGTTGGTAGAAATCAAGAATTCACCGATGGGCAACTGGCTGATCATGGCCGTGATGGTGCTGGTGTGGGGCGCTGATATCGGGGCCTATTTTTCTGGTCGGCATTCGGCAAGCGCAAGCTGGCGCCGGCGGTCAGTCCCGGTAAAAGCTGGGAGGGCGTGTATGGTGGTCTCGCCTTGACCTTGCTGATCACCCTGGTGGTGGGTGTAGTGCGTGGTTGGTCGGTAAAGGAAATTTTCCTGGCATTGGTGGGCACGGCCATCGTCGTCTTCATCTCGGTCGTGGGTGACCTCACCGAAAGCATGTTCAAGCGCCAGGCCGGGATCAAGGACAGCAGCAACCTGCTGCCGGGTCACGGTGGAGTGCTGGACCGTATCGATAGCCTCACCGCTGCCATTCCAATCTTCGCCGTCCTGTTATGGATGTCCGCTTCGTGAGCCGCCTGCAACAGGTGACGGTATTGGGTGCGACCGGCTCGGTAGGGCTGAGCACCCTGGATGTGATCGCTCGACATCCTGATCGCTACCAAGTGTTTGCCCTGACCGGCTTCACTCGCCTGAGCGAGTTGCTGGCGCTGTGCGTGCGGCATACGCCGCGCTTTGCGGTTGTGCCTCAAGAGGCTGCGGCGCGAGGGCTGCAGGACGACCTGCGGGCTGCCGGGCTTGCCACGCGGGTGTTGGTCGGGGAGGAGGGATTGTGCCAAGTGTCGGCCGACGCCGAGGTGGATACGGTGGTCGCCGCAATCGTCGGCGCAGCCGGCCTGCGCCCGACCCTGGCCGCCGTCGATGCGGGCAAAAAAATCCTGCTGGCCAACAAAGAAGCCCTGGTGATGAGCGGTGCGCTGTTTATGCAGGCTGTGCGCAAAAGCGGGGCGGTCCTGCTGCCTCTCGACAGCGAACATAACGCCATCTTCCAATGCATGCCCGGAGACTTCGCGCGCGGCTTGAGCCAGGTGGGCGTGCGTCGAATTCTGCTGACCGCGTCCGGGGGGCCGTTTCGCCAAACCCCGCTGGCGGAGTTGGAGCATGTGTCGCCTGATCAGGCGTGTGCGCACCCCAACTGGTCCATGGGCCGCAAAATCTCGGTCGATTCGGCCAGCATGATGAACAAGGGCCTGGAGCTGATCGAGGCGTGCTGGCTGTTCGATGCGCGACCTGACCAGGTCGAAGTGGTGATACACCCACAAAGTGTGATTCATTCCCTGGTCGACTACGTGGACGGTTCGGTATTGGCTCAGTTGGGCAATCCCGATATGCGCACGCCGATCGCCAACGCGCTGGCCTGGCCGGAGCGGATTGATTCGGGTGTGGCACCATTGGACCTGTTTGCCATTGCGCGTCTGGATTTCCAGGCGCCGGACGAGCAGCGTTTTCCTTGTCTGCGCTTGGCCAAAGAGGCTGCGCAGGCGGGTAACAGTGCGCCGGCGATGCTCAATGCGGCCAACGAAGTGGCGGTGGCGGCGTTTCTCGAACGGCGCATCCGCTTTCCGCAGATCGCGAGTATCATCGAGGACGTCCTGAGCATTGAGCCCGTGGTGGCTGTGAATGATCTGGATGCGGTATTCGAGGCGGACACCCAGGCCCGGGCGTTGGCCAGAGACTGGCTGAGCCGCAACGCGCGTTAGTCTGTGAGCGTTTGAGCCTTCGGGCAATGGTTTGGAATGCGGAGAAATTAGATGAGTGCGCTTTACATGATTGTCGGCACCCTGGTTGCTCTGGGTGTGCTGGTTACCTTCCACGAATTCGGCCACTTCTGGGTGGCGCGTCGTTGCGGCGTCAAGGTACTGCGCTTTTCCGTTGGTTTCGGCATGCCGCTGCTTCGCTGGCACGACCGTCGTGGCACCGAGTTCGTGATTGCGGCTATCCCGTTGGGCGGCTACGTCAAGATGCTCGATGAGCGCGAAGGCGAGGTGCCGGCTGATCAGTTGGACCAATCCTTCAATCGCAAGACCGTTCGTCAGCGTATCGCTATCGTCGCCGCCGGCCCGATTGCCAACTTCCTGTTGGCGATGCTGTTTTTCTGGGTGCTGGCCATGCTGGGCAGCCAGCAGGTGCGTCCGGTCATCGGTGCCGTCGAGGCGGACAGTATCGCGTCGAAGGCCGGCCTGGTTGCTGGCCAGGAAATTGTTTCCATTGATGGCGAAGCCACCACGGGCTGGGGCGCGGTCAATCTGCAGTTGGTGCGTCGTCTGGGTGAAAGCGGCACCGTCAATGTCGTGGTGCGTGAGCAGGATTCCAGTGCCGAAACCCTGCGCGCGTTGGTCCTTGACCATTGGCTCAAAGGTGCCGATGAGCCTGATCCGATCAAGTCTCTGGGGATTCGCCCTTGGCGCCCAGCATTGCCACCGGTCCTCGCCGAGCTGGATCCGAAGGGGCCGGCGCAGGCCGCAGGTCTGAAAACCGGCGATCGCCTGCTGGCCTTGGATGGCCAGGCGCTGGGTGACTGGCAGCAAGTGGTCGATCTGGTGCGTGTGCGCCCTGATACCAAAATTGTGTTGAAAATTGAACGTGACGGTGCTCAGCTCGACGTCCCGGTGACCCTGGCTGTTCGCGGGGAAGCCAAGGCGGCCGGGGGTTACCTGGGTGCCGGGGTCAAAAGTCCGGAATGGCCACCCTCGATGGTGCGTGAGGTCAGTTTCGGGCCGTTGGCGGCAATTGGCGAGGGTGCAAAACGCACTTGGACCATGAGTGTGCTGACCCTCGAATCCCTCAAGAAAATGTTGTTCGGCGAGCTCTCGGTAAAAAACTTGAGTGGACCGATAACCATTGCTAAAGTGGCGGGCGCTTCTGCCCAGTCGGGTGTCGCGGATTTCCTGAATTTCCTGGCTTATCTGAGTATCAGCCTGGGTGTTCTGAATTTGTTGCCCATTCCTGTATTGGATGGGGGGCATCTGTTGTTTTATCTGGTCGAGTGGGTGCGTGGTCGCCCGTTGTCGGATCGGGTGCAGGGTTGGGGGATACAGATCGGTATCAGTTTGGTGGTTGGGGTGATGTTATTAGCCCTGGTCAACGATCTGGGTCGACTGTAACGCTTCGCTGAATTGCGAATCTGCCGCATTTTGCGGCAGTTTGTTTATTGCCAGTTGGAATAAGAAAGGACTTCATGAAACGTCTGCTGCTAACTGCGGTTCTCACCGTATTGATGATCGCCGAAGTTCACGCCGAGTCCTTCACCATCTCCGATATTCGCGTCAACGGCCTCCAGCGGGTTTCCGCGGGTAGCGTCTTTGGTGCCTTGCCGTTGAACGTCGGGGAACAGGCTGACGACCGTCGCCTGGTGGAATCCACTCGTGCGCTGTTCAAAACCGGTTTCTTTCAAGACATCCAACTGGGTCGCGAAGGCAACGTCCTTGTCATCACCGTCGTCGAGCGACCTTCCGTCGCCAGTATCGAGATCGAAGGCAACAAGGCGATCTCGACTGAAGACCTGATGAAGGGCCTCAAGCAATCCGGCCTGGCCGAAGGCGAGATCTTCCAGCGCGCCACCCTTGAAGGTGTTCGTAACGAACTGCAGCGCCAGTACGTTGCCCAGGGTCGCTACTCCGCGACCGTGGAGACCGAAGTGGTCCCGCAGCCGCGTAACCGTGTCGGCCTCAAGGTCAACATCAACGAAGGCACCGTCGCGGCCATTCAGCACATCAACGTGGTGGGCAACACCAAGTTTGCTGATGAAGACCTGATCGACCTGTTCGAGCTCAAGACCACCAACTGGCTGTCGTTCTTCAAGAACGACGACAAGTACGCCCGTGAAAAACTCTCCGGTGACCTGGAGCGCCTGCGCTCGTACTACCTGGACCGTGGCTATATCAACATGGATATCGCTTCGACCCAAGTGTCCATCACCCCGGACAAGAAGCACGTCTACATCACCGTCAACGTCAACGAAGGCGAGAAGTACAAGGTTCGCGACGTAAAACTCAGTGGCGACCTGAAAGTGCCTGAAGACCAGGTCAAGTCCCTGTTGCTGGTGCAGAAAGACCAGGTGTTCTCGCGCAAGCTGATGACCACCACGTCCGAGCTGATCACCCGTCGCCTGGGTAACGAAGGCTATACCTTTGCCAACGTCAACGGCGTACCGACGCCGCACGATGAAGACCACACCGTGGACATCACCTTCGTGGTTGACCCAGGCAAGCGTGCCTACGTAAACCGCATCAACTTCCGTGGCAACACCAAGTCCGAGGACGAAGTGCTGCGTCGTGAAATGCGCCAGATGGAAGGTGGCTGGGCCTCGACCTACCTGATCGACCAGTCCAAGACCCGTCTGGAACGCCTGGGCTTCTTCAAGGAAGTCAACGTCGAAACCCCGGCCGTACCGGGTGTGGATGACCAGGTCGACGTTAACTACGCCGTAGAGGAACAAGCCTCCGGTTCGATCACCGCCAGCGTTGGTTTTGCACAGAGCGCCGGTCTGATCCTGGGTGGTTCCATTACCCAGAACAACTTCCTCGGTACCGGTAACCGTGTGTCCATCGGCCTGACCCGAAGCGAATACCAGAGCCGCTATAACTTCGGTTATACCGACCCCTACTGGACTGCTGACGGTGTGAGCCTGGGCTACAACGCCTTCTACCGCACCACCGACTACAAAGACCTCGATGTCGACGTTGCAAGCTATGCGATCGACAGCCTCGGTGCGGGTGTCAGCGTTGGCTACCCAATCAGCGAGACGTCGCGCCTGACATTCGGCCTGACCGCGCAACAGGACGAGATCAAGACCGGTGTGTACACCGTGGATGAGATCTTCGATTTTACCCGTCGCGAAGGTGACAAGTTCGTGAACTTCAAGGCGTCCGCCGGCTGGTCCGAGTCGACGCTGAATAAAGGCGTACTGGCAACCCGTGGCCATTCCCAGAGCCTTACTGCGGAAGTCACCACGCCGGGCAGTGACCTGTCGTTCTTCAAGCTCGACTACCGTGGCCAGTTGTTCCAGCCACTGAGCGATAACTACACCATGCGCCTGCACACAGAGCTGGGCTATGGCGACGGTTATGGTTCGACCAATGGCCTGCCGTTCTATGAGAACTACTACGCGGGTGGTTTCAACTCGGTACGTGGCTTCAAGGACAGCACCCTCGGTCCGCGTGGTACGCCGAGCCGTGGTGTTGGTGTGACCGGTAACCAGGGTACTAATGTCGACACCGACAATAAGCCGCTGCCATTCGGTGGTAACGTGTTAATCCAGGGTGGTGCGGAAATCCTGTTCCCGCTGCCATTCGTGAAAGATCAGCGTTCCCTGCGGACTTCGGTCTTCTGGGATGTGGGTAACGTGTTCGACTCCAAGTGCGAGCAGATCACCAACCCAAGTGGCGTGAAGTCCCAGACCCAGTGCAACGACGTGAGCCTCAGCAACCTGGCGAGCTCCGTGGGCGTGGGCGTGACCTGGGTGACTGCGCTGGGCCCGTTGAGCTTTGCTCTGGCCATGCCGATCAAGAAACCGGATAACGCTGAAACCCAGATTTTCCAATTCTCCCTCGGCCAGACGTTCTAAGCGTCTGACCCAAGATAACGACAACGGATTCTGTAGGAGTTGCATTGTGCGTAAGTTGACTCAATTGGTTCTGCTGGCCACCGTGCTGGTAACCACCCCGGCCTTCGCCGAAATGAAAATCGCCGTCCTGAACTATCAGATGGCCCTGCTGGAGTCCGACGCGGCCAAGAAATACGCCGTGGACGCCGAGAAAAAATTCGGTCCGCAACTGACCAAGCTCAAGACTCTGGAAAGCAGCGCCAAGGGCATCCAGGATCGTCTGGTAGCCGGTGGTGACAAGATGCAGCAAGGCGAGCGCGAGCGCCTGGAGCTTGAATTCAAGCAAAAGGCTCGTGACTACCAGTTCCAGTCCAAGGAGCTCAACGAAGCCAAGGCTGTTGCCGACCGCGAAATGCTCAAGCAGCTCAAGCCTAAGCTCGACAGCGCCGTGGAAGAAGTGATCAAGAAAGGCGCCTTTGACCTGGTGTTCGAGCGTGGCGCAGTAATCGACGTCAAGCCTCAATACGACATCACCCGTCAGGTGATCGAGCGCATGAACCAGCTGAAGTAAGCCATGACCGCGACTATCAAGCTCGGCGAGTTGGCCGAGTTCCTGGGGGCTGCCTTGCGTGGCTCCCCGGAGAAGGAAATTACTGGGCTAGCCACCTTGCAGGAGGCTGGCCCAGCTCAGTTGAGCTTCCTCGCAAACCCTCAATACCGTAAATACCTCACCGACAGCCACGCTGCAGCTGTATTGCTGAAGGCCGCTGATGCTGAAGGGTTTGCCGGGGATGCGCTGGTGGTGGCTGACCCCTACCTGGCGTACGCGCGGGTGTCGCACCTGTTTGATCCGAAACCCAAGGCCGCCGGCGGTATTCATCCATCGGCGGTCATCGCCGACGATGCCTACGTTGACCCTGCGGCGAGCATTGGCGCGTTTGCGGTGATCGAGAGTGGCGCGCGCATTGCGGCAGGTGTAACGGTTGGTGCGCATTGTTTTATTGGTGCGCGCTGCGAAATCGGTGCGGACGGTTGGTTGGCCCCTCGCGTGACCCTTTACCACGATGTGCGTATCGGTGAGCGTGTGGTGATTCAATCCGGTGCGGTGATCGGTGGTGAAGGCTTCGGCTTTGCCAATGCCAAAGGTGTCTGGCACAAGATTGCCCAGGTCGGCGGTGTATTGATCGGCGATGACGTGGAAATTGGTGTCAATACGGCTGTCGACCGCGGGGCCTTGGCCGATACCGTGATCGGTAACGGTGTGAAACTCGACAACCAGATCCAGATCGCCCACAACGTTCAGATTGGCGATCACACCGCCATGGCGGCGTGCGTGGGGATTTCCGGCAGCACCAAAATCGGCAAGCACTGCATGCTCGCCGGTGGCGTAGGTCTGGTGGGGCATATCGACATTTGCGACAACGTATTCATCACCGGCATGACCATGGTTACTCACTCGATTACCGAGCCTGGGGCCTACTCTTCCGGTACCGCCATGCAGCCTGCGGCTGAATGGCGTAAAAGCGCAGCGCGTTTGAGGCAGCTCGACGACATGGCTAGACGTCTCAAACAGCTGGAAAAGCGTGTTGGGGACGTGACCCCTGGCGGTAATGCTTCATCAGAAGGCTGATACCATTTCCATATCAAGTGCGCACAGCCGCTAGACTTGCCTCCTTGATTTGCTAGCGGGCGTGCGTTTAGTCGCCCGCCCCCAATCTTTATTACAGGCTTCCCCCCGAAATGATGGACATCAACGAGATTCGCGAATACCTGCCTCACCGTTACCCGTTCCTGCTGGTGGATCGCGTAGTGGACCTCAATGTCGAGGAAAAGCGCATTCGTGCCTACAAGAATGTCAGCATCAACGAACCGTTCTTCAATGGTCACTTCCCTGCGCATCCAATCATGCCGGGCGTATTGATCATCGAAGCAATGGCCCAGGCTGCCGGTATCCTTGGTTTCAAAATGCTCGACCTCAAGCCTGCCGATGGCACGCTTTACTATTTCGTAGGCTCGGACAAATTGCGTTTTCGCAACCCGGTTACCCCGGGTGACCAGTTGATCCTGGAAGCCAAGTTCATCAGCTGCAAGCGCCAGATCTGGAAGTTCGAGTGCCAGGCCTCGGTGGATGGCAAGCCTGTGTGCTCCGCCGAGATCATCTGCGCGGAACGCAAACTATGAGTTTGATTGACCCTCGCGCAATCATCGATCCGTCGGCCGTACTGGCCGCCGACGTTGAGGTCGGCCCTTGGTCGATCATCGGCGCAGGTGTGGAAATCGGCGAGGGGACTGTCATCGGGCCGCATGTGATCCTCAAAGGTCCGACCCGCATTGGCAAACACAATCGTATCTACCAGTTCTCGTCGGTAGGCGAAGACACCCCGGACATGAAGTACAAGGGTGAAGAAACACGTCTGGTAATCGGTGACCACAACATCATTCGTGAAGGCGTGACCATTCACCGTGGCACGGTGCAGGATCGTGCCGAAACCACCCTGGGCGATCACAACCTGGTAATGGCCTATGCCCATATCGGCCACGACAGCGTGATCGGCAACCACTGCATCCTGGTCAACAACACGGCGTTGGCTGGTCATGTGCACGTTGATGATTGGGCGATCCTGTCCGGTTTCACCCTGGTGCATCAGTACTGCCATATCGGCGCCCACAGCTTTTCCGGCATGGGTACCGCCATCGGCAAGGATGTTCCGGCGTTTGTGACGGTGTTCGGCAACCCTGCTGAGGCTCGCAGCATGAACTTCGAGGGCATGCGCCGTCGCGGGTTCAGCGAAGACGCCATCCATGCGCTGCGCCGTGCCTACAAGGTGGTGTACCGCCAGGGGCTGACGGTGGACCAGGCATTGGCCCAACTGACCGAGTCGGCGGCGTTGTTCCCGGAAGTCGCGGTGTTCCGTGACTCGATCCAGGCGTCGACTCGCGGCATCACCCGCTGATCATGGGCAGTCTGCTTATTGCACTGGTGGCCGGGGAAGCTTCCGGCGATATTCTCGGCGCGGGTCTTATGCGCGCCATCAAGGTTCAGCATCCGGCAGTGGAATTCATCGGTGTCGGTGGGCCATTGATGCAGGCCGAAGGCCTCACGTCCTACTTCCCCATGGAACGCCTGTCGGTCATGGGCCTGGTGGAAGTGCTGGGTCGGCTGCGTGAGCTGCTGGCCGGCGCAAGCTGCTGATCCAGACGCTGATCGAAGAAAAGCCCGACGTCTTTATCGGAATCGATGCGCCGGACTTCACCCTTAATATCGAACTCAAGTTGCGTCAGGCCGGGATCAAGACCGTGCACTACGTCAGTCCCTCTGTGTGGGCCTGGCGGCAGAAGCGTGTGCTGAAGATCCGCGAAGGCTGTGACCTGATGCTGACGTTGCTGCCCTTCGAGGCCCGATTCTACGAAGAGAAGGGCGTGCCGGTGCGGTTTGTCGGGCATACCTTGGCCGACACCATACCTTTGCAGGCAGACCGCGCAGCGCGCGTGCCGAACTCGGCTTACCCGACGGTCCGCTCGTCGCATTGATGCCGGGCAGTCGCGGCGGTGAAGTCGGCCGTTTGGCCAGCGTGTTTTTTGATGCTGCCGAGCGCCTGCAGGCCCTGAAGCCAGGTGTGCGTTTTGTGCTGCCCTGCGCCAGCCCGCAACGCCGTGCGCAGATCGAAACGTTGCTGGAAGGGCGCAACCTGCCGTTGACGCTGCTCGATGGCCAGTCGCACCTGGCCCTGGCGGCCTGTGATGCGGTGTTGATCGCCTCCGGTACCGCGACCCTGGAGGCGTTGCTGTACAAGCGCCCGATGGTCGTGGCCTATCGCCTGGCGCCATTGACGTTCTGGATCCTCAAACGCATGGTCAAGAGCCCGTACATCTCCCTGCCCAATTTGCTGGCTCAGCGCCTGTTGGTGCCGGAGTTATTACAGGACGATGCAACGCCAGACGCCCTTGCACAGACCCTGCTCCCGTTGATCGACGGCGGCGAAGAGCAGACCCGTGGATTTGACGAGATTCATCGCACCCTGCGCCGTGATGCCTCGAATCAGGCGGCGGACGCCGTGTTGACCTTGATCGGCAACAAACAGGAAGCCTTATGAAGATGCAAATGGGCCTGGATTTCAGCCTGGTTGCCCAAGCCCACGAACTGGTGGCCGGTGTTGATGAGGTCGGGCGCGGGCCTTTGTGCGGCGCCGTCGTCACAGCGGCGGTGATCCTCGACCCGAACCGTCCGATCCTCGGCCTCAACGATTCGAAAAAACTCACCGAAGCGCGCCGCGAAAAGCTCTACGACGAGATCTGTGAAAAAGCCCTGAGCTGGCACATCGCCCGGGCCGAAGTCGAAGAAATCGACCAATTGAATATCCTCCACGCCACCATGCTCGCCATGCAGCGCGCCGTGGAAGGCCTGCATATCACGCCAAAAATGGCGATGATCGACGGCAACCGTTGCCCGAAACTGGCCATGCCATCCGAGGCGGTGGTCAAGGGTGATAGCAAGGTTCCAGCCATCGCGGCCGCATCGATTCTGGCCAAGGTCAGCCGTGACCGTGAAATGGCCGCGTTCGAGTTGATCTACCCCGGCTACGGCATCGGCGGCCACAAAGGCTACCCAACGCCCGTTCATCTGGAAGCCCTGGCCCGCCTTGGCCCCACGCCTATCCACCGGCGCTCCTTTGCTCCGGTGCGCCAGGCTTATGAGCTGCGCGAGAACCTCAGCGAGGTTTAGTCGCGAGGCTGATGTTTTTGCCAAGGCCCGGTACAATCCGGGCCTTGTTGTTTCCACGTATAAAGACAGGATCACTATGCCGGCTTCATTCGTTCACCTGCGCCTGCACACTGAGTACTCCCTGGTCGACGGCCTGGTACGGATCAAACCGTTGGTTAAAACCCTGGTGGGCATGAACATGCCTGCGGTCGCGGTGACCGATCAGAACAACATGTGTTCCCTGGTCAAGTTCTACAAGAATGCCATGGGCGCCGGTATCAAGCCGATCTGCGGCGCCGACCTGTGGCTGTCCAACAAAGACCCGGATAATGCCTTGAGCCGCATCAGCCTGCTGGCGATGAACGGTGTGGGCTATCGCAACCTCACCGAGCTGATTTCCCGTGGCTTTATCGATGGTCAGCGCAACGGTTCGGTCATCATCGAGCGCGAATGGGTTGCCGAGGCCAGCGAAGGCCTGATCATGCTGTCGGCCGCCAAAGAGGGCGAGGTCGGTCTCGCGTTGCTGGGCGGCAACCCTCAGGAAGCCGAAGTGCTCGCGAAGGAGTGGATGCAGGTCTTTCCCGACCGTTTCTACCTGGAAGTGCAACGCACCAACCGCCCCAATGATGAAGAGCACCTGCACGCCGCCGTGGCCCTGGCCGACAAACTGGGCGCGCCGCTGGTCGCGACCAACGATGTGCGCTTTATCAAGAAGGAAGATTTCGAAGCCCACGAAACCCGCGTGTGCATCGGTGAAGGCCGTGCCCTGGATGACCCGCGTCGCTCCAAGAATTACAGCGAAGAGCAGTACCTCAAAAGCGCTGAGGAAATGGCAGAGTTGTTCAGCGACCTGCCCGAGGCCCTGGAAAACTCCGTCGAAATCGCCAAGCGCTGCAACATTGAAGTGAAGCTGGGCAAACACTTCCTGCCCAACTTCCCGATCCCCGATGGCATGACCATCGACGAGTATTTCCGCAAGGTGTCGTTTGACGGCCTGGAAGAGCGTCTCTCGGTCCTGTTGCCCAAGGACACCACCGAAGATTACGAGGCCAAGCGCCAGGTCTACGTCGACCGGCTGAACTTCGAGCTGGATATCATCATCCAGATGGGCTTCCCCGGTTACTTCCTGATCGTGATGGACTTTATCCAGTGGGCCAAAAGCAACGGTGTGCCGGTCGGCCCGGGCCGTGGGTCAGGTGCCGGCTCGCTGGTGGCCTATGTGCAGAAGATCACCGACCTTGACCCGCTGGAATATGACCTGCTGTTCGAACGGTTCCTGAACCCGGAACGGGTCTCCATGCCCGACTTTGACGTCGACTTCTGCATGGACGGTCGCGACCGTGTGATCGAATACGTGGCCGAGAAATATGGTCGCAACGCGGTCAGCCAGATCATCACGTTCGGTTCCATGGCCGCAAAAGCGGTAATCCGCGACGTGGCGCGGGTGCAGGGCAAGTCCTACGGCCTGGCGGATCGCCTGTCGAAGATGATCCCGTTCGAAGTCGGCATGACCCTCGAAAAGGCCTACGAGCAGGAAGAAATCCTGCGCGACTTCATCAAGGTCGATGAGGAAGCCGCCGAAATCTGGGAAATGGCGCGCAAGCTCGAAGGCGTAGTGCGTAACGTCGGTAAACACGCCGGTGGCGTGGTGATCGCGCCGACCAAGCTCACTGACTTCTCGCCGATCTATTGCGATGAAGAAGGCGACGGCCTGGTCACCCAGTTCGACAAGGACGACGTGGAGGCGGCCGGCCTGGTGAAGTTCGACTTCCTGGGCCTGCGGACCCTGACGATCATCGACTGGGCGCTCAAGACCATCAACCGCGACCGTGCCAAGGTTGGCGAGGCGCCGCTGGATATCGCGTTTATTCCGCTGGACGACAAACCGACCTACAGCCTGCTGCAAAAGGCTGAAACCACGGCGGTGTTCCAGCTTGAGTCGCGCGGCATGAAAGAGCTGATCAAAAAGCTCAAGCCCGACTGCCTGGAAGACTTGATCGCACTGGTGGCCCTGTTCCGTCCGGGCCCGCTGCAATCAGGCATGGTTGATGACTTTATCAACCGTAAGCACGGCCGCGCCGAACTGGCGTACCCGCACTCCGACTACCAGTACGAAGGCCTCAAGCCGGTACTGGCGCCGACCTACGGCATCATCCTGTATCAGGAACAGGTGATGCAGATCGCCCAGGTAATGGCGGGTTATACTCTCGGCGGCGCGGACATGCTGCGTCGAGCCATGGGTAAGAAGAAACCCGAGGAAATGGCCAAGCAGCGCGGCGGTTTCATTGAAGGGTGTGCCACCAACAATATCGATGCCGACCTGGCCGGCAACATTTTCGACCTGGTGGAGAAATTCGCCGGTTATGGCTTCAACAAATCCCACTCCGCCGCCTACGGCCTGGTGTCGTACCAGACCGCCTGGCTGAAGGCCCACTACCCGGCGCCGTTCATGGCGGCGGTACTCTCGGCGGATATGCACAACACCGACAAGGTCGTGACCTTGATCGAAGAAGTGCGCACCATGAAACTGCGCCTCGACGCGCCGGACGTGAACGCCTCGGAGTTCAAGTTCACGGTGAACGACGAAGGTCGCATCATCTATGGCCTGGGCGCGATCAAGGGCGTGGGCGAAGGCCCGGTGGAGGCGATCACCGAAGCGCGTCAGGACGGACCGTTCAAGGACCTGTTCGACTTCTGCGCGCGGGTTGACCTTAAACGTATCAACAAGCGAACCCTCGATGGCTTGATCCGCAGCGGCGCGTTGGACCGTCTTGGCCCATATTTTCATGACGAGCCGAAGGCGTATCAAGCGAATATCGACCGCAACCGCGCGGTGCTGCTCACCGCCATGGAAGAGGCGATCAAGGCCGCCGAACAAACCGCCCGCACCCATGACAGCGGTCACGCCGACCTGTTTGGCGGGCTGTTCGTCGAAGAAGACGCGGATGTGTACGCCAACCACCGCAAGGCTAAGGATCTGACCCTCAAGGAGCGTCTCAAGGGTGAGAAAGATACCTTGGGTCTGTACCTCACCGGGCACCCGATTGACGAGTACGAAGGCGAGATCCGCCGTTTCGCCCGTCAGCGCATCATCGACCTCAAGCCTGCGCGCGACACTCAAACCGTCGCCGGCATGATCATCGCCCTGCGGGTGATGAAGAACAAAAAAGGCGACAAGATGGGTTTCATCACCCTTGACGACCGTTCGGGCCGCATCGAGGCGTCGCTGTTTGCCGACGCCTTCCATTCGGCGCAGTCGCTGTTGCAGACCGATGCCATGGTGGTGGTGGAAGGCGAGGTCAGTAATGATGACTTCTCCGGCGGCCTGCGCCTGCGCATCAAGCGGGTGATGAGCATGGAAGATGCGCGCACCAACCTGGCCGAGAGCCTGCGCTTGAAGGTGAAAACCGAAGCGCTCAAGGGCGATCAGCTACGCTGGTTGGGTGACCTGCTCAAGCGTCACCGTGGTGCGTGCCCGGTGACCATGGAGTACACCGGCAACGACGCCAAGGCGATGTTGCAGTTCGGCGAGACCTGGCGAATTGATCCGGCGGATGGCTTGATTCAAGCATTGCGTGACCAGTTCGGCCGTGACAACGTCTTCCTCCAATACCGTTGACGGTCTCGCGATAGCATTTCGCCTGATCTTGACTGAACATTTAATCTCGACCTAAACGCGCCTCTCCCTTAAGGTAGGGCGCGAATAGACAACCGGCTGGCCAGGCTCACCCTGGCCGTCGACCCAAGACGGACGCTTATGAACCCGAATTTTCTTGATTTCGAACAGCCGATCGCTGACCTGCAAGCCAAGATCGAAGAACTGCGCCTGGTCGGCAATGACAATTCGCTGAATATCGGCGATGAGATCGCTCGCCTGCAAGACAAGAGCAGCACGCTCACCGAGGACATCTTCGGCAAGCTGACCAGCTGGCAGATCGCGCGTCTGGCTCGCCATCCGCGCCGTCCGTACACCCTGGACTACATCCAGCATATCTTTACCGAGTTTGACGAGCTGCATGGCGACCGCCACTTCTCGGACGACGCGGCCATCGTCGGCGGTATTGCTCGCCTGGACGACCAGCCGGTGATGGTGATCGGTCATCAGAAAGGCCGTGAAGTACGCGAAAAAGTACGTCGCAACTTCGGTATGCCGCGCCCTGAAGGCTACCGTAAGGCGTGCCGCCTGATGGAAATGGCCGAACGCTTCAAGATGCCGATCCTGACTTTCATCGACACACCGGGTGCTTACCCAGGCATCGACGCCGAAGAGCGCAACCAGAGCGAAGCGATTGCCTGGAACCTGCGTGTCATGTCCCGCCTGAAGACTCCGATCATCGCCACTGTGATTGGTGAGGGTGGTTCCGGCGGTGCATTGGCCATTGGCGTCTGCGACCAACTGAACATGCTGCAATATTCGACCTACGCGGTGATCTCGCCGGAAGGTTGCGCCTCGATCCTGTGGAAAACCGCCGAAAAGGCGCCGGACGCTGCCGAAGCCATGGGCATCACCGCAGATCGCCTCAAAGGCCTGGGAATCGTCGACAAAGTGATCGCCGAGCCACTGGGCGGCGCGCACCGCGACCCGGCTGCTGCTGCCGCGACCATCCGTGCCGAGTTGGGTTCGCAACTGGCGATGCTCAAAAAGCTGGATAACGAAGCGTTGCTGGCCCGTCGTTACGAGCGCCTGATGAGCTACGGTCTCTAACGTCGCAGCGGTACTCATGTGGGAGGGGGCTTGCTCCCGATAGCTGCTAGGTAAGGCTATCGGAGCAAGCCCTCCCACATTTGCTTTG
>NZ_JAFHKI010000114.1 GCF_016937615.1 Pseudomonas lactucae | reverse complement strand
CTCCCACAGGGGAATGCATTCCAAATGTGGGAGGGGGCTTGCCCCCGATGGCCTCGCCACGGTTTTACAGGTGCAACGCGTGACCCAAAGCCCGCAACGCGGCTTCCTGCACCGCTTCGCCCAGCGTCGGATGGGCATGGATAGTGCCGGCCACGTCTTCCAGGCGCGAGCCCATTTCCAGGCTCAGGCCAAACGCGGTGGACAGCTCGGACACGCCCACGCCCACGGCCTGCCAGCCGACGATCAGGTGGTTGTCGCGTCGCGCCACCACCCGCACGAAGCCGGTTTTCGACTCCAGGGTCATGGCCCGGCCATTGGCGGCGAACGGAAAGCTCGACACGATGCAGTCCAGGCCGGCGGCCTTGGCCTCGTCCGGGGTCTTGCCGACCACCACCAGCTCCGGGTCGGTGAAGCACACTGCCGGGATCGCCGCCGGGTTGAATTCGCGGTGTTGACCGCTGATCAGTTCGGCCACCATTTCACCCTGGGCCATGGCCCGGTGCGCCAGCATCGGCTCGCCGCTCAGATCGCCGATGGCGTACACGTTGCGCATGCTGGTCTGGCAACGGCTGTCGATCCTGATTGCCGCGCCGTTCATGTCCAGGTTCAGCGCTTCTAGGTTCCAGCCCTGGGTGTTGGGTTTGCGACCAACGGCTACCAGTACTTGATCCGTTTCCAGTGACAAGGTGTCGCCATTCGGGTCGCGCACTTGCAGGCAGTGGTCGGCATAACCGGTGACGCTGTGCTTGAGGTACAGCTTGACCCCCAGTTGCTTGAGGGATTCGCTGACCGGCTGCGTCAGCTCGGCGTCGTAGGCCGGCAGGATGCGATCCTGCGCCTCGACCACGCTGACCTCGGCGCCGAGTTTGCGATAGACAATCCCCAGTTCCAGGCCGATATACCCGCCGCCCACCACGATCAGGCGCTTGGGCACCCGCGTCGGCGCCAAGGCTTCGGTGGACGAGATGATCGGCCCACCAATCGGCAGCATCGGCAGGTTGACGCTGGTCGAACCGGTCGCCAGCAGCAGGTGTTCGCACTGGATGCGCTGGTCGCCGACGTCGACGGTCTTGCCATCGACTATCTTGGCCCAGCCGTGGATCACCTGCACTTTGTGCTTCTTGAGCAGCGCGGCGACGCCGGTGGTCAGGCGGTCGACGATGCCGTCTTTCCATTCCACGCTTTTGCGGATGTCCAGGGTCGGCACGTCGACTTCGATGCCCAGTTGCGAGCCTTGGCTGTGGTGCACGGTCTGCTGGAATTGCTCGGCCACGTGGATCAAGGCCTTGGACGGAATGCAGCCGATGTTCAGGCAGGTACCGCCCAACGCCTGGCCTTCCACCAGGACGGTCGGGATACCCAACTGACCGGCGCGGATCGCCGCCACATAGCCGCCGGGGCCGCCGCCGATAATCAGTAACGTTGTTTGCAATGTCTGGGTCATGCCCTTACTCCAGGAACAGGCTGGCGGGTTGTTCGAGCAGGCCGCGAATAGCCTGGATGAATTGCGCCGCGTCCATGCCATCGACCACGCGGTGATCGAACGAGCTGGAGAGGTTCATCATCTTGCGCACCACGATCTGGCCCTTGATCACCATCGGCCGCTCAACGATGCGGTTGACGCCGACAATCGCCACCTCCGGCAGGTTCAGCACCGGTGTGCTGACGATGCCGCCCAAGGCGCCCAGGCTGGTCAGGGTGATGGTGGAGCCCGACAGCTCATCGCGGCTGGCCTTGCCGTTGCGCGCGGCCGTGGCCAAACGCGCGATTTCCTCGGCATTGCCCCACAGGCTGCGTGCCTCGGCGTGACGCACCACCGGCACCATGAGGCCGACGTCGCTCTGGGTGGCGACGCCCACATGCACCGCGCCGAGGCGGGTGATGACCTGGGCTTCGTCGTCGTAACGCGCGTTGATCTGCGGGAAGTCGCGCAACGCCACGACCATGGCCCGTACGATAAACGGCAGCAGCGTCAGCTTGCCGCGTGTGGCGCCGTGTTTCTCATTGAGGTGCACGCGCAGCTCGTCCAGCGCGGTGACGTCGATCTCTTCCACATAGCTGAAATGCGCGGCGCGGCGGGTGGCGTCCTGCATGCGCTGGGCGATCTTGCGGCGCATGCCGATCACCGGGATCTGTTCCTCGTCGTTGCGTTCGGCGTAGGGGTTGGCCGCTGTGGAGGGCGTGGACGAGCCTTGTTGCAGATAGGCCTCAAGGTCTTCATGCAGAATCCGGCCCGCCGGGCCGCTGCCCTGCACCAGGCGCAGTTGAATCCCCGCATCCAGCGCATGCTTGCGCACCGCCGGCGAGGCCAACGGACGTTCATCGGCTGCACGGGCCTGCGGCGCCTGGGCTTTCACCGCGACCGGCGCGGGCTTGTGTTCGACCGATGCCGGTCTGGCTTCAACCACCGGCGCGGCCTTTGGCGGCTCAGCGACCGCCGGCGCGTCCTTGGCGTTACCGGCGCCTTCCACTTCAATGCTGATCAGAATACTGCCCACGGCCATGACCTCGCCCGGCTCGCCACCGAGGGCAATCACCTTGCCGTGCACGGGCGAGGGAATGTCCACCATCGCCTTGTCGGTCATCACATCCGCCAGCACCTGGTCTTCGACGACCAGGTCGCCGACCTTCACATGCCACTGCGACAATTCAACTTCCGCGATGCCTTCGCCGATGTCCGGCATCTTGATAACGTGCGTGCCCATTCAGACCTCCATGACCCGTTTCAACGCCGCGCCCACTCGGGACGGCCCTGGGAAATACGCCCACTCCTGCGCGTGCGGGTAGGGGGTGTCCCAGCCGGTGACGCGCTCGATTGGCGCTTCCAGGTGGTGGAAGCAATGCTCCTGCACCAGCGACACCAACTCGGCGCCAAAACCGCAGGTACGCGTGGCTTCGTGCACCACCACGCAACGGCCGGTCTTCTTCACCGACTTGACGATGGTCTCCAGGTCCAGCGGCCACAGGCTGCGCAGGTCAATGACCTCGGCGTCGATGCCGGTTTCTTCGGCGGCGACTTGCGATACATACACGGTGGTGCCGTAGGTCAGCACCGTCACGGCCGACCCCGGACGCACGATGGCGGCCACGTCCAGCGGCACGGTGTAGTAACCGTCCGGCACTTGCGCTTGCGGGTGTTTCGACCACGGGGTTACCGGACGGTCGTGATGGCCGTCGAACGGGCCGTTGTACAGGCGCTTGGGCTCCAGGAAGATCACCGGGTCATCGTTTTCGATGGAGGCGATCAACAAGCCTTTGGCGTCATACGGGTTGGATGGCATCACCGTGCGCAGGCCGCAGACCTGGGTGAACACCGCTTCGATACTCTGGCTGTGGGTCTGGCCGCCGTAGATGCCGCCGCCGCAGGGCATGCGCATGGTCAGCGGTGCGGTGAACTGGCCGGCCGAGCGGTAACGCAGGCGCGCGGCTTCGGAGATGATCTGGTCGGTGGCGGGGTAGACGTAGTCGGCGAACTGAATTTCGGCCACCGGACGCAGGCCATAGGCACCCATGCCCACGGCCACGCCGATAATGCCGCTTTCGGAAATCGGTGCGTCGAATACCCGCGAGCTGCCGTACTTGGTCTGCAAGCCTTCGGTGCAGCGGAACACGCCACCGAAATAACCGACGTCCTGGCCGAATACCACCACGTTGTCGTCGCGTTCGAGCATCACGTCCATGGCCGAGCGCAGGGCCTGGATCATGGTCATGGTGGTGGTGGTCATGGCGGTTTCCAGTTCGATACTGTTGTTGTGATCGTTCATGTCAAACCCCCAGCTCTTGACGCTGGCGCTTCAAGTGCTCCGGCATCTCTTTGTAGACGTCCTCGAACATGGTCGCGGCGCTTGGAATCTGGCCGCCGGCCAGGGTGCCGTACTGTTCGGCCTGTTTTTGCGCCGCGATGACTTCGGCTTCAAGTTCGGCGGTGACCGCCGCGTGTTCCTCTTCGGACCACTGGCCACTCCTGATCAGGTGCTGCTTGAGGCGCGCAATCGGGTCGCCCAACGGGAAGTGGCTCCAGTCGTCGGCGGGGCGGTATTTGGACGGATCATCGGAGGTGGAATGCGGGCCGGCGCGGTAGGTGACCCATTCGATCAGGGTCGGTCCGAGGTTGCGGCGCGCACGTTCGGCGGCCCAGGCGGAGGCGGCGTACACCGCGATAAAGTCGTTGCCGTCCACGCGCAGGGAGGCGATGCCACAACCGACGCCGCGTCCGGCGAAGGTGGTGGCCTCACCGCCGGCGATGGCCTGGAAGGTAGAGATGGCCCATTGGTTGTTGACCACGTTGAGAATCACCGGCGCCCGGTACACGTGGGCGAAGGTGAGGGCAGTGTGGAAGTCGGATTCGGCGGTGGCGCCGTCGCCGATCCAGGCCGAGGCGATCTTGGTATCGCCCTTGATCGCCGAGGCCATGCCCCAGCCCACACCCTGTACGAATTGAGTGGCGAGGTTGCCGGAAATGGTGAAGAAGCCCGCGTCTTTCACCGAATACATGATCGGCAACTGGCGGCCCTTGAGCGGGTCGCGCTCGTTGGACAGCAACTGGCAGATCAGGTCCACCAGCGGCACGTCGCGGGCCATCAGGATGCTTTGCTGGCGGTAGGTGGGGAAGCACATGTCGTCGATGTTCAAGGCCAGGGCCTGGGCGCTGCCAATAGCTTCTTCGCCAAGGCTCTGCATGTAGAACGACATTTTTTTCTGACGCTGGGCGACCACCATGCGGTTGTCGAAGATGCGCGTCTTGAGCATGGCACGCATGCCCTTGCGCAGGATATCTACCGGAACCCCTTCGGCCCATGGGCCCAGGGCCTGGCCCTGATCGTCGAGCACGCGGATCAGGCCCTTGGCCAGGTCGGCGGTGTCGGCGGGTTCTACGTCGATGGCGGGTTTGCGCACCAGGCCGGCGTCGGATAGGCGCAGGTAGGTAAAGTCGGTCTTGCAGCCTGGTCGTCCCGAGGGTTCGGGGACGTGCAGGCGCAATGGTGCATACGGCTGGTTCATGGCTTCTACGCTCGATCTTGTGAATTTCTTGTAGTGGGCGCGCTAGCTGACAGTCAGTCTTCGGGTAGAAGAAATCCTGTCCTACAACAATCATAGGCGGGGCGTAGAAGAATATTTATCTGTGTTTCGTTGCGCTTGGGATCATTTGCGGATAAAAAAACTGCATAAACATAATAAACAGGTGATTTTGTCTCATGCGCAAACTGGACCGTACCGACATCGGCATTCTCAACGCTCTGCAGGAGAATGCCCGCATCACCAACGCCGACCTGGCCCGCTCGGTCAACCTGTCGCCCACGCCGTGCTTCAACCGGGTGAAGGCGATGGAAGAGTTGGGGCTGATTCGCGAGCAGGTCACCCTGCTCGACGCCGATTTGCTGGGGCTGCACGTCAACGTGTTCATCCACGTGAGCCTGGAAAAGCAGAACGAGCTGGCGTTGCAGCAGTTCGAAGGCGCGATTTCCGACCGCCCCGAGGTGATGGAGTGCTATTTGATGGCGGGCGATCCGGACTATTTGATCCGGGTGCTGGTGCCGACGATACAGTCGCTGGAGCGCTTCATGATGGACTTTCTGACCAAGGTGCCGGGGGTGGCGAACATTCGGTCGAGTTTTGCGCTCAAGCAGGTGCGCTATAAAACCGCGCTGCCGTTACCGGCGAACGGTATCAGCCTCGGTTCCTGACTCAACTCGGTTAATTAACCGCATTTCAAAGTTGGTTGAGCGGGATCTTCAGGTAAGTCACTCCGTTCTCTTCCGCCGGCGGCATATTCCCCGCCCGCACATTCACCTGGATCGCCGGCAGCAGCAACGTCGGCATCCCCAGCCCTGCATCCCGCTGGGTGCGCATCGCCACAAACGCGGCCTCATCCACCCCGTCATGCACATGAATGTTCCCCGCGCGCTGCTCCGCCACGCTGGTCAGGCATTGGGCTTCGCGACCTTCGGGCGGGTAGTCATGGCACACGTACAACCGCGTCTCGGGCGGGAAGGCCAGCAGTTTGCGCATCGACGCATACAACTGGCGCGCATCGCCGCCGGGGAAGTCGCAGCGGGCGGTGCCGACGTCGGGCATGAACAGGGTGTCGCCCACCAGGATCAAACGCCCGTCGATCAGGTAGGCCATGTCGGCGGGGGTGTGTCCCGGTACATGCAACGCCTGGGCCGTCAGATTGCCGATATGAAAGACCTCATCCGGCGCGAACAGGTGATCGAACTGCGAGCCGTCGACGCGAAATTCCGGCTCCAGGTTGAACAGGTGCTTGAACACGTCCTGCACCCTGCCGATGCTCTGGCCGATGGCGATCTTGCCGCCCAGGGTGCGACGCAGATACGGCGCGGCCGATAAGTGATCGGCGTGGGCATGGGTTTCCAGCAACCACTCGACCTGCAGCTGGTGTTCGCGGACGAAGGCAATAACCTTGTCGGCCTGGCGCGTGTCGGTGCGCCCGGAGGCCGGGTCGTAGTTGAGCACCGAATCGACGATGGCGCAGGGGCCGCCGTCTGTTTCATAGACGACGTAGGTGTAGGTCGACGACGCCTCGTCCAAAAAGGAATGAATCAACGCTGACATGACGGTTGCCCCTGAGGTTGAAAAAAGTGATTACAATCACTTTACATTTACACATAATGTTTCGAGCTTAAGTGACGCAAAGGACCCGAGGCAAATGGAATCTACTCTGAGTGAAGGCGAAGTCGCCCAGTTGCGTGCGTCGGCGTCCAAGGCCTGCGCGTTGCTCAAGGCGCTGGCCAATGAGGACCGCTTGCTGATCCTGTGCCAGTTGACCCAGGGCGAGCGCAACGTCGGTGAACTGGAAGCCCTGACGGGCGTACGCCAGCCCACGCTGTCGCAACAGTTGGGCATTTTGCGCGATGAAGGGTTGGTCGCCACCCGTCGGGAAGGCAAATACATTTTCTACGGATTGGCCAGCCACGAAGTGATTCAAGTGATGAAGACCCTGTCCGGCCTGTACTGCGGCGCGGTGATAAAAAGCTGGGCGTGACGCCATACGGCAGCGACCCTTGTGTGCATTGACGATAAAAGGCAATAGACCATGACCGACCAACACTGGGGCCCAACCATCAGTGGCGATATCGTTGTCATCGGCGGCGGTTCGGCGGGCATCGGCCTGCTGGCCAGCTTGCTCAAGCGCGACCCGCACCTGAACATCACCCTGATCGAACCGAGCGACTATCACTGCTACCAGCCGGCCTGGACCCTGGTCGGCGGTGGCGCCTATGACGTGAAAAAGACCCGTCGCCCCCTGGCTGACGTGCTGCCCAACGGCGTGACCTGGGTGCAGGCGGCCGTCACTGAGCTGCTGCCGGACGAGCAGACCCTGGTGCTCGACAGCGGCCAGCGTGTCACCTGGAACAACCTGATTGTCTGCCCCGGCCTGCGCCTGGCCTGGGAAAAAATCGAAGGCCTGGAAAACACCCTGGGCCAGCACGGCGTCACGTCCAACTACAGCTACGAACACGCGGCCTACACCTGGCAACTGGTGCGGCAACTCAAGGGCGGCAAGGCGCTGTTTACTCAGCCGGCGATGCCGATCAAGTGTGCAGGTGCGCCGCAAAAGGCCATGTACCTGTCCTGCGATCACTGGCTCAAGCAGGGCAACCTCAAGCACATCGAGGTCGAATTCAACCTGGCCGGCGCGGCGTTGTTCGGCGTGGCGGCCTTTGTGCCGCCGCTGATGAAGTACGTGAAAAAGTACAACGCGCGCCTGGCCTTCAACACCAACCTGGTGAAGGTCGATGGACCGGCGCGCAAGGCCTGGTTCGAGGTGAAGGATGCCGAGGGCAATGTCACCGTCGAGGAGAAATCCTTCGACATGCTGCACGTGGTCCCCCCACAGGTGTCTCCGGATTTTATCCGCCACAGCCCGCTGGCCGACGCCGCCGGTTGGTGTGAGGTGAACCCCCACAGCCTGCAACACCTGCGTTACCCGCACATTTTCGGCCTGGGCGATGTGTGCGGCACCACCAATGCCAAGACCGCCGCCGCCGTGCGCAAGCAAATCGTGGTGGTTGCCGAAAACCTGCTGGCCCTGCGCAAGCACGCACCGCTGCCGCTCCAGTACGACGGCTACGGTTCCTGCCCGTTGACGGTGGAGAAGGGCAAGGTGGTACTGGCCGAGTTCGGCTACGGCGGCAAGTTGCTGCCGACGTTCCCCCTCGATGCGACCCGTGCGCGGCGTTCGATGTGGTTCCTCAAGGCCATCTTGCTGCCGTGGTTCTACTGGAACGGCATGCTCAAGGGCCGCGAGTGGCTGACCCGTCTGAGCAAGGTGGACTGAATGCTGCTGGCCAGTGTGTTGGGGTTGTTGATGGGCCTGGTCATGGGCCTCACGGGTGCGGGTGGCGGCATCCTCGGGGTGCCGGCGTTGGTGCTGGGCCTGGGGTTGAGCATGACCCAGGC
>NZ_JAFHKI010000113.1 GCF_016937615.1 Pseudomonas lactucae | reverse complement strand
CTTGCCCCCGATTGCGGTGTGTCAGTCACTTAGATGTCGGCTGACACACTGCTATCGGGGGCAAGCCCCCTCCCACATTTTTTACCGCATTTCGTCAGTTAAGCACCGCAGCGCCGGCTCTCTGCGCCTTGCGACGGCTCGCCACAATCAACCCCGCCGCCACTACCAGCAAGCTCAACACCCCTGTCGCAATAATCTCGACCCGGTGCGCTTCCTGGAACAGCATGAAGGTCAACGTCCCCACGATGAACACCATCACCGCGTAAGTCAGGCCGGGGAACAGCCACATCTTGAAGACGATTTTCTCACCCGCCGCCGTGCGCTTCTGGCGCATGCGCAGTTGCGACACGGCGATCACCAGGTACACCAGCAACGCAATGGCGCCGGAGCTGGCCAGCAGGAATTCGAACACCGCCGCCGGTGCCACATAGTTGGCAAACACGGCCAGGAACGCCGCGCCGGTGGACAGCATCACCGCCCAGTACGGCGTGCCGCTTTTATTGGTGCGCTTGGCCACAGCGGGTGCATCACCACGACGGCCAAGGGAGAACAGCATGCGCGACGCGGTGTACAGCGCCGAGTTCAGGCAACTGGTCACGGCAACCAACACCACCAGGTCGACGATCAGCTTGGCATTCGGGATGCCCATGCGTTCCAGCACGGTCTGGTAGGAACCTACCGCGGCCAGGGTCGGATCGTTCCACGGCACCAGGGACACGACGATGAAGATCGACAGCAGGTAGAACAAGCCAATCCGCCAGATCACCGAGTTGGTTGCCTTGGTGATTTGCTGGCCCGGGTTCTTCGATTCGGCCGCGGCGATGGTGACGATCTCGGTACCCATGAACGAGAACATGGTGGTCAGGATCGCCGCCAATACCGCACCCATGCCGTTGGGCATAAAGCCCTGGGTGTCAAACAGGTGCGACACGCCACTGACCTGGCTGGTGGGCAGGAAGCCGAAAATCGCCGCCAGGCCGAGGACCACAAAGCCCACGATCGCAACGACTTTAATCAGCGCAAACCAGAACTCGAACTCGCCGTAGTTCTTCACGCTGAACAGGTTGGTCGCCGTCAACAGCAGGGTGATGACCAGCGTGAACGCCCAGATCGCCACATCCGGGAACCAGGCGTGCAGGATGGTCGCGGCGGCGTTGGCCTCCAAGGGAATCACCAGCACCCAGAACCACCAGTACAGCCAGCCGATGGTAAAACCGGCCCAGTGACCGATCGCACGGTCGGCGTAAGTGGAGAACGAACCGGTGTCCGGCGACGCCACGGCCATTTCGGCCAACATGCGCATGACCAAGACCACCAGCGTCCCCGCAGCGGCATAAGCCAGCAGTACGGCAGGCCCGGCGGCGGCAATCGCGTGGCCGGAGCCGACAAACAAGCCGGCACCGATAACGCCGGCAATCGAGAGCATGGTGACATGACGCGGTTTGAGCCCCTGTTCGAGGTCATTGGAGCTTTGCGTACTACTCATTGACACACCTTTGCGAGGAATTGCGAAAACGGTCCACCCTGCGTGGAACCCTCATCGTGAAAAGAAACCAACAGGGCGTTCTTTATTTTTTACGCAAGTTTTGCGCCAAAATGTTACAAACTCCCGATTGACGGGGCTTGTAGGACATTTCAGCAGTCATCGCAAGTCATTGAGAACAATGGCATTCTGCTATTTCGTTACCAGGCGACCCACATTCAACACGCACAAGCGCACCATAAACACCCACAAAACGTGCGCGACGCCCCACAAAAGGGCCGATAGGTACCGTTTGCCCGTTTAACCCTTCCAACACCCGGCCAAAGCTGGCACCATCGCGCCCTTTTTTACGCGAAGCCTGCGGTTTCTCGGGTTCAAACGGTTGTTCGGTTGTTAATGGCGCGACACCCTGCTGTGTCGATGCGACACCCCGCCGCACACCGTCTGTTTACCGTCCGCGGCGCTGTTGGTGTCATCCGGACGCTATGCTAGCTTGGCGCCTCGCCAGGAAGGCGCTCCAACAGCGCAGATCGCAACGAACACAAGAGGTACGCACATGGCCGAGGCCACGCCCGCGCTTGAAATCCGCAACTTGCATAAACGCTATGGTGAGCTGGAGGTACTCAAGGGTATCTCGCTGACCGCTCGCGACGGCGATGTGATCTCGATCCTGGGTTCCTCCGGTTCCGGCAAGTCCACGTTCCTGCGTTGCATCAACCTGCTGGAAAACCCGCACCAGGGCGAGATCCTGGTGGCTGGCGAAGCGCTCAAGCTCAAGGCCGCGAAAAACGGCGAGCTGATGGCCGCGGACGGCAAGCAGATCAACCGTCTGCGCAGCGAAATCGGTTTTGTGTTTCAAAACTTTAACCTGTGGCCGCACATGAGCATCCTCGACAACATCATCGAGGCCCCTCGCCGTGTGCTCGGCCAGAGCAAGGCCGAGGCGATAGAAGTAGCCGAAGCCCTGCTGGCCAAGGTCGGCATCGCCGACAAGCGCCACGCCTACCCCGCTCAACTGTCCGGTGGGCAGCAGCAACGCGCGGCCATCGCGCGCACCCTGGCGATGCAACCCAAGGTCATCCTGTTCGACGAACCTACGTCAGCCCTTGACCCCGAAATGGTCCAGGAAGTACTTAATGTGATCCGCGCGCTGGCCGAAGAAGGCCGCACCATGCTGCTGGTCACTCACGAAATGGGCTTTGCCCGCCAGGTGTCCAGTGAAGTGGTGTTCCTTCACCAAGGCCTGGTCGAGGAGCAAGGATCGCCACAGCAGGTGTTTGAAAACCCGCTTTCGGCGCGCTGCAAACAATTCATGTCCAGCAACCGCTAACGGAGCAACATGCATGCAGAACTATAAAAAATTCCTTCTGGCCGCGGCCGTCTCGATGGCGTTCAGCGCCACGGCCATGGCAGAAACCTTGAAGATGGGGATCGAAGCGGCCTACCCACCGTTCAATAACAAAGACGCCAGCGGCAACGTCGTGGGCTTCGACAAAGACATCGGCGACGCCCTGTGCGCCAAGATGAAAGTCGAGAAGTGCGAAGTGTATGTGTCGGACTGGGACGGCATTATCCCGGCCCTGAATGCCAAGAAGTTCGACTTCCTGGTGTCCTCGCTGTCGATCACCGAGGAGCGCAAACAGGCCGTTGACTTCACCGATCCGTACTACTCCAACAAGCTCCAGTTCATCGCACCTAAAGCCACAGCGGACTTCAAGACCGACGCGGCTTACCTGAAGGGCAAAGTCATCGGTGCACAGCGTGCGACGCTGGCCGGTAGCTACCTTGAAGACAAGCTCCCGGAAACCGAAGCCAAGCTCTACGACACCCAGGAAAACGCCTACCTTGACCTGACGTCCGGCCGATTGGACGGGATCCTCGCCGACAAGTACGTGCAGTACGAATGGCTCAAGAGCAAAGACGGTTCCGCCTACGAGTTCAAGGGCGACCCGGTTGTAGAAAGCGACAAGATTGGCATCGCCGTACGCAAGGGCGACCCACTGCGCGAACGCCTGAACAAAGCCCTGGCAGAGATCAAGGCAGACGGCACCTACAAGAAAATCAACGACAAGTACTTCCCGTTCAGCATCGAATGACCTGAACGACCTGACCGGCGTGCGCCCCTGGCCGCGCCGGTTTTTATGCAATGCCTGCCGCGATATGAAAACACCATGAATTTCGATCTCTACGGATTCGGCCCCGCGCTTGTCGCCGGCGCGCTGATGACCGTCAAACTGGCGCTCACGGCCCTGTGCCTGGGGCTGGTATTGGGCCTGGCCGGCGCCTTGGCCAAGACTTCGCCGTACAAGCCGCTGCAATGGCTGGGCGGCACTTATTCGACCATCGTTCGCGGCGTGCCGGAGCTGTTGTGGGTGTTGTTGATTTACTTCGGCACCATCAACGCGATGCGCGGGCTGGGTGAACTGCTCGACATTCCCGACCTCTCGCTCAGCGCCTTCGCCGCTGGCGTTATCGCACTGGGCCTGTGTTTCGGCGCCTACGCCACAGAAGTACTGCGCGGCGCGATCATCTCCATCCCCAAAGGCCACCGCGAAGCCGGCGTGGCGTTGGGCCTGTCGAAGGTGCGAATCTTTACCCGGTTGATCATGCCGCAGATGTGGCGCATCGCCCTGCCAGGCCTGGGCAATCTGTTCCTGATCCTGATGAAGGACACCGCACTGGTCACGGTCATCGGCCTCGAAGAAATCATGCGCCATGCGCAAATTGCCGTCACCGTGACCAAACAGCCGTTCACCTTCTATATGGTCGCCGCGCTCATTTACCTGGGCCTGACGTCACTGTCGATGGTGGCGATGCACTTCCTGGAAAAACGCGCCGCCCGCGGCTTCGTGAGGACGACGTAATGGAATGGGAAGTCATCATCAAGTGGCTGCCGAAGTTTATCCAGGGCGCCATCCTGACCCTGGAACTGGTGGGCATTGCCGTGATTCTTGGCCTGATCCTGGCCATCCCACTGGGTATCGCGCGCTCGTCCAAGCGCTGGTACGTGCGCTCGCTGCCCTACGCCTATATCTTTTTCTTTCGGGGCACGCCGCTGCTGGTGCAGCTGTTCCTGGTCTACTACGGCCTGGCGCAATTCGACAGCATCCGCTCAAGCTTCATGTGGACGTACCTGCGCGACCCGTTCTGGTGTGCCACTGCCACCATGACGCTGCACACCGCGGCCTATATCGCGGAGATCCTGCGGGGCGCCATCCAGGCCATTCCCCCTGGCGAAATCGAAGCAGCCCGTGCGCTGGGCATGTCCAGGCCCAAGACGCTGCTCTACATCATCCTGCCCCGCGCCGCGCGCATCGGGTTGCCGGCCTACAGCAACGAAGTGATCCTGATGCTCAAGGCCAGCTCGCTGGCAAGCACCGTGACCCTGCTGGAACTGACCGGCATGGCCCGCACGATCATTGCGCGCAACTACCTGACCGTGGAAATGTTCTTCACCGCCGGTGTGTTCTACCTGCTGATCTCCTACCTGTTGGTACAGGGCTTCAAACTGCTGGAACGCTGGCTGCGCGTCGATGCCTGCCAGGGACGTTGAAGCGCGCTTTGCCGCGCTGGATGCGTTCCTGATCGAGCATCAAAGGCTGTGGCGGCCACGGCCTTTTACTCATCAACGGTTACCTTGGGAAAGCGAGCTGCCTGAGCTCGCCCAATGGCTGCGCCAACGCACCTTGGCCGAGGCCGAAACCAGCCACAACCAACCTCACCAACTGCTCGCACCCGCGCCTTTCCCGGCATTGGCCGCCGAGGCCGTGCGCCTCGGGGCTGTGGATAAGTTACCGGCGCAGCCCCTGCAACCCGCCGTGCGCCGCCTGAGTGTCGACGTACCGGGCCGCAAGTGGCGACAGATCGAAGCCTTCGGCGCGGCCCTGCATTTTGCGCAAACGCCGACCCACTGGCTGGACTGGTGCGCCGGCAAGGGCCACCTTGGCCGGCGCCTGCTGCACACAGGCCAGCAACTGACCTGCCTGGAACACGATCCGGCCCTGATCGCAGCCGGCCAAGCCTTGAGCGACCACCATCGACTGCCGTCACCCATCGCCTGCAAGACGTGATGGCACCGCTGACGCTCAGCTTCGAACACACGCCGGTCGCCCTGCACGCCTGCGGTGACCTGCACGTGCGCCTGCTGCAACTGGCCAGCGCCGCCGGTTGCAAACAACTGGCGCTGGCCCCCTGTTGCTACAACCGCATCAGCGCAGACACTTACCAGCCGCTGTCCGAAGCGGCTCGCGCGTCATCCCTGCAACTGTCGCTCGACGATCTCGGCCTGCCCCTCAGCGAAACCGTCACCGCCGGCAAACGCGTCCGCCTGCAGCGCGACACATCCATGGCCCGTCGCCTGGCTTTCGATCAGTTGCAACGCCGGTTACGTGGCTGCGATGAATACCTGCCCACGCCCTCCCTGCCCGCCAGCTGGCTGGACAAACCCTTCGCCGACTACTGCCAGGCGTTGGCACACCTCAAAGGGTTATCCACAGGTGAACAGGACTGGGCGACACTGGAAGCAGACGGTTGGCGTCGCCTGGCCGAGGTCAGAAACCTGGAATTGCTGCGTGGTCTGTTTCGGCGCCCGCTGGAGCTGTGGCTGGTGCTGGATCGGGCACTCTTTCTGGCTGAGCGCGGCTACAGGGTTGAGGTGGGCAGTTTTTGCGAGCCCGCCCTGACGCCGCGCAACCTGATGGTGCTTGCCGAGCGCGATTAAGGGGCAAAATTGTCGCACCCCAACCTGTGGATAACTCTGTTGATGGATTCTTTGCGAGACCTTTAACTATCTGCGTTTCAAGGCAAAAGCGGCGCTGGTCATTTTTTGTTCACAAAATAAAACGCCCGTAAAACAGGCAGTTGCGAGGTGATGAGAATGGCTCCGCCAAATGGCTGCTTCGAGACGACCCCATCCATCCGATTGTGCATAAGCATCTGGCGTTAGCGTCTAAACCGCGCTTTGCGAGGTACGTTTTCGGGTGATCAACAACCGGCACAGGTCGTTGATATCGTCTGCCGCCAGGCTTGGCGCCGTGCGTTCCAGCGGGTCCGTGGCAAAGGCCAGCGCCTCGCTGATCGCCGGATCGCGGTGCACAACCTTCAACGCAGACTCGCCCCGGCGCAGCGTGAAGGCTTTGAGCATATCCAGGTCAAACCCCGAGCCTTCATCCAGCTGATTGATCACCCAGTGACAACGGGCCGCACGCTCTCGCTCAAGATGAGGCGCCAAGAGCTCATCCAATTGATCCAACGTACCGAGGCAGGCGGCATTCGGCTGGGCAACCACCAGCACAATGTCGGCCACGCTGAGGGCTTGGTTGAGATAGACATTGTGACCTGCGGGCGTATCGACGATCACCAGATGCCCCTCACTCAGCCCCAGCGCCGACAGATGCCGCGCCAGCCATTGGGGCTCGCCTGCGAGCCAGCGCTGCAGATTCTCCTTCTGTCGAGTATCGGTATCCCCAAAGGGGAGCACCTGGCAACCGCAAAAGCCCGCTTGCAGAACTGTCGTCCACGGCGCCTTGAACAGGCTGCTGCGACCCACGCCGAGTCGCTCATGTTCGACCCCAAAGTGCTGGCGCAAAGCGTTTTGTGGGTCCAGGTCCAATGCCACCACCGACTCACCAAGACGCTGCAAGCCGCTGCTCAACGCCGTGGCGAGGGTACTGCGGCCAACGCCGCCATTGATGGATATCAACGCCACCACGGTCGGGCGCAGCGCGAACCGTTGATGACTCGGGGGCGCGTCATCGGCGCAGAACGGCTGGCCCCCTGCGCGCGAACCATTTTTTGCGTTCGCGCGGGTGCCGTCATCAAACGGGAGGGTACCGAAAAAGTGCAGTCGAGCTTTTTTCCCGCAGGGATCACGGGTGACGCGCTGGCCGGACACGGCAAACAGGTCATCGGTGCGACTCATGGCCGGGACTCCTTCGAGGCGTCCGATAAAGACCTGAAAGGTCGGTAAGACAAGGATTTACCGCAGTCTTTTTGTAGGCGCTCAGGTCGCTACATTCTGTGACAGCGGGGGTGAGGTGTCATTATTTTGATGAAATAGCCACAACTGTTTCGGACGAGCGGAAAATAGCCAATTTACTGACGACAAGTTCACGGGTTTCAAGCGCTGATGATTTCATCGTGCCATTGTTTTTTGCCGGCTATCAACGCACCATTGCCGCACCTTCTATGCTGCAAGCTCTGGTAATCGCAGTGGCGATACGCTTTAAACTCCCGCGCATTCTGTACAGCGTTGCCATCGCGTTGTTGCTGGGTGGCGGCCTGCTGGGCGATTTGCTCGCCGATTGGGATTTCAGCCAGATCAGCCGCCGCGCCGAATCGCTTTACGGGCCGCTCGGCCCCGGCCGTCAGCGCATCGACGCCTGGCAACAATTGCTGGCGACACAAAGGCAGGTCAGCGAGAGCGAGCAGCTCAAAGTGGTCAACTTGTTCTTCAACCGTCAGCTGCACTATGAAGAAGACATCGATCTGTGGCACGAGATTGATTATTGGGCGACCCCCATTCAATCCCTCTGGAAAGGCGCCGGCGACTGTGAAGACTATGCCATCGCCAAATACTTCAGCCTGCGACACTTGGGTGTGCCGGCCGAGAAGCTGCGCATCACCTATGTCAAGGCCTTGCGCCAGAACCGCGCGCATATGGTGCTGACGTATTATGCAAGCCCCGAAGCCATGCCCCTGGTGCTGGACAGCCTGATGGACCCCATTCTGCCGGCCAGCCAACGCACGGACCTGCTGCCCGTATATGCGTTCAACGGCGAGGGGCTGTGGCTGACCGGCGCGGCGGGCAATAAAAAAGTCGGTGATACCAAGCGCCTGTCACGCTGGCAGGACGTCTTGAAAAAAATGACCGCTGAAGGGTTTCCGGCCAGTTCGGATAATTAACAGGAGCTACGATGTCACTGTTCAAACAATTGCTGATCGCTATCTGCGTGTTCCTGGTGGTCGCATTCAGCGGTAGCTTCATGGTCAGCCTGGAAAGCTCGCGTACGCAGTACGTCAATCAACTGCGCTCCCACGCCCAGGATGCAGCCACCGCGCTGGCGCTGTCGCTGACCCCGAACATCGATGACCCGGCGATGACCGAGCTGATGGTCAGTTCGATCTTTGACAGTGGCTACTACGCGAGCATCCGCGTGATAGACCTGAGCAATAACCAGGTTCTGGTAGAACGCGCCGCCGAGCCAGACGCGAGCGGCGTACCGGCCTGGTTCGTGAAAATGATCGGTCTGGCGCCGGCCGGCGGCGATGCCATTGTCAGCCGCGGCTGGCAACAGGCGGCGCGGGTTGAAGTGGTCAGTCACCCGATGTTTGCCTTGGCCAAGCTGTGGCGCAGCGCATTGGGCAGCCTGGGCTGGCTGTTGGTCTGCGGTGCCGTGAGCGCGATATTGGGCGCGCTGTTGCTGCGTCGCCAACTGAAGCCGCTGGACTATATGGTCGAGCAGTCGCACGCCATCGCCCGTCGCGAGTTCCTGAGTTTGCCTGACCTGCCCCACACCCCCGAATTACGTCGGGTGGTGCAGGCCATGAACCAGATGGTGGAGAAGCTCAAGGCGCTGTTCCATGAGCAGACCGAGCGCAGCGAGCGGCTGCGTGTGGAGTCCTATCAGGACAGCCTGACAGGCCTGGCCAACCGTCGCTATTTCGAGATGCAGCTGCATTCCCGAGTCAGCAATCTGGAAGAATCCAGTTCAGGCTACCTGCTGATGTTGCGGGTCAACGATCTGAGCGGCCTCAACCAGCGCCTTGGCGGGCAGCGTACCGACCAACTGCTGCAAGCCGTCAGCCAGCAACTGGTGCGCACCTGCGCCAAATACCCCGAGACCCAAAATCTGATCACTCGCAGCCGTGGCGGCGAGTTCGCGGTGCTCGCCCCTGGCCTGGTACGCGACGAAGCGGTGCAACTGGCGCAGGCCCTGGAAAGCACCCTGCAAAGCCTTTACGAAACGGGCGCCACCGACATGCCGATCGTGGCCTACATCGGGCTTGCGCCGTACAACCCCGGCGATGCCTCGGCAGACCTGCTGATGCTGGCCGACCAAGCTCTGACCCAGGCCGAGGCCAGCACCGGTCAAACCTGGGTCTGCCTGGAGCACCAAGTTCCCGGCACGGTCAGCGATGACCCGCACAACTGGCACACCTTGCTCGACAACGCCTTGAATCAGGGGCGCTTCCGCCTGTTTTTCCAACCCGTGCTCAGTAGCAGCGACACCCGGCAGGTCCTGCATTACAAAGTGCTGTCACGCTTGCTCGACAACCAGGACCAGACCATTGCCGCGGGCCAGTTCCTGCCTTGGCTGGAGCGTTTCGGCTGGACCGCGCGACTCGATCAACTGATGCTCGACCTGGTGATCAAACACCTCACACAGCACAACCACTCGGTGGCGTTGAACCTCTCGGCCGCCACCTTGAATGACCCCCAGGCCCTGGAACGGATATTCGAACGCCTGGCCCAACACCCGGCGCTGGGGCCGCGACTGACGCTGGAAATCGGTGAAGAGCAAGTGCCCGAGCAAACCCAGCTCGAGCGCCTCACCCGGCGCATGCGCAGCCTCGGCTACAGCCTGGGGTTGCAGCGTTTCGGCGGACGTTTCAGCATGATCGGCAACCTGGCGAACCTGGGCCTGGCCTACCTTAAAGTCGACGGCAGTTACATCCGTGCAATCGATCAGGAAAGCCACAAGCGCTTTTTTATCGAGGCAATCCAGCGTGCCGCCCACAGCATTGATCTGCCGTTGATTGCCGAGCGCGTGGAAACCGAAGGTGAGTTGCGGGTGATCCGCGAGATGGGTATCGAAGGGGTACAAGGCCAACTGGTCGGCGAACCGGCGCCCTGGCAGTAAAGCACTGAACGCTCATGCCTCCCTGACGGTCTTGCCGTGAAGGAGGTGTGCCGTGTCAGATCAAACCGGTTTCATCGTCATTGATCAGCTCGCTCAAGCCGCCCAACGTCGCCCTCGCCTTGGTACGCTCCAAAAACTTGGCCTGTGCCGCCGCCGGCAAGTCAGTGATGCTCATCACGTTCTTGGTGATCAGCACCTGGATCAAGTCATCGAGCACTCGAATCATCTCAAGGTCGCTTTGCTTGAGCTGTTTGAGGCTGCTATCGACCGCATCGTCGGCAAACCACGCCAGAATCTCATGGTCGCCGGGCGGTAGCGTCTCGGTAGCGCCGGCGAAGGCCTGCGCCTCGACGCGAACCAAAGCGTTGTGTTGATCGCGTTGCACGTAGAACATCAGCCCTCTCCCAATAAAAAATCCCTGCAGGCGCCGCACACGGCTCCCACAGAGATTACACACATTTCCCTGACGCTGATGCCCATGCAGCGCCAATCCCGAAAGATTGACGCCGCCAGAGTGATCAGTCGTGGTGCTTGACGGTCAAGTCGCCGCCGGCGATCAGGTTGTTGATCGCGGTGCTGCCACTGCCCCAGTTGGCGCCATCGATCTTGATCGTGACATCGGCCGTGCCGCCCTGGGCGGTGAACGAACCGGTGCTGCTCACGCTCAGCGTCGAGTTGCCGGATGCGTCGGTGGTCAACTTCAAGTAGCTGGACAAGTTGGTGTCATTGTTGCCTTGCAGCAAGTCGGACAGGTCCAGTTTGTCACCTTCGCCATGCTTGAAGTCGGTGATGCGATCAAAGCCACCGCTGGTGTTGGTGTCGCCTTTGAGCCATACAAAGGTATCGGCACCCGCGCCGCCGGTGAGGACGTCATTGCCCCTGCCGCCCACCAGGATATCGTTGCCTGCACCGCCGTTGAGCGTGTCGTTACCGCCCTGGCCGAACAGGATGTCATCGCCGGCGTTGCCGATCAGGGTGTCGCCGCCATCCTTGGTACCGTAAATGTTCGACGCGCTGGCCAGTGCACCGATGTCCTGCACATGCTCGGTGATGTACTGATGCAGCGTACGGTCATCGATGTGATCGACCGTGGTGGACAGCTTCTCGGCAGCGAACGCCTTGAGTGCGGCATTGCCTTCCTGGCCGTTGTAACTGATCAGGTCACCGAACAGGATGTCGTTGCCCGAACCGCCGGAAACGTTGTCTGCACCGGTATCGGCGGTGTGGCCGGTGATGGTGTCCGCCAGCTTCGCGGTATCGATGGTGCTGACCGTCTTGTCAGAATCGAAGTACTTCTGAAGCATGTCTTTGTCGACGTTGCTGCCCAGGCCGATGGCCTGTACTTCCACGCCGCCGGGAACCGAAGTCGTCAGCGCGGTGTAAGCAGCCTTGGCGTTGTCCAACGCATAGTCGTAGCGACTGCTGCTGGCAGCCCCCGCTACGTCGAAACCACCATGGCCGTCGGACACGACGTAACCTTGCAGGATCCGGGTGCCGGACGAGTCATACGAGTAGACCTTGCCGTCAGTGTCGACGATGACCCGTGTCTGGTCATAGACGGTTGCGGTGAGTGCGGTGGTCTGGCCCAAGGTGTAGGTGTTGCCGTTGACCTTGCTGTCGAAGTCGACGTTACCGCCCCACCAGTAGCTGGCAGACCCCAGGCTGACGCTGGCATACGTATAGTTGTAGACATTCGGCTCACCGTCGGTAATGAAATACGTCAGGTTTTTCGCGCCGATGTTGCTGGTGGCGTCAGTGCTCTTGAACCAGGCCGTTGCCGCATTGAAGGCGTCCTGGTAGTTGGTCATGTCGTTCGGGTTGGAAGCCATGTTATTCAACACAACCTGCAGGGCGGCCTTGGCGGCGGCCTGGTCCGCCAGGTTGACCGACACCAGCGACTCGACCTTGGTATCGAAATCGACCAGCAACACCTTCACTACACCCGACCCCGTCAGCTTCGCGTTAGCGATCAGCGTGTCGAAAATGCTGGAGAGCTGGCCTTTGATCGAGTTCATCGCCGACGACCCGATACTGCCCGAGGTATCGACGACAAAGGCGATGTTGTAGTTGGAGCCTGGCGTGGTGATACCACCCTTGTCGCCCACCACGATGTTATTGGCTGAGCTTGTGCCCAGATCGATGGTGTCCGCCGCCGCGCCGCCTTCGGCGACAGTGTTGTAGACCTGGGACTTGACCGTGATGGTGGTCGTAGCCACAGACGAGCTCAGGCTGTTGCCACCCTCGTTGTCAGTCACGGAGACATCAATGGAGCGATCACCGATGGCTGGGTACTTGCTGGTGCTGGAGTACTGGAACGACTCAAGCAGCGCCTTATACGTAGCCGCATCCGCCGCACCCGACAGGGTCAGCACGATCTTGCCGCTGACGTCAGTACCGACGCTGGTCAGGGTAATGCCTTTGTAGGTGCCGCCTACGGTCACCAGGCTGGAGCTGAGCTGATCACCCGCACTGGCGTTTTTCAGGGTGATGGTCGCGCTTTGCATCTGGGTGCTGTCGACATCAGCGATGGCCACGCTGCCGGTAATCGCCACACCGGTGTTGCTGCGCTCGGTGTACGAGGTGTTGTAGCCGGTGGCAATGGTACCGTCGACGGTGCTGAGGTCCAGGGTCGGCGCGTCGTTGACCGCGGTGACCACGATGGTGATTTTGCCGGTCGTAACCTCTTCAACCCCGGTGCTCAACTCTTTGGCCGTCGCTTTGACGGTGATATCGAAGCTGGCGGTCGAATCCTTGAACGGCGTGACCGTCAGGGTTTTCAAGTTCCAGTCGCTGACATCGTAGAGCGCGGTGGTGCCGGTGGAGGTGTAGCTGTGGCCAGTGGCGCCATCGGTAATCACGGTGCCTTTTGGCAAGCCGCTGATTTCGACCTTATGGGATTCGGAGCCGTCATTGTCGACAAACGTGGTGGTGATCGGAGCGACCTTGATGGCGGTATCTTCCAGCCCACGGTTGTAGACGTAGCCGGTGTAATAGCCTTCGCCATTGACCACGTGGCTATCGCCCAGCACCGCGCCGGCGGCTTTCAACGCGTCCACGCTGGTGTAGGTCTGCACGCCGCTGTTGCCCAGCGACATCGACGGACCATTGTTGACCGACAGATTGACGTCGTAGCTACCGCCGCCTGCCTGGTTGTAGTGGTAAATATCGAGGGTGTAGTAACCCGATTCGGTCGGCGTATAGGCCGAGCCGGTAATCGCGCTGCCTTTGCTCCAGGTTTCGGAAGCGACCAACTTGCCGCCCACGGTGATCGCCAGGCTGTCGTCAGCCGTACCGGTGAAGGTATAGCTCTTGCCGGCTTCCAGGTAGATCAGGCCAGAGACCTTGGTCGCCGTGCCCTCCGCCACACCACCGTTGCTGACACTGCTGACCACACCTGTAGAGAGCGCGCTGGCGGCGGTCTTGGCGTCGATCACCTTGATCAGGTCGCTGGACTGCGCAACACCGTTACCGTTGGTGCCCAGGTCTTTGGCGAGCGTGCCACCGGTCCAGGTCTGAATGACCAGCCCTGTCGGCACTGCGCTGAATTGGCCCACGGTCACAACCGGCACATCCGTCACCGGATGGATATCCACCGTGATGGTTTTGGTGTCGCTGTAAGAGTTGCCGTCGGTAGCCTGGAACTTCAGCTGGGTGCAATCGCTCAGCTTGTTACCCACGCCAATGCCGCTGAAGCTGTTATCGCCCGATTCGTTGGCCGCCGGGGTGTAACGCACGTTGTGGTTATCGAAGTCAGATTGGCTGAATGCCTTGCCGGCCGAGGTATCGGTTTTCAGATCCGACGAGGTCAGCGCGAACCACTGGCCGTTGACTTTGTATTCGATGGAACCGGCAGGCAGGCTGGTGAACACCACTTTCGGATTCGCGGAGTCTTCATCCTTGACCCCGAAGTTCGCCCACGTCAGTTCGACCGAGGTGTCTTCGTTGCTCTGGATGCTGCTGCCGGTGGCGGTTGGGGTGTCGTCGACCAGCGTTACGGTTGGCGTAGCACTGTTGTGCGACGTGGCGTTATCCGCATCGGTGACAGTCAGGTCGATCTTCGGCAACTGGTTACCGGCGTTGACCCAATCGGCGCCTTTCTGTGTCAGGACCACGTTGGTGCCCGAGAGGGTGTAGTAAGCGTCGACGTTGGTGCCTGCGGTGAACGCAACTTTCAGGTTCGCAACTGGGGTTTCTTCGTCGGTCGCGGTGAAGGTACCGGCGACGGTGCCGACCTTGGCGCTGTTCTCGACGATGGTGTTGGCAGCCACGGTGATGACCGGGATGTCGTTGACCAGAGTGACGGTTGGCTGCGCATCGTTGTGCGACGTGGCGTTATCCGCATCGGTGACAGTCAGGTCGATCTTCGGCAACTGGTTACCGGCGTTGACCCAATCGGCGCCTTTCTGTGTCAGGACCACGTTGGTGCCCGAGAGGGTGTAGTAAGCGTCGACGTTGGTGCCTGCGGTGAACGCAACTTTCAGGTTCGCAACTGGGGTTTCTTCGTCAGACGCGGTGAAGGTACCGGCGACGGTGCCGACCTTGGCGCTGTTCTCGACGATGGTGTTGGCAGCCACGGTGATGACCGGGATGTCGTTGACCAGAGTGACGGTTGGCTGCGCATCGTTGTGCGACGTGGCGTTATCCGCATCGGTGACAGTCAGGTCGATCTTCGGCAGCTGATTGCCAGCGTTGACCCAATCGGCGCCTTTCTGTGTCAGGACCACGTTGGTGCCCGAGAGGGTGTAGTAAGCGTCGACGTTGGTGCCTGCGGTGAACGCAACTTTCAGGTTCGCAACTGGGGTTTCTTCGTCGGTCGCGGTGAAGGTACCGGCGACGGTGCCGACTTTCGCGGTGTTTTCGACGATGGTAGTGGCAGCCACGGTGATGACTGGGATGTCGTTCACCAGCGTCACGGCAGGCTGAGCATCAGCGTGCGAAGTGGCGTTGTCAGCATCGGTAACGGTCAGATCGATCTTCGGCAGTTGATTACCGGCGTTGACCCAATCGGCGCCTTTCTGTGTCAGGACCACGTTGGTACCGGAGATCGCGTAGTAACCGTCGGCGTTAGCGCCTGCGGTGAACGCAACTTTCAGGTTCGCAACCGGAGTTTCTTCGTCAGACGCGGTGAAGGTACCGGCGACAGTGCCGACTTTCGCAGTGTTCTCGACGATGGTGTTGGCTTCAACGGTGA
>NZ_JAFHKI010000112.1 GCF_016937615.1 Pseudomonas lactucae | reverse complement strand
GCCGGGCCGCGCGGTAACGTACGGATCTGATCGCCTCACTCCTTCTGGAGTGGGCACAGTCAAGTGTGGGAGGGAGACAAGTCGAATCGTCGCACCGCCCTCCCACACAAGCCTGCTCCGACACGGACTGTCCGCGCCTTCCTTTTAGAGATATCCCCGATGAACGACCTCCTCAACCTGCACGGCTACGGCCCGATGCTGGCCCAGGGTGCCTGGATGACGCTCAAGCTGGCGTTCCTCGCACTGGCCCTGAGCCTCACCCTGGGCCTGATCGCCGCCGGCGCCAAGCTGTCCGCCGCCAAATGGCTACGGGTACCGGCCACGCTGTACACCACGCTGATCCGCAGCGTTCCGGACCTGGTGCTGATCCTGCTGATTTTCTACAGCCTGCAACTGTGGCTGAACGACCTGACCGAAACCTTCGGCTGGGACTACTTCGAAATCGACCCCTTCACCGCCGGGGTGATCACCCTGGGCTTTATCTACGGCGCGTATTTCACCGAGAACTTCCGTGGCGCGATTCTCAGCGTGCCGGTCGGCCAGCTGGAGGCCGCCACCGCCTATGGCCTGAGTCGCTGGCAGCGTTTTCGCCTGGTGTTGTTCCCGCAGTTGATGCGCTTTGCGCTGCCGGGCCTGGGCAATAACTGGCTGGTGCTGCTCAAGTCCACGGCGCTGGTGTCGATCATCGGCCTGTCGGACCTGGTCAAGGCCGCGCAGAACGCTGGCAAGACCACCAGCGAGCCGCTGTACTTCCTGATCCTCGCCGGCCTCGTGTACCTGGTGATCACCACCCTTTCCAACCGCATCTTCAAGCGCCTCGAACGGCGTTACAACCTCGGCATCAAGGGGATGGCGCGATGATCGAACTGTTCCAGCAATACGGCCTGGCCTACCTGTTCAGCGACGGCGCAGGGTTGTCCGGCGTGGCCATGACCCTATGGCTGTTCATTATTTCGGTGGTGCTCGGCTTCCTTCTGTCGGTCCCTTTGGCGCTGGCCCGGGTCTCGGCGCATTTTTGGCTGCGCTGGCCGGTCGAGATGTATACCTACCTGTTCCGTGGCACGCCGTTGTATATCCAGTTGCTGATTTGCTACACCGGGCTGTACAGCCTGGAAGTGGTGCAGGACAACGCCCTGCTCAACCAGTTTTTCCGCAATGCATTGAACTGCACCCTGCTGGCCTTTGTGCTCAACACCTGTGCCTATACCGTGGAAATCTTCGCCGGGGCGATCCGCAATATTCCCCATGGCGAGATCGAAGCCGCGCGCGCCTATGGCCTGCACGGCTGGCGGTTGAACCTGTTTGTGGTAGTGCCGGCGGCCTTGCGCCGCGCACTGCCGGCCTACAGCAACGAAATGATCCTGATGCTGCACGCCACCTCCCTGGCGTTCACCGCCACGGTCGCCGACATCCTCAAAGTGGCCCGCGACGCCAACGCCGAAACCTTCCTGACTTTCCAGGCTTTCGGTATCGCGGCCCTGCTGTACATGCTGCTGTCCTTTGCACTGGTGGGCCTGTTTCGACTGGCCGAACGTCGCTGGATGCGCTTTCTTGTTCCTTCCCGAGGCTAACCCATGAATCAGTCCGCGCAGGCCCTGGCCGCTTATCCTGTCGATACTTCCGTTGCCAACAGCGCAACCGCTGCCGTCAAGCTTCAAGTCGAAGGCATCCATAAACGCTACGGCGAACATGAAGTGCTCAAGGGCGTGTCCCTCAACGCCCGCCACGGCGATGTGATCAGCCTGATCGGCGCGAGCGGCTCGGGCAAAAGCACGATGCTGCGTTGCATCAACTTCCTCGAACAGCCGGACGCCGGCGTGATCACCCTGGACGGCATCAGCATCGAAATGCAGCAAGGCCGCGCCGGCACCCGCGCGCCGGACCAGGCGCAATTGCAGAACCTGCGCACGCGCCTGGCGATGGTGTTCCAGCACTTCAACCTGTGGAGCCACATGACCGTGCTGGAAAACATCACCATGGCCCCGCGCCGGGTGCTGAACGTGAGCGCCGCCGAAGCAGAGAAACGCGCGCGCGTGTATCTGGACAAGGTCGGCCTGCCGAGCCGCGTGGCGGACCAATACCCGGCATTCCTGTCCGGCGGCCAGCAACAGCGCGTAGCCATCGCCCGCGCCCTGGCGATGGAGCCGGAAATCATTCTGTTCGATGAGCCGACCTCAGCGCTGGACCCGGAACTTGTAGGAGAAGTCCTCAAAGTCATACAGACGTTGGCCGAGGAAGGTCGTACCATGCTGATGGTCACCCACGAGATGGGCTTTGCCCGCCAGGTGTCCAGCCAAGTGCTGTTCCTGCATCAGGGCCGTGTCGAAGAACAAGGCGGCGCCGAGATCCTCGACCACCCCAACAGCGAGCGCTTGCAGCAATTTCTTTCCAACCGTTTGAAGTGAACCCATGGATACCAAGGCCAACGGACCCCATACCTCCCCCGCGCTGGACCGCATCGATGAGGCGATCATCGAAGTGCTGCGGCATCAGGGGCGAATCACCTACGAAAAACTCTCGTCGCTGGTGCACCTCACGCCACGCCCCTGCCTGGAGCGGGTGCGCAAGCTGGAGCGACGTGGGGTGATCCGTGGGTACGGGGCCATCATTGATGTGCAGATGGTTTCACCGGGGCTGTCGCTGCTGGTACTGGTGGCCTTGTCCAACCAAAGCGGGCGCTCGGCGCAGAGGGCGTTCGAAGCCTGCGTGAAAGCCTGCCCCCAGGTGTTTGAATGCCAGCTGATCAGCGGGCCGTTTGACTACAGCCTGAGGATGCGCTGCCGGGACATGGAACATTACCGGGTGCTGACCGAGACCTGGTTGAACAACGATGAGCTGCATATCGACAAGCTGGTGGCGCATCCAGAACTTGCGGTGGTCAAGAACACCGCCACTGAACTGACCTGATGGACTTCCCCAAAACACTGGAAATTTAAAAACCGAGTACATATCCATTTCTGCGGTAACGGCTTCTTATGGTTCCGCTCTTACAGCGGCTCACTTTTGGAAAGACCCAAAAGTAAGCAAAAGGTCTTCGCCCCAAC
>NZ_JAFHKI010000111.1 GCF_016937615.1 Pseudomonas lactucae | reverse complement strand
GGCGCGACGGAGAAGCGGCGGGAGAGTGGGGCGGTTTGTAGGGGCATTGGGGGATCTGAGTCAGCGAGGCGAATGGGGCGTAGTTTATCAGGGATGGGTCTTGGGTGCCGGAGGTGTGCTCTGCGTCATTCAACCACTTCGAGCGGGGGTGCATTCCGGCTCCAGCGCCGGGCGCGCATGGCTGCTATTTGGTCATCAGTCGCGAATTTGCCTTGGTCGGCTTCTTCTACTGCCAACTCGATCTGAGCGTTCAGTGTTTTTTCGTGTTCGATGTAGCCACGAAGAACGTCCATCGCCAAGTAACTTACGGTTTGACCATTGATTTTAGCCAGGTCAGCGAGAGAGTTGGAAAGGTCTTCCGGCAGATTTAGGGATATACCCGTCATGGCAATCTCAATGGTGAGCGTCCGTTGGGCATCTTGCACCGTGGAGCGCTGGCTTGAATCAGCAGGCCGTCGCAAGTTGCGTCGTGAAATGATTAGTTCGTTTGTCCTCTTTTTAACCCTTTAAGAAATTTCCCACGGTTTTCTCGGCTTGCCCGCCAGACCTCACGCCACTAACCTCCTCAAGCAGCTGCAAACCCAGCGGCCGGAGGTGGAAGTCCGTATTGCTAAGGCGTTTTAACTCCCGAAAATATTTGGAGCTTCGCCCATGCCTAACAAAACACGTAATCCTAATGTTGATCACAACACCGCGCCCGTTGACGCCAAGCTTAATGCCGCCGCCCAGAACGCGATTCATCATTACCTGCCGCCATCTGACAACGACGCACTCGCGGAGCAACCCAGCAGCAATCTATTCCTCGTCAACCCCAACATAGACCCCGAAACCCTCCTGGCCAACGCCGCCGAAAACCTCGTATCCGCCAATGAAATGGCCGCCACCCTGGCTTTTAACCTCGACGACTCCCAACGCTCCATCGCATTGGGCATTCAGCAGTTAATCGAGTTGAGCTCATTACTCATCGACCGAGCCCAGGAGCAAGTCGCGCCCGCATCCGGCAACGCATGACACCCACCCCGCCGCCTCACCCCAAGGCGGCAACCTGAACCCATCCTGTCACCCAACAAAGTTTCATCATCCCTCGTGCCTTTGAGGTCTACGATCCTCTTCAAGAGAGGCCGTCCGCACCACCAGCCACAGGGAATTGAAAAATGATCTCCAACCTCGTCAAAGTCGTGATGATCACCGGCACATTACTGTTGAGCGCCTGTTCATCCTCACCCGCTGTAAACAGCGACCCATGCTTTTCAGGCGGATGCCAGGCATTCGGTGACCACAGCCCGAGCAAAGCCGCCAAGATGAATTTTGGCGGCAGTGGGTTGGGAAGTAGTTATGGGGAGTATGGCTCGGGGTTGTTGCACGACGATTGAGGTCAGTCAGCCTGTTACGACGGTGCCCTTATGAAAAATCTGGCGGCGGGCCCGGCGGCTGATATTTTCGTGCTTGCTGGTTGCGTACATGGCGTCGAAGCGCTGGCGATCAATGTTGCCGTAGTGGGCCAGTTGTTCCAGCACCATCCGGTCGTAATCCTGCTCGATCACGAAGCGGAAAATCTCTCGGCGGTAATAGAACCCAAATTGAAACGCCAGCACCTCGGGCAGGTAGTCGGTTGACGTGAGGAAGCAGTTTTCCAGGTCGATGGCCTTCGCAAGCATTGGCTGCTTCAGATTGATCATCACGTTGTTGGCCCAGAAGTCCATGTGCACGACGCCTTTGCTGTGCAAGCAGTGCAGCAGTTTGAAGGACGCGGCGATCAGGCGCTGGATGTCGCGTTCCTGTTTGAGCCATGCCAGGCCATTGAGGTAGCCCTCCAGCATCTCGGTAAAGATGAAGAATTCCTGGACCAGGCCAAGCGCCGACTTTCTATAGCCGAACCCATACAAGCTGGCGACCGGGGCGCCGCGTTTCTGGGCGCCGAGGGTGTTGAGGACTTCTTCGACGGGCCAGTCGAACGCACCGTCACGTTTGGCGCGTCCGAAGGTGACTCGCCATTTTGGTCTCAGGCTATCCAGCGGTTGGGACTTGGCGAACAGGCCGTTTTCCATGCCTTTGAGTGGTGCGCTGATGCGGTCTGTCAGCTGATGCCGCGTGTCGATGAGCTCCTGAATCGCCTGCTGAGCATTTTCATCAGTATTGTCAGTGGTAAAAATCGTGGCGTTGCGATGGTTAAGTGTGGCCGCAAACTCCTGAAGCACACTTCTGTCAGGAAAACTCAAAACACGTCCTTGTCATTTCGGAAATTATGACGGATATGTTACATGCTGCGTTTATTGGATCCAACCTGAACCTAACCTGTCTGAAGATAAAACAGTCTTCATTTCAGTGGTACAGGCCGTTCGTTTGTGCTTTGCGCCAGGATTAATGCCCACCCTGCATCCGCCGCGCGCATAGGTATAGGCCCAGGCCGATCAGCGCCGTAGCTGCGCCAATGTACCCGGTGCTGGTCCACCCCAGCCCTGCCGTAATCGCCATCCCGCCAAACCACGGCCCCAGCGCATTCGCCAGGTTGAACGCCGCATGGTTGGATGCCGCCGCCAAACTCGGGGCTTCGTGGGCAATGTCCATCAGGCGGATTTGCAGCGGTGCGGCCAACGACACCATGGTGCCGACCAGGCCCATGCTCAGCAGCACGCCCCACAATGAAGCCGCGGCGAAGGGGAAGAACAACAACACCGCAATCGACCACACCAATATCAAACCCACGGCACGAAACTGCATGCGATCAAACAGTTTGCCGCCAGCGATGTTGCCGATGATTCCGCCCACGCCAAACGCGGCGAGGCCGAAAGGGATCCATTGCGGTGACACTTTGGTCACTTCGAGCATGGTCGGTGCCAGGTAGCTGAACACGCAAAACATCCCGGCAAAGCCGATCGCGCCGATGGACAGGGCCATCCACACTTGGGGTTTGGTGAAGGCGCGCATTTCCTTGCGCGGGTCGCTGCGTTCTTCGTCGTGGCGGTGGGGCACGAATTGCCAGACCAGGGCGATGGTGCACAGGGCAATCACGCTGACCAGCCCGAATGCCGAGCGCCAGCCCAGGTGTTGGCCGAGGAAGGTGGCGATGGGGTTGCCGAGCAGCATGGCCAAGGTCAGGCCCATCATCACCCGGGCCACGGCGCCGGCGCGTTTGTCGGTGGGCACCATGCTGGAGGCAACCACGGCGGCGATGCCGAAGTAGGCGCCGTGGGGCAGGCCGCTGATAAAGCGGAACGCCACCAACGAGCCAAAGGTGGGTGTAAACGCCGTCGCCAGGTTGCCCAAGGCATACAGCCCCATCAACAGCAGCAGCATGTGTTTACGCAGCAGCTTGGCACCGAGGATGGCCAGCAGCGGGGCGCCGACCATCACGCCGAGGGCGTAGGCGCTGATGGCATGGCCGACCTGGGGTTCGCTTAAACCCAGGTTCTGGGCGATGTCTGGCATCAGGCCCATGATGGCGAATTCGCCAGTACCGATTGCGAAAGCGCCCACGGCCATGGCCGCTTCCATTTTGGCGGCACTGCGCGCGGGCAGCACGTGCCCGGGTGTTTGGTGGATAGACATGGAGAGCTCTGTTGGATGAGTGCACGAAAGACAGTCGTCGATGCTACGCACGCGACGGTAAAGGTGTCTAGAACCGCCTCAGGCATGAGAGTTCCGGGCGTGTGACGCCACGTCGCGCCCGGTGCTATTGACACCTGCGGGTTAAAAGCCGCGATTTAGAGCTGTCAATTGGCCAAACAGCGCATAACGGCCTTTTGCCGTGATATTCTGCGCGCCGTCCTGGTCTAGTCTTTCCCCGGTGCGTACACCCGTATACGTCCCGGCGATTGGCTGTCGTCCAGGTAGCTGAAGCCAATAATGATAAGAAGTCAGCGCAGAAGGGACATAACAGTGAGGTCGATACGTCGGCCTTGTGTGCCCACCCTGCGACCCTGAAGAGTCAGGGCGGTAGGGCGGATGGCGTTTTATCATAGGTGCTACTGATGTTTAAAAAAGTAAACACTGCCCTGCTGGGGCTGGCTTTGTCGATGGGGATCACGTCCGTTCACGCGGAAGAGGCAAAGAAAGTCGATGTGCTGCTGATCGGCGGCGGCATCATGAGTGCCACCCTGGGTGTCTGGCTCAACGAGCTGGAACCGGACTGGTCGATGGAAATGGTCGAGCGCCTCGACGGCGTGGCCGAAGAAAGCTCCAACGGCTGGAACAACGCCGGTACCGGTCACTCGGCCCTGGCTGAGCTGAACTACACACCGGAAGACAAGAACGGCAACGTTGAGATCCCCAAAGCGGTCGAGATCAACGAAGCGTTCCAGATCTCCCGTCAGTTCTGGTCCTGGCAGGTCCAGCAGGGCGTGCTGAAGAACCCGCGTTCGTTCATCAACTCCACACCGCACATGAGCTTTGTGTGGGGCGATGACAACATCAAGTTCCTCAAGAAGCGCTACGAAGCCCTGCAGGCCAGCCCGCTGTTCGCCGGCATGCAGTACTCCGAAGACCCGGCGCAGATCGCCAAGTGGGTTCCGCTGATGATGGAAGGGCGTGACCCGAACCAGAAAATCGCGGCCACCTGGAGCCCGCTGGGTACCGACATGAACTTCGGCGAGATCACCCGCCAGTTCGTTGCCCACCTGCAAACCACACCCAAGTTCGACCTGAAACTGTCGAGCGAAGTGCAGGACATCACCAAGAACGACGACGGTTCGTGGCGTGTCAGCTACAAAAACCTGAAAGACGGCACCAAGACTGAAACCGACGCCAAGTTCGTGTTCATCGGCGCCGGCGGCGGTGCCTTGCACCTGCTGCAAAAGTCGGGCATTCCTGAAGCCAAGGAATACGCGGGCTTCCCAGTGGGCGGTTCGTTCCTGGTGACCGATAACCCAACCGTGGCCGAGCAGCACCTGGCCAAGGCCTACGGTAAAGCGTCGGTCGGTTCGCCGCCGATGTCGGTTCCGCACCTGGACACCCGTGTGCTGGATGGCAAACGCGTGATCCTGTTTGGCCCATTCGCAACCTTCTCCACCAAGTTCCTCAAAGAAGGCTCGTACCTGGACCTGCTGACCAGCACGACCACCCACAACATCTGGCCAATGACCAAAGTCGGTATTCGTGAGTACCCACTGGTCGAGTACCTTGCTGGCCAGTTGATGCTGTCGGATGACGACCGTTTCAAGGCGTTGCAAGAGTACTTCCCGAACGCCAAGAAAGAAGACTGGCGTCTGTGGCAGGCCGGTCAGCGCGTGCAGATCATCAAGCGTGACGAAGAGCAGGGCGGCGTCCTGAAACTCGGTACCGAAGTGGTCAGCTCCGCCGACAACACCATCGCCGGCCTGTTGGGTGCATCGCCAGGCGCGTCGACCGCGGCTCCGATCATGCTGACCGTGCTGCAGAAAGTGTTCAAGGACAAGGTCGCGACCCCTGAGTGGCAGGCAAAACTGCACCAGATCGTACCGAGCTACGGCACCAAGCTGAACGACAGCCCTGAAGCGGTTGCCAAGGAATGGGCCTACACCGCTGGCGTACTGCAACTGATGCCACCGCCTGTAATCCCGCAAATGGCGGCTCCAAAAGCGACCGAGGCTGCCAAGCCCGCGGCGCAGCCGAGCAAGCCGGCGTCTGATCTGGCGCTGTAAAAAAGCTGAGCAAAAGCCCGCTGAACCGGTGACGGTCAGTGGGCTTTTTTGCGCGCCTCGTATTTATGCACGAGGGCGCGAGCGTTCCACGGCCGGCAGTTCAACCGTGCGCTCGGCGGCGGCCAGCGCGGCCTTCAAGCCGGCCTGGTCCAGCGGCACGCAATACGCAGGCTTGGCCCGCTCAAACCGCCAGCTGTCGTCCAGGCCACCTGCATCCACGGCATCAAAACCGAGTTCGTCGAGCAACCGGATCACTTGTGCCTTGGCGGCGGCGTCGTCCGCGGCCACCGGCAGGGCACGGCGGTCGGGAGCGCCGTGGGGGTGGGCATCCTGTGTCAGCTCGGGCGCGAAAATCGCGTTGAACACCTTCACGACGTGCGAGTGGGGGAGGTGGTCAGCCAGCAGTCGGCTGGTGGTGGTTTCAAAGCGATCCAGCGCCGGGATATGCCCATCGCGGTTGGGGTAGTAATTATTGGCGTCCATCACCGTCTTGCCTTCCAGCCATTGGGCCGGGACGCTGCGGTAATGCTCCAGGGGAATCGCTACGAGTACTACGTCGCCGAACTGGGCGGCGTCTTCGGCGCTGCCCACTTGCACGCCGAGTATGCCGCTCACTACGCTGCTCATGGTGTGTGGGCCGCGGGAGTTGCTCAACATCACCTCATGCCCGGCCGCCAGTGCCAGTTGAGCCACGGCGCGCCCGATAAAGCCTGCTCCAATAACGCCAATCTTCATGACTGTGCTCCTGCTGATGGGGGAGCCGTTATGATGATTGGCAACCAATGGGTGATAAATTGTCGTTTGGGTGTGGCTGTTGTTACTGGGAGTAGTGAATGATGGATCGTTTATCAAGCATGAATGCCTTCGTGACGGCGGCTGAGCTGGGCTCCTACGCGCGTGCCGCTGAGCGCCTGGGCATGTCGCCGCAGATGGTGGCCAAACATGTCGCCGCGCTGGAGTCGCGCCTGGGCGCACGCTTGCTCAACCGCACCACACGCAGGCAAAGCCTGACGGAGCTGGGGAGCGCGTACTACGAACGCTGCAAACATATCCTCACAGAAGCCGAGGCTGCCGACTCGCTGGCGCAGATCATGAATGACATGCCACGCGGCAAGTTGAAAATCACCGCGCCGGTGACCTTCGGCTCCCACAGCCTGATGCCGCTGATTACCGGGTTCCTGCGTGACCATCCGGATGTGGAAATCGACCTGCACCTGACGGATCGGTTTGTCGACCTGGTGGAGGAGGGGTACGAAGCGGCGTTCCGTATCGGGCCGCTAGCAACCACCGGTCTCACGGCCAGGCCGCTGGCGCCTTACCGTCTGGTGGTCTGTGCTGCGCCGGCCTACCTGGCGGCACGCGGTACACCGCGGGTGCCGGCGGACCTCGAGCACCATGAATGCCTGGGGTACGCCTTCTGGTCGCGTCCGGCCGATCGCGAGTGGGTGTTTTTCCAGGGTACGACGCCGTACAAGGTGCAGGTTGCCAGCCGTTTGCAGATCAATGAAAGCCGGGCCCTGATGTCGGCCGCGCTGGATGGTTTCGGTATTGTCCTTGGCCCGGAGGATTTTCTGCGCGGGGCATTGTCCAGGGGCGAGTTGGTGCGGGTACTGCCGGACTTCGATGCGCCGAGCCGGTCGATGCATTTGGTCTACACCGCCAACCGGCAGCGTACGGCGAAGTTGCGACGGTTTGTCGAGGCGGTGGTTCAGCGCTTCGGTCCCGGGTGAGCGCTCAAATGTGGAAGCTCTGTTTAACCTGGTCATACAGATGCAGCGCCAGCGCGTTACTGCTGTCGCACAGCAAGTACAGATGATGCACCGGCAACGGTGGCAACTTGATGTCGGCTATCACTTGGCTCAGTCCTTCGCCCATGCGGCTTTCCTCTATCACGCCCACTGCCACGCCGCTGCGTATACAGGCTTCGACAGCCGAAGAGTTGGGGCTTTCCAGCAGCACGCGATGGTAAATCCCGTGATCCTTTAATACCTGTAATGCCGCTGCACGATACGGACAACCGGCTATGGGTACCGTCACGGGTAGTGCTGCGTTCGGCGCGTAGATGAAGTGCTCGGCCGCCACCCACAGCGGCTGTACGGCCCCCAGTCGTTCGCCCTGTGCCAACGGCTGTGCACTGACGGTGATCGTCAGGTCCAACTGGTTCGCCATGAACAGATTCAGCAATTCACCGCTGGTGCGCGCTTCGACTTCCAGTTCCAGTAAAGGGTTGTCAGCGATCAATTGAGGCACGCATGCCTGGATGAACGCAGGGGCGTATGTATCGGGTATTCCCAGGCGGATCTTGCCCTGCATCCGCTGAGGCATCAGCGAAATCAGCAGGCGATCATGGCTCTTGAGAAACTCGGTGGTTTCGCCCAGCAGTTTCTTGCCGTACAGCGTCAACTCCACGCCCTGATTGTTGCGGATGAATAGACATTGGCCGATCTGTTTTTCCAGCTTCTGAATTTGCGTAGTCACGGCGGAAGCGCTGCGGTGCACATGCTCGGCCGCTTCGTTGAAGCGTCCAAATCGTGCCACGGCATGGAAAGTGCGCAATAGATCAATGTTCAATTGTCGGGTCATGATTTTGCTTTTATGGATTAGTACTACAGGTTATTCAAATATACACAATCATGCGTGGCCTTTAGCCTTTGCGTCATACAAAGGTCGGAGGTTGCATGAAGCGATCAACCCTGAGGCTGTGGGTATTACAAGGCGCGTTTGTTCTGTCGTGGAGTTCCGGCTACATCGGCGCCAAGCTCGGCACCCAAAGAGGCGGTGCGTTCAACCTGCTGTTCTGGCGCTTTCTGCTGGTATCGGTGTGTCTGGGCATGTTTTTGAATGTCAGGTTGTTCAACGTTTCATGGGGGCAGATTCGTCATCATGCGATTGTCGGTTTCCTATCCCAGTTCCTCTACCTGAGTTGCCTCTACGTAGCCATCCAAAATGGTTTGCCTCCTGGCATTGCAGCGATCATTGCGGCGTTACAGCCATTGATGACCGCTGCCTTATCGACGGGCAACGTGGGGGAGCGCAGCGGAGGCTGGCAGTGGCTGGGGTTGATGATCGGTTTTGGCGGGGTATCGATTGTTATCTTCGGGCAGTACAACAGCGGTGGGCAACGTGTTGGCCTGGTCATGTACCTGCTGCCATTGGTATCGGCATTGGGTCTCACGTTGGCAACCTTGTATGAGCGTCGCTCGGTGCACACCCAGAGCGGTGGCTTGGTTTTGCCGTTGTTCATTCAGTCGCTGCTGACCTTGATCGGCTTCACCGCTGCCGTGTTGTACACCGATACGCTGAGCGTTCCGCATGAACCTGACGTGCTGATCTCGATTGTATGGTTGACGTTGTTTTCCACCTTTGTCGCTTACCTGAGCCTATGGATGCTGCTGCGGGTCATGACCGCGACGCATGTGGCGGCGCTGGTCTACCTGGAGCCACCCGTGACGTTAGTGTGGGCGGCACTGATGTTTGGCGATGTGATTCATGCTTCGACCTACGCCGGTATCGCCGTGGTGGTCGCGGGGCTGGTGCTGGTGCGGTTCAAGCGACCGACCGTCGCTTGCACTTCTTGATGCCCTCGGGTTCAGCAATCTGACAGACACTGCCTGTTAAAAAAGTACCCAGGCCAAGCAGGAGCGCGGCTGATACACAGGGGGATTTTTTACTGGTGCAAGTGTTGGGCGTCAGCGCCCGAGGGTTTTGTATGTTGCTACGTTATGCGGCATTGGCGGCGGTCGTCGTCGCGGCATCCGGGTGTGTGCAAGAACGCGTTGTGCATGAGCGTCGGCCGGTACAGCGTGAATATGTCGAGGTGGTTGCGCCGCAACCGCCCCCGGTGCAGGTGATTGAAGTCGAGCCACCTGTGCGCGAAGGTTACATATGGTCACGTGGTTACTGGCGCTGGGAAGGCGGGCGCTATGTTGCGGTGCATGGCCATTGGGAGCCGGTACGCGAAGGTTATCGCTATGTGCATCCGCACTGGGTGCAGCGCAATGACGGGTATCACTGGCAGGTAGGGGGTTGGATTCGCTGAGCCTCGTATCAAGAAAACCTGCCCGTTGCCGCAACGCCGCGGCTCAGGTTATTCGCTTCATGCCTGCTGCCTTGGCGGCGTTGAGGTCGAAGGTCGCGGTGTATTCGCAGCCGGCTGCGTGGGCGCAGCGTTCTATCAGGCAATCAGCGAAATCGGCGCCGTTGGCCGCGAATCGCCGCAGCGCCTGCCAGATGACTTCGGCATGTTCGACGGTCAATTCTCGCGTGCGCAAGAGCGTTTCCAGCACGGTGACTACATCGCTCTTCGTCGATTGGTAACAGCTTTGTAAAACCCAGACCAGTTCCACCACGGACACCAGGCTGACAAAGCCTGGCGAAAGGGTGGTGAGGGATTCGATCAGGGCGGATGCCTTGGATGATTGAACCGGATCATCCTGGGTGACATAGCGCACCAGCACGTTGGTATCCAGCCCGATCATCCAGCCTTCGCTCCCCGCGCAGCGATGGCGCGGTTCATATCGTCAATGGACACTGCCTCGGCAGGCTTGCGGATCAAACCCTTGAGGTCTTGAACAGTCTTGCTCGCTGCGATGATGGAAAATCTGCCCTCTTCCATTTCGACGAATTCGACGCGGTCGCCTGTTTCCAGGCCCAGTGCGCTCCTGACTTGGACGGGGATGGTGATTTGCCCTTTTGAGGTGAGTGTGGCGGTCGCCATAGTAAGTATCTCCAGCATGAGGCTCCTTACCTTAGGGTAAGGAATGATGGAGGACAAGATCCGTTGGTCCATGGGGTGCTCGCAGGTGTGGGTGAGTCGGCATCTTCAAACCGTAGACCGAACACTGCTTACCCGCACCCTTGCCCAGGCGCCAAAGCGATACAAACTATGACCGACCGCCAGCCTCTGCTGGCGGCGGCGCGACTGCAGCGCTAGCTCACTGCACTACGCGGTAGCACGGCACATACGCTGCGCCGCCCGGTAACTTCATGCGGTGCTGGGCGACGAATGCCTGTAGCAGCTCATCCAGCGGTTTCATGATGGTCGGGTCGCCGTGGATCTCGTACGGACCGTTCTGTTCGATCAGGCGAATACCCTTGTCCTTGACGTTCCCCGCCACGATGCCCGAGAAGGCGCGACGCAGGTTCGCTGCGAGCTCGTGGGGTGCCAGGGCATGGCTCAGTTGCAGGCTGGCCATGTTCTCGTGCGTCGGGTCGAACGGACGCTGGAAGCCTTCATCGATCTTCAGCAGCCAGTTGAAATGGAACGCGTCGTTGCGCTCGCGGCGGAACTGTTTCACCGCCTTGAGGCCGACAGTCATCTGGCGCGCCACTTCGGCCGGGTCGTCGATGATGATCTGGTAGTGCGCCTGCGCCGCTTCGCCAAGGGTGGCACCGACGAACGCGTGCAGTTGCTGCAGGTACGGCGCGGCCTGTTTCGGCCCGGTGAGGATGACCGGGAACGGCACGTCGCGGTTGTCCGGGTGCATCAGGATGCCCAGCAGGTACAGAAACTCCTCGGCGGTACCGGCGCCGCCCGGGAAGATGATGATGCCATGGCCGACCCGCACGAAGGCTTCCAGGCGCTTCTCGATGTCCGGCAGGATCACCAGCTCATTGACGATCGGGTTGGGTGCTTCGGCGGCGATGATGCCCGGCTCGGTCAGGCCCAGGTAGCGCCCGCCGTGATGCGCTGCTTGGCGTGGGAAATGGTCGCGCCCTTCATCGGACCTTTCATCACACCGGGACCGCAACCGGTGCACACGTCGAGGCTGCGCAGGCCCAGTTCGTGGCCGACCTTCTTGGTGTATTTGTATTCTTCGGTATTGATCGAATGCCCGCCCCAGCACACCACGATCTTCGGTTCGACGCCCGGGCGCAGCGTGCGGGCGTTGCGCAGCAGGTGGAACACGTAGTCGGTGATGCCCTGGGAATTGCTCAGGTCGATGCGCTGGCTGTCCAGCTCGTTCTCGGTGTAGACGATGTCGCGCAGGGCGCTGAACAACATCTCACGGGTGCTGGCGATCATTTCACCGTCGACGAACGCGTCGGCGGGAGCGTTCAACAGTTCCAGGCGCACGCCTCGGTCCTGCTGGTGGATGCGTACTTCAAAGTCTTTGTAGGCGTCGAGGATGGTCTTGGCGTTATCGATGTGCGCGCCGGTGTTGAGGATTGCCAGGGCGCACTGACGGAACAGGGTGTAGATGCTGCCGGTGCCGGCTTCGCTCAGTTGCTGGACTTCACGTTGGGACAGGGTTTCGAGGCTGCCCTTGGGGCTGACGGAGGCGTTGATGACTTGACGTTGGGGCATTCTGATTCCTTGAAAGCGCAGCCACCGCGCCCTGTGAGGCGCGATGGCTTGAGATGGTGGGCGCGGATTGAAGCGCACGAGCCGAATATTTACCTCAGGTGCAAGGCCGAGCGCAAATACCGTCCAACACCATCATGCCGCAGAACTTACTGAATCAGCTTCCAGTTTTTGTAGAAAACCCGACGCAGGGTAAAGACCATTCCGGCAAACCCCGCGATCACGGCATTCAGCACCCGCGGTAGCCGGGTAGGCCGCACGATATCGATAAACAGGCAGTAGCGTTTGGCGTCGTTCTTGTTGAAGGACGCATGCATCAGCGTGTCATCAAAGATAAACAGTGGGTCGTCGTGCCAATAGTGTTTGTGCTTGCCCACCTGGATATACACGCCCTCGTGATGGGGCGCCGGCGCCATGTTGTAGAGCACACGGAACATCATGCGCAGGGGGCCGAAGTGAAACGAGGTGGAGCGGTTTTCGTTGAACACCGACACGCCGATGGTCTTCACGAACGGCAGTTTTTTGCGCAGCTCAGGAATATCCAGCGTGGTTTCAATCGGGCGCCGTACCACTGGAAAAACAACATGCCGCGCTTCTTCTCGGCCATGCGCGTATCCAGGTAACCGATGATTTCATCTTTATGGGCCATCGCATCGTCGAGCACCTGTTGCAGGTCTTCACGCCAGGCGGGCGGCAGGTCGCTCATCGTATAAACATGGCGATTGCGCGAACTCAGCAGGTCGAACAGCGTGTTGAACGGTGCCAGCAACCAGGTGTTGCGGCCACTGCCGATAAAGTATTTCTTGAACGTGGGTGTGTCATACAGGCCGTTACGCAGGAAGTCATAAATACCGCAGATCAGCACCAGGCAGAGGAATACCAGCGTGGTTTCGGGGAATACATCAATGAACAGCAGGACGCCGAGTACCCAGGCGATCGATACCGCTTTTTTACGCAAGGCCAGCGTGTTCATGCAACTTCGCTCCAGCAGGACGCCATTCGACAGGTCCGTATCCGTGGCCGCGAGTGGTGGGGTTTTGAAACATGTTGAAATAATTGCGTCATGATAAGCCGTTCTGCGTTGCAATGGCGTTTTTAAATAGGGCGAAATTGTGAAGGCTTTTCACACTTTTCAAGCCTTGCCAGCCGTGTGTGGATTGGATTTTGTAAACAGAAGATTTGCGACTATCGTGACGCTTCGGTTTTTCGGACGTCATAGACCGGTACGATTGAAGTTGAACGGCCACCACTGGCCTTCGGCACCTTGGAAGAGGCAGAGATTTTATGATCATCAAACCGCGGGTTCGTGGCTTTATCTGTGTGACCGCTCACCCTGTTGGCTGTGAAGCGAACGTCAAGGAACAGATTGACTACGTGACTCAACACGGAATCATCGCAGGCGGCCCTAAAAAGGTGCTGGTCCTCGGCGCTTCCACCGGCTACGGCCTGGCCGCGCGCATCAGTGCTGCGTTTGGCTGCGGCGCCGACACCCTGGGCGTGTTTTTTGAGAAAGAAGGCGAAGAAGGCAAGCTCAGCTCCGCCGGCTGGTACAACAGCGCCGCGTTCGAGAAGTTCGCTGTTGAAAAAGGCCTGTACGCCAAGAGCATCAACGGCGACGCGTTCTCTGATGAGATCAAGCGCCTGACCATCGAGACCATCAAGAAAGACCTGGGCAAGATCGACCTGGTGGTCTACAGCCTGGCCGCGCCACGCCGTACCGATCCGCAAGGCGTGGTGCACACTTCCACCCTCAAGCCGATCGGCAAGGCCGTAACCCTGCGCGGTATCAACACCGACAAGGGCGTTGTGGTCGACACCACCCTTGAGCCCGCAACCCAGGAAGAAATCGACGGCACCGTGAAAGTCATGGGCGGCGAAGACTGGCAACTGTGGATCGACGCCCTGCGTGACGCCGACGTCCTGGCCGAAGGCGCCAAGACCACCGCGTTCACCTACCTCGGTGAGAAGCTGACCCAGGACATCTACTGGAACGGCTCCATCGGCGAAGCCAAGAAAGACCTGGACAAGAAAGTCCTGACCCTGCGCGACAACCTCGCCGCGCTCAAGGGCGACGCCCGCGTGTCGGTGCTCAAGGCTGTGGTCACCCAGGCCAGTTCGGCGATCCCGATCATGCCGTTGTACCTGTCGCTGCTGTTTCGGGTGATGAAAGAGCAGGGCACCCATGAAGGCTGCATCGAGCAAGTCTACGGGCTGTTCAAGGACAGCCTGTATGGCAGCGAGCCGAAACTCGACGCCGATGGCCGTCTGCGTGCCGACTTGGCCGAACTGGAACCGAAAGTCCAGGACGCCGTGGCAGCCCTGTGGAACCAGGTCACCGACGAGAACGTCAACGAGATCAGCGATTTTGCCGGCTACAAGGCAGAGTTCCTGCGTTTGTTCGGCTTTGAAGTCGACGGCGTGGACTACGACGCGGATGTGAACCCGACCGTCAAGATCAACGGTTTAGTTCAAGCCTGAAACGCGGTTAAAAAGTGTCGGAGGGGGCAAGCCCCTCCCTCATTGGGTTTATGTACGTTTCAGAGGTTTCTTACGCTTCAGCGCGCATCTCCCCCCTCCAGTTCTGCCAGACTCCTCCTGCTATCAAGCCACGCTTAACGGAGGATCTGATGACGATTCGTGCAGTAGTTTTTGATTTCGGCGGTGTCCTGTTCGACTGGAACCCGCACCATCTGTACCGCAAGCTGATCGCCGACGAACGTGAACGGCAGTGGTTTCTCGACACCATCTGTACCCAGGCCTGGAACACCGAGCAGGATGCCGGGCGCGCGCTCGCCGAAGCGACACGCGTGCTGACCGACCAATACCCGCACCATGAAACCTTGATCAAGGCTTATTACGAGCGTTGGCACGAAATGCTGCGCGGCCCGTTGCCGGAAGGTGTGGCAATCCTGCGAGCATTGCATGCCGCCAACATGCCGCTGTTCGGGCTCACCAACTGGTCGGCCGAAACCTTTCCCTATGCGCGGGCCAACTACCCATTCCTGCAGTGTTTTCGCGACATCGTCGTATCCGGCGAATTGAAACTGATCAAGCCCGATCCGGCGATCTATCACGCCAGCCTCGACCAGGTGCGCGCTCATTTGCCGGATATCCAGCCCGGTGAAGTCGTGTTTATCGATGATGTCGCGGGCAATATCGACGCCGCCATCACCCTGGGCTGGCAAGGTATTCACCACGTATCGGCCGAGCAGACCGCTGCGCGATTGCGTGAGCTGGGTGTGGGCTTTTAGCGCGCCCACTTCTCCATGACGAAATCGACAAAGGCCCGCAGCTTGGGCAGGCGGTAACGGTCCTGGCCGTATAGGAGATGCATGGGACGGCTGGGCAGTTGATAGGTGCTCAGCAACGCGACCAGCTTGCCGCTCTGCAGGTCAGGCTGCACCAAGGCATCGGGCAGCATGACGATGCCCATGCCTTGCACCGCCACCTGGCGCAGGGCCTGGGAGCTGTTGATGGTCAGTGAGCCGGACACCGGGATTTCCACTTCGCCTGTTGCGCCGGTCATGCGCCACAGTTTGTCGGCATCGCGCCAGTCATCGGTGGAAGGGTAGGCGAATGCCAGGCAGTCGTGCTGTTGCAGGTCTTCGGGCGTTTGCGGCGTGCCGTGCCGGGCCAGGTACTCCGGCGAGGCGCACAGGGTGATGGTGTAGTCCTGCATCGGTCGGGCAATCAAGCTTGACGGCTCCAACTCACCCAGGCGGATCGCCGCGTCAAAGCCGCTATCGACCAGGTCCACGCGTTCGTTACCGAGGACCACATACAACTTGATCAGCGGATAGCGTCGGGAAAACTCACTCAAGGCCGGCGCCAGGCGTTCGGTGCCAAATGCCGGTGGGGCGGTGATACGCAGGGTGCCCTTGGGCACGTCGCTGTGGGCCTGTTCGGCCAATTGCTCGGAGTCCGCCACCAGGCCCAGCACCTCCAGGCAGCGCTGATAATACTGGCCGCCAAACTCCGTCAGGCTTTGTTTGCGCGTGGTGCGCTTGAGCAGGCTGACGCCCAGGCGCTGCTCCAGGGCGCGCAGGTGGTTGCCGACCATCGTGGTCGACATGCCGCAGGCATAGGCAGCCGCGGTCATGCTGCCGGTCTCTACCACTTTTACGTACACCGACATCGCCTGGAATAAGTCCATTATCAAGCCCTGGTTTAAAGTCATTGCAGTAAAGCGCAGTTTATCCAGCTGAGGTGGTTAACGATACTTCAATCATCCCTCAACGATGCACTGGAGCCCGCCGTCATGACCGCCGCCTGCCTGATGACCACCTACCAACCCTTGGCCTTGAGCTTCACCCGTGGCCTGGGTACGCGCCTGTGGGATCAGCAGGGCCGCGAATACCTGGACGCGGTGGCGGGGGTGGCGGTGACTAATGTCGGGCATTCCCACCCGAAACTGGTGACGGCCATCAGCGAACAGGCTGGGCTTTTGCTGCACACGTCCAACCTCTACAGCATCGACTGGCAGCAACGGCTGGCCCAGCGTCTTGCGCAACTGTCTGGCCTGGACCGCGCCTTTTTCAATAACTCCGGCGCCGAAGCCAACGAGACAGCGCTGAAACTGGCGCGGCTGCACGGCTGGAAAAAAGGCATCGAAGAACCGTTGGTGGTGGTGATGGAAAACGCCTTTCATGGGCGCACCCTCGGCACCATGGCGGCCAGCGATGGGCCGTCGGTGCGCCTGGGGTTTCAGCGGTTGCCGGGGGATTTTCTCAAGGTCAGGTTTGGCGATCTGGCGGCGCTTGAAGCCATCACCCAGTCGTATGGCGCGCGCATCGCTGCGGTGTTGCTGGAGCCGATCCAGGGCGAAAGCGGCGTATTACCTGCCCCAGCGGGTTACCTGCAAGCCCTGCGCGATCACTGCACGTGCCACGGCTGGTTGATGATGCTCGATGAAATCCAGACCGGCATCGGCCGCACCGGCGCCTGGTTCGCCTTCCAGCACGAAGGCATCGTGCCGGACGTGATGACCCTGGCCAAAGGCCTCGGCAACGGCGTGCCCATCGGCGCCTGTCTGGCCCGGGCCGCTGTCGCCCAGTTGTTCACCCCGGGCAGTCACGGCAGTACCTTCGGCGGCAATCCGCTGGCCTGTCGGGTGGGCTGCACCGTGCTGGAGATCATCGAAGAGCAAGGCCTGCTGCACAACGCCGCGCTACAAGGCGAGCGCCTGCTGGCGCGCTTGCGGATGGAGTTGGATGAGCACCCACAGGTGCTGGCGATTCGGGGGCAGGGCTTGATGATCGGTATCGAACTGGCGAGCCCTTATCGCGATCTGGCCCAGCGTGCGGCCCAGGAGCATGGGCTGTTGATCAACGTGACGCGCGGCAAGGTCATTCGCCTGCTGCCGCCCTTGACCCTGGAGGCCAAGGAGGTGGAGATGATCGTGCGGGCCATCACTCGCCTGCTGAACTGACAGGAAAGTCCACGGGCCCATTCAACCATTCCTGGTTCATCGTCTCGGTGTCCCCCAGATACTCCAGCAACCACGCCATGGCCGGAGACAGCTTGTCCTGGGCCCAGGCCACGCACGAGGGGCTGGCGGGGAAGGGCCGGGTCAATTGCAGCGCCACCAGCTCGCCGCGTTCGATCCACGGCAGTACCTGATGCGCCGGCGCCATGCCGACACACAGGCCATCGCGCAGGCAGTCAAGGGCTGACGCCCAGTTCGGCACCACCAGGCGACGCTGGTTATCCAGGGTCCAGGTGTCGCGCTTGGGCAGGTTGCGCGAGGTGTCGGTCATGCACAGCGAAGCAAACGGACGCAACTGGTCGTCATTGAGCAGACCTTCGACCGTTGCCAATGGATGCTTCGCACTGACCACACACAGCCAGTTCAGCAGCCCCATATCCCGAAAGGTGAAGCGGCTGGCGACCGGCACTGCGCTGGTGGCGCCGATCACAATATCGGTGCGCTCGTCGGCCAGGGCGTCCCATACGCCGTTGTACACCTCGTATTCGAGCAGCAATTCCACCTCGGGAAACTGTCGATAGAAGTCCAGCACCAACTGTCGGCAGCGCTGGGGTTTGACGATGGAGTCCACCGCCACCTTCAACTGGCCGCTCCAGCCGTTGGCCACCTGCTGGCACAAGCGCCGCGTGCCGAGCATTTTTTTCATCACGCCACGAGCTTCGTCGATAAACAGGCGACCGGCGGGCGTCAGTTCGACGTCGCGATGGCGCCGCACAAACAACGGCACCGCCAGCCATTCTTCAATCTGGCGTACCGTATAACTGATGGCCGACGGCACGCGGTGCAATTCCTGGGCGGCGGCGCTGAAACTGCCATGGCGCGCCACCGCATCGACTACATCCAAGGAATATTCAGACCACATGGGGGGATGCCTTCAAAATTTTTGATGAAAGTGTCCAATTATTATCACTTCACACAAAATATGTCAGCTTCATAATGAACGCCAGTCAGCAAATAGTTTGATGGCAGAGTCCACAAAGGCTTCAATGAAAAATTCTTTTGGTTTCACTGGGTACCTGGCGGGGCTGAGCATGCTCGGTTATCTGGCCATGGACATGTACTTGCCGGCGTTCGGCGCCATGGGCGAGCAGTTGCAGATCGGCGCTGGCGCGGTGGGCGCCAGCTTGAGCATCTTCCTCGCCGGCTTTGCGCTGGGGCAGTTGTTGTGGGGGCCGTTGTCCGACCGACTGGGGCGCAAACCGATTCTGCTCGCGGGTCTGAGTCTGTTCGTGCTGGGCTGCGCCGGAATGTTCTGGGTCGAGACGGCGCCGCAGTTGCTGGCCTTGCGCTTTATGCAGGCGATTGGTGTGTGCTCCGCTGCCGTGAGCTGGCAAGCACTGGTGATCGATCGTTACCCGGCCGACAAGGCGCACCGGGTATTCGCCAGCATCATGCCACTGATGTCGCTGTCACCGGCCCTGGCACCGCTGTTGGGGGCGATGGTGTTGAATCACTTGGGCTGGCAGGCGATTTTCGGGGTGTTGCTGGGGGTCTCGTTGCTGTTGCTGTTGCCGACTTTACTCCTGCGCCATGTGCCGAAAAACGTGACGCAAACGCCGTCGCGCCTCGGTTATGCGCAGTTGCTCAAGTCTCGGGTGTTCACCGGCAACGTGATGATCTTCGCTGCCTGCTCCGCCAGTTTCTTCGCCTGGCTGACTGCTTCGCCGTTCATCCTTGGCGACATGGGCTACAGCCCGAATGACATTGGCTTGAGCTATGTACCGCCGACCCTGGCGTTTCTGGTGGGGGGCTACAGCTGTCGCAGCGCCTTGCAGCGTTTCCAGGGCAAGACATTGCTGCCTTGGTTGCTGGTGGCTTACTGCATCAGCATGGTGCTGCTGTATCTGGTCGCCACCTTGAGCGTGCCGACCCTCACCACCTTACTGATTCCGTTCTGCCTGATGGCGCTGGTCAACGGCGCCAGTTACCCGATCGTGGTAGCGAATGCGCTGATGCCCTTTTCGGAAAATTCCGGCAAGGCCGCAGCACTGCAAAACACCCTGCAGTTGGGGCTGTGCTTTCTCAGCAGCCTGCTGGTGTCATCGATGATCGAGCAACCGCTGTTGATTACGGTGATTGTAATGCTGGCGACTGCGCCACTTGCTGTGTTGGGGTACTGGTTGGCGCGGCCGAAAAACCGTCCTTGTGAACCGGCCAACGCCTGAGCTGACAATGCGCTCAAAAATGTGGGAGGGGGCTTGCTCCCGGTTTTGGCTCATCACGGCCAGGTTGTTTTTGTAACGCCGATGGAGGGTATCTTGTTCGACATATTGTATACAACTCTATGGACATCCAGTCCAAAGATTGCATACAGTGGCCGCACAACAAAAACAGGGACCCCCTCACCATGACTATTCCGAAGGCGTCACAGCGGCCAGAAGATGAGAATCTCGGCGTCGCCGCCAACCTGGCTTACGGCCTGCAGCATGTGCTCACCATGTACGGCGGCATCGTCGCCGTCCCCTTGATCGTCGGTCAGGCCGCCGGGCTGTCTCCGGCGGATATCGGCCTGTTGATCGCGGCGTCGCTGTTTGCCGGTGGCCTGGCAACTCTGTTGCAAACCCTTGGCCTGCCGTTCTTTGGCTGCCAGTTGCCGCTGGTGCAGGGTGTGTCGTTTGCCGGTGTGGCAACCATGGTGGCGATTGTTGGCAGCGACGGTGCAGGCGGGGTGCCGGCGATTCTCGGGGCGGTGACGGCAGCGTCGTTTATCGGGTTGCTGATCACACCGGTGTTCTCAAGGATCACCCAGTTTTTCCCACCGTTGGTGACCGGTATCGTGATCACGACCATTGGCCTGACCCTGATGCCGGTTGCGCGCGCTGGGCCATGGGCGGCAACAGCCGCGCGGCGGATTTTGGCAGCATGGCCAATATTGGCCTGGCCGCATTGACCCTGTTGCTGGTGTTGCTGCTGAGCAAGATCGGCAGCGCGACGATTTCGCGCTTGTCGATCCTGCTGGCGATGGTGATCGGCACGTTGATTGCGGTGTTCCTCGGCATGGCGGACTTCTCGGGCGTGGCCCAAGGGCCGATGTTCGGTTTCCCCACGCCTTTTCATTTCGGCATGCGACCTTTCACATCGCTGCGATCATTTCCATGTGCATTGTGGTGATGGTGACCCTGGTGGAAACCTCCGCCGACATCCTGGCCGTGGGCGAAATCATCGATACCAAGGTTGACTCCAAACGCCTGGGCAATGGCTTGCGCGCCGACATGCTGTCGAGCATGTTCGCGCCGATCTTCGGCTCGTTCACCCAGAGCGCGTTCGCCCAGAACGTCGGCCTGGTGGCGGTGACCGGGGTGAAGAGTCGCTTCGTGGTCGCCACCGGTGGGCTGTTCCTGGTGATTCTCGGCCTGCTGCCGTTCATGGGCCGAGTGATTGCGGCGGTGCCGACCTCGGTGCTGGGCGGTGCCGGGATCGTGCTGTTCGGCACGGTGGCGGCCAGTGGTATTCGGACCTTGTCCAAGGTCGATTACCGCAACAACATGAACCTGATCATCGTCGCCACTTCCATCGGTTTTGGCATGATCCCCATCGCCGCGCCGAGTTTCTACGATCACTTCCCCAATTGGTTCGCGACTATTTTCCACTCGGGCATCAGCTCGTCGGCGATCATGGCGATCCTGCTGAACCTGGCGTTCAACCATTTCACGGCGGGCAACTCGGACCAGCAGTCGGTATTTGTCGCGGGGACCGAACGCAGCCTGTGCTTCCACGAAGTGGCGGCGCTGCGTGATGGGGATTACTTCAGGGGCGGCAAGTTATTCGATGCCGGGGGGAAGGAGATTCCTTTAGTCGCAGATGTGCCGACGAGGACGGCAAAGGCTGAAACCAGCGAGGTCTAAATGTGTGAGGGGGGCAAGCCCCCCACATGCACTCAACCAGCCTTGAGTTCCGGGTGCATCACCGAACACGCCTCATCCAGAAACTTCACCACAGTGCCCATGCATGCCTGGCGCTCTTCCACGTGGGGCATGTGGCTGGAGTCTTCAAACAGCGCCCAGCGCACATCGGCGATCTCATCCAGGAACGGCTTGACCACCAGCGGCGTGGCCTCGTCATGCCGGCCCGAGATGACCAGGGTCGGTACCTTGATTGCCGACAGGCGGCCGATGGACGTCCAATCCTTCAAACTGCCGATGACATGAAACTCAGTCGGACCGCTCATGGCGTGGTACACCGTGGGGTCCGAATCGACCTGAGCGAAGGTGCGCGCCACTTCCTCCGGCCACGGGTTGACGCGGCATACATGCTGGTCATAGAACACCCGCGAGGCGGCGAGGTATTCCGGGGCCTGGTAGGTGCCGGCGGCTTCATGCTTGAGCAGGGTTTCATGCACACCTTCAGGCAACAATTTGCGCAGGCGGTTGGCTTCGCTGACCCAGGTGCGCATGCAGGTCGGTGAGTTGGCCGGGATAAATGCGCGCAGCCCCTTGGGTTGCAAAATGGCGTGTTCACTGCCGAGCATGCCGCCCCAGGACTGGCCGAGGATCGCGTAGTTATCGCTGATCCGCAGATGGTCCAGCAGGTTGTTCAGCTCGGCCAGGAACAGCTCGACGGTCCAGAACGATGGGGCTTTATCAGGCAAGTGCGTCGAGCGCCCATTCCCCAGTTGGTCGTAGTGAATGACCGCATGCCCACTGGCCGCGACATCCTTGAAGGCGTCGACATAATCGTGGGTGCAACCGGGGCCGCCGTGGATGATCACCAGCGGTGTACGGCCGCTGGCCAGGTCGCCGGTGACGCGGTACCAGGTCTGGTAGTCGCCAAATGCCGCATACCCTTCGCGGATTTTTTCGATGAAGTCCATTTCGTACCCTGCTCTTAAAAAAAGGATCAGAGCCACGATAGTCTGCACGGGGCATTTAAGTAACTAGCAAAACAGCTAGGTTTTGCCGGCGAATCAGTCTTCGAGCAAGCGGTAGTGTGTGGCGCGAACCACCGCCTGTACGCGGTTCTTGGCCCCCAGTTTGTGCATCGCCGAGGCCAGGTGCAGGCTGACCACCGCCAGTGAGCGGCTCAACTGCGTGGCAATTTGCGCAGCGGTGAGGCCCTCGGCGGCCCATTTGAGGCATTCGCGCTCGCGCTTGGTCAGGTGGATGTAGGGATAGGTGCGCAATTCTCTGCTGAACAACGGGTAGGCCGCTTCCTGCAAGGCGTGGGAAATCACGCTGAACTCCGACAGCGTCTGCTGCGCATCCTGCAACACGCTGCTGGCCTTGCCGGTGCGCAGGCCGGTCAGCGATGCAAAACCGCCACGGGGCAGGTGGATCGGCACGCTGACACCGCAGGTCAGTTGCTGGTCATGCAGGTAGGAAGATACGGGGGCGTGGCACGGATCGATGATTTTCTGCAGCGGCGTATCCGTCTTGGCCTCGTAAGACCACACGAATGGCGACACCGTGCTCAGGGCCAGATGCTGCACCGGATCGATCTGGTAGAACCCTTTGCCGCACCATAATGCATGCCAGTCGGGCGGGGTATTGCGCAGTTCCAGCACCGATGGGGTGATCAATGTACCGTCCTGGTCAGTCGGCACCGGGGTGTAGTCGTATACCAAGGCATCGAAGCCCAGCTGTTGGGCGAGCAGGAAGGTGTTGTCCATCTGCTCGTCCAGGCTCCTGCCCGGCATCAGACGAGTATTGAAGGCAGTTAGCTTGGCCAGCATCCGTTCTGCTCCCGAAGTCATTTGAATCTCCACGTGCTGCAAGTAGAATGCCACGCCCCGGCGAAGGACTGCCAGGCCAAACCTATAAGAACTGCTAGGTTATGGACGCGCGGCATCCTCGGTAGTGTTGGCCTGTAAACGGCCGCTACCCCGCCAGGCCGATACAACACAAGGAATGTATGCATGTGGCGTGAAATTGCCCCCGACCAGCGGTACAACGTACAGGTCGACGGCCACAACCTCGTGGTCTACAGCTTTGGCGAAGGCGATGAGGTGTTGCTGTGCCTCAACGGCGGCCCGGGCCTGCCGTGTGACTACCTGCGCGACGCCCATGGCTGGCTCAAAGAACATAACCTGCGAGTGGTTGCATTCGACCAGCTTGGTACAGGGGCATCAGCCAGACCGACCGATGTTTCGCTGTGGGAAATCCGCCGTTATGTCGAAGAAGTCGAAACCGTGCGCCAGGCACTGGATCTGGGCCGTGTGCATCTGCTCGGGCATTCCTGGGGCGGCTGGCTGGGTATCGAGTACGCCGTCCATTACCCCGACGCCCTGAAAAGCCTGATCCTGGAAAACACCGTCGGTGACATTCCGCACCTGTCCCGGGAGCTTGAACGCCTGCGTGGCGCATTGGGCAGCGAAACCGTGGCGATGATGCAACGCCATGAGGCCATGGGTACCCTTGACCACCCGCAGTACCAGGCGGCGATCACCTTGCTCAACTATCGCCATGTGTGCCGCCTCGATGAGTGGCCCGAGCCGGTCAAGCGTTCCCTCGGCGACTGGAACATGGGCCCCTATGAAACTATGCAGGGGCCCAACGAATTTCTTTACGTCGGCAACCTCAAGGACTGGAACCGCCTCAAGGAAATGGCGGATTTCAGCATGCCGATCCTGATCACCACCGGCCAGCATGACGAACTCACCCCGGCCTGCGCGATGCGCATGAAGATGGCCGCCCGCCACGCCGAACTGCACGTATTTCCCAACAGCAGCCATATGCCGTTCTATGAAGAGCCCCAGGCGTATTTTCCGGTGCTGCTGGACTTTCTCGCTCGTCATCGAGGCTGACGGATGAACCTGGCGCGTTATCGTTTTGTGCTGTCCCGGCCGCTGCAATTGCTGCCGGTGCTGTTCGGCATCAGCCTGATCACCTTTGTGCTGGTGCGTTCGATTCCGGGCGACCCGGCACGGGCGTTGCTCGGCTCGCGCAGCACGCCGGACGCCTTGCTGAAAATCCGCGCCCAGTACGGTCTTGATCAGCCTTTGTGGCTGCAATACTTCTACTTCCTGAAGAACCTGCTCCAGGGCGATCTCGGCAATTCCCTGCTGTACAAGGTCGATGCGCTGAAGCTGATTGTGACTCGCATCGAACCGACCCTGGTGCTGGTGCTCGGCAGCGTCGTGCTGGCGCTGCTGATCGCGGTGCCACTGGCGACGCTGGCGGCGCGCAATAAAGGCGGCTGGGCGGATAACCTGATTCGCGTGTTCACCACCGTTGGGCTGGGCATGCCGGCGTTCTGGCTGGGATTGATGCTGATTTTGCTGTTCAGCGTGCAATGGGGCCTCTTCCCGGTGTCCGGCTACGGGCGGAGCGGGTTGGACAAGGCGCACCATATGGTCTTGCCGTGCCTGACCATCGCCCTGGCACTGTCGGCGGTGCTGGTGCGCAACCTGCGCGCGAGCATGTTGATGGAATTGAAGGCCGATCACGTCACCGCGGCCCGCGCGCGCGGCCTGTCCGAGGCGGCGGTGTTTCGTCGGCATGTGTTGCCTAACTCCCTGGTGCCGGCGGTCAACCTGCTGGCGGTGAATATCGGCTGGCTGATCAGCGGCACGGTGGTGATCGAGAGCCTGTTCGCGATTCCCGGCATCGGCCAATTGCTGGTGCGCGGTATCTTCACCCGCGATTACATGGTGGTGCAGGGCGTGGCCATGGTGCTGGCCTGCGCGACGGTGGCGGTCAACTTCATCGCGGACGTGGTGACCGTAGCCCTCGACCCACGGGTGAAGATGCAATGACCAGCCGTCCAGTGATTGCCCCGTGGCGCTTGCGCCTGCGTTTTGGTTTTCGCAATGGCCGGCTCACGGCGGCGTGGGGGCTATTGATCCTGCTGGGGTGGTTGGGCCTGGCGCTGTTTGCGCCGTGGATCGCGCCCTATGACCCGATTGCGCAAAACACCGATATCAGTCTGCTGGGCCCCAGCCTGGCCCATCCGTTCGGCACCGATAACTACGGCCGCGACATTCTTTCGCGGGTGATCTGGGGCGCGCGCATCGATCTGCAACTGGCGGTGCTCGGGGTGATCTTCCCGTTCATGATCGGGACGTTCGTGGGCGCGGTGTCAGGCTACATCGGCGGGCGTTTCGATAGCGTCTGCATGCGTGTGATCGATGTGGTGCTAGCGTTCCCATTCCTGGTGCTGATGCTGGCGATCATGGCCATCCTCGGTCCGGGGTTGCAGAGCTTCTATATCGCCATGGCGCTGGTGGGGTGGGTGTCGTATGCGCGGTTGATCCGCTCGCAGATCCTGGTGCTCAAGGAAAGCGACTTCGCCCTGGCCGCCAAGAGCCTGGGCTTTGGACATGGGCGCATCCTGTTCCGGCATTTGCTGCCGAACGCGATGTTCGGCTCGATTGTGTTTTCCATGTCCGACGCCGTGCTGGTGCTGCTCAACGGAGCGGCTGTGAGCTACCTGGGCCTGGGCGTACAACCGCCGACGGCCGAGTGGGGCACCATGGTCGCTGAAGGCCAGGCGTTCATTACCACAGCCTGGTGGCTCTGCACGTTTCCCGGCTTGGCCATCGTGACCCTGGCCATGGGCTTCAGCCTGTTGGCGGACGGCGTGGCGCACGTATTGGGGGATCGTTCATGAGCCTGCTGCATGTGCGTGACCTGAGTGTGATCGCCAACAATGCCGGGCGTGAGGTGACCCTGGTCGACCGCGTGTCGTTTGACCTGGCCGAAGGCGAAATCCTTGGCCTGGTGGGCGAGAGCGGTTCGGGCAAGACCATGGCGTGTCGTGGCCTGATGCGGCTGCTGCCGTCGCCCAACCTGCGGGTGCAAGGCGCTGCGGTGCGCCTGGCCGGCCAGGATCTTCTGCAATTGGACGATGCCGGCATGCGTGCGGTGCGCGGCGGGCAACTGGGCATGATTTTCCAGAACCCCAGCAGCCACCTTGACCCGCTGATGCGCATCGGTGAGCAGATCGCCGAGGGCATCCGCCTGCACCAGGGCGCTTCGAAAAAACACGCGCGTTTGCAGGCCATCGATGTGCTGCGCCAGGTGGGCATTCCCGATCCGAAGGCGCGCGTCGACAATTATCCCCACGAGTTTTCCGGCGGCATGCGCCAGCGCGCGATGATCGCGGTGGCGCTGGGCTGCAACCCCAAGGTGCTGATCGCCGACGAGCCGACCACGGCCCTGGACGTGACTGTGCAGGCGCAGATTTTGCGGTTGTTGCTGGACCTGCGCGATCAGCGTGGCCTGTCGATCATCATGATCACCCATGACCTGGGGGTGGTGGCGCAAACCTGCGACTCCATTGCCGTGATGTACGCCGGTCGCCTGTGTGAACATGGCAGCAAGTACGACGTGCTGGCCCATCCGCAACACCCGTACACCGCCGGCCTGATCGACTGCCAGCCGGCCCACAGCAGCGGCCATGCCTTGCTGCGCACCATTGTCGGCCAGCCGCCATTGCTCGACGCGTTGCCCGAAGGCTGTCGGTTCAACCCGCGTTGCCCACAGGTCGGCGCCTTGTGCACCGAGCGCTTGCCCGAAGGCGCGCGTGTGGCGTGCCACTATCCGTTGGGAGGTCGCCCGTGAGCCTGTTGCAGATCAAGGACCTGGAGGTGCGCTTTGCTGCGTCCGGCACTGGCCTGTTGGGCCTGAACAAGCAGTGGGTGAGGGCGGTGAACGGGGTGTCGTTGAACCTGGCCGCCGGCGAAACCCTCGGCCTGGTGGGCGAGTCGGGCAGCGGCAAGAGCACCCTGGGCCGCGCGATTCTGCACCTCAATCCCATCAGTGCCGGGCAGGTGCTGTTCAATGGCATCGACATGGCCCGGGGCAGCGCGATCGACATCAAGCGCCTGCGCTTTGAAACGGCAATGATCTTTCAAGACCCCTACGCCGCGCTGAACCCTCGCCATACGATTGGCGAAACCATCGCCGAAGTCCTGCGCGTGCAGCGCAAAGTGGCCTTGGAACACATTCCCGCCCGCGTCAACGAACTGCTGGAACTGGTGGGCCTGCGCCCCGAGCTGGCCGGCCGCAAGCCCGGCTCACTCAGTGGCGGCCAGTGCCAGCGTGTCGGTATTGCCCGGGCGTTGGCGGTAGAGCCGCGCCTGATCATCGCCGATGAATGCGTGGCGGCGCTGGATGTGTCGATCCAGGGCCAGATCATCAACTTGTTGCTGGAACTGCAACAGCGCATGAACCTGGCGATCCTGTTTATCGCCCATGACCTGGCCATCGTGCGGCGCCTGTGTGACCGCGTGGCCGTGATGTACCTGGGCAAGATCGTCGAGGAAGGGCCGGTGGAAGCGGTGTTTACGGCACCGCGCCACCCCTACACGGCGGCATTGATCCAGGCGATTCCGCAGATCGATCCGCATCGGCCGTTGCCTGCGCAGCTGCTATCGGGCGAGCCTGCGAGCCCACTGAACTTGCCCACAGGCTGCGCCTTTCACCCGCGTTGTCGGTATGCGCGAGCCATGTGTTCCGTGGTGTTGCCGCCGACTCATTTCCTGCACGAGCATCGGTACAGTTGCGTGCTTGAAGAACCTTTGCTTTGACCCTTCCCTGCCATTCATGAACAAGGAGTTATGACATGCAATCGCGCCACTTGAAGTTGCTCGCCGCCGCCACGCTTACCGCGTGGTCGCTGACCGCCGGCCTGGCCCAGGCTGCCGGTGTACTGACCATCGGTTGCCGTGAAGACAGCACCACGTTCGACCCGATCAAAAGTGCACAAAACCGCGACACCTGGGTGTTCGCCAACGTCTACGACACCCTGGTGCGCGTGGACAACCTGGGCACCAAGATGGAACCGGGCCTGGCCGAGAGTTGGGAGGTCTCCAAGGATGGTTTGACCTACACCTTCAAACTGCGTGAGGCGAAGTTCTCCGACGGCTCGCCGATCACTGCCGATGATGCGGCGTTCAGCCTGTTGCGCATTCGCGATAACAAAGCCTCGCTGTGGGCCGATCCGTTCAACCTGATCAATACCGCCAAGGCCGCCGATGCGAAGACTTTGGTCGTGACCCTCAAGACCCCTGCGGTCGCGTTTCTCTCGCAACTGGCTTCGCCAACGGTGTCGATCCTGTCGGAAAAAGCCATGACCAAAATGGGCGAAGACGCCTATTCGGAAAACCCGGTGACCTCCGGCGCGTTTACCGTGGACGAGTGGCGCAAGGGGGATCGGGTGATCCTCAAGAAGAACCCGAACTTCTGGCAAGCCAAGAAGGTCAGCCTCGACGGCGTGGAATGGGTCTCGGTGACCGACGACAACACGCGCATGCGCATGGTGCAGAACAACGAACTCGACACGGCGATCTTCGTGCCGTTCTCGCGGGTTGAGGAACTGAAGAAAGACAAGAACGTGGTGATCCATGCCGACCCATCCACCCGTGAAGATCACCTGCTGATCAACCACGCGCACGGCCTGCTGGCCAAACCGCAAGTGCGCCAGGCGCTGGACATGGCCATCGATAAACAATCGCTGGTCAAGACCGCCACTTACGGTCAGGGCACCGTGGCCTATTCCTACATTCCCAAAGGCTCGCTGTACCACTACGCGAACAACCTGCAGCGTCCATATGACCCCGCCGAAGCCAAGAAACTGCTGGCCGCTGCCGGTGCCGATGGCTTGAAGCTGAACTACGTGGTCAACGCCGGCAACGAAGCCGACGAGCAGATCGCGGTGATCATCAAGGACCAATTGGCCAAGGTTGGCGTCACCGCCAACCTGCAGAAAGTCGACCCGACCCAAAGCTGGCAAATGCTGGTGGACGGCGAGTACGACATTTCGGTGATGTACTGGACCAACGACATTCTCGACCCGGACCAGAAGACCACCTTCGTGCTGGGCCACGACACCAACCAGAACTACATGACCCGCTACAAGAACGATAAGGTCAAGGAGCTGGTGGCGGCGGCGCGCATCGAGGCCGACCCGGTCAAGCGTGAGCAGATGTATGTGGAGCTGCAGAAACTGGCCAAGCAGGACGTGAACTGGATCGATCTGTACTACAGCCCGTACATCAATATCTCACGCAAGAATGTGAGCAATTTCCTGCAGAACCCGCTCGGCCGTTTCACCCTTGAGGACGTGGTGAAAAACTAAGTTCCAGAGAACACTGCAGTACAAATGTGGGAGGGGCGGTGCGACGATTCGACTTGCTCCCACATTTTGTTTCGGTTGTGTCAGGGTTTACTGCGCATCAAACGCCTGCCCATTCACGCCGGCACTGCCCGGCCCCATCAGGTACAGGTACACCGGCATGATTTCTTCCGGTGCCGGTCTTTCCATCGGATTCTCCCCCGGATACGCCTGGGCCCGCATGCTGGTGCGGGTGCCGCCTGGGTTGATGCTGTTGGCGCGTACCGCCGCCACGTCTTCAAGCTCGTCGGCCAGGGTTTGCATCAAGCCTTCAGTGGCGAACTTCGATACACCGTAAGCCCCCCAATATGCCCGGCCCTTGCGCCCGACGCTGCTGGAAGTGAACACCACCGACGCATCCTGTGACAGCTTGAGCAGCGGCAGCAGGGTGCTGGTGAGCATGAACATCGCGTTGACGTTGATGTGCATCACCCGCATGAAGTTCTCGCCGGACAGCTGCTCGATGGGCGTGCGTGGGCCGATGATCGAGGCGTTGTGCAGCAGGCCGTCGAGGTGGCCGAACGCCTTTTCGATCATCGCCGCCAACTCATCGTATTGATGGGGCAGGGCGGTCTCCAGGTTGAACGGAATCACCACTGGTTGCGGGTGGCCGGCTGCTTCGATCTCGTCATACACCTGGGCCAGGTTGGCTTCGGTCTTGCCCAGCAACAGCACGGTGGCGCCATGGGCGGCATAGGTTTTCGCCGCCGCCGCGCCGATCCCGCGACCGGCGCCGGTCACCAGGATGACTCGGCCTTTGAGCAGATCTGGGGGGGCGGAGTAATCAAACATAAATAACCTCGAATTTGAAAACACTGAAGATCCAATGTGGGAGGGGGTTGCTCCCTCCCACATTTGGGGCTTCATCGGTCAGTTGGATCGGTGAGCCATCAGCAACTGCACAACGCGTTATCCAGCACCTTGCGCAATTCCAGCGGGTGATCCACCACCACATCCGCACCCCAGTGGCGCGGGTTGTCGTCCGGGTGGATATAGCCGTAGGTGACCGCCGCCGTGCGGGTGCCGGCATCGCGGCCGGACTCGATATCGCGCAGGTCGTCGCCTACGAACAACACGCTGGCCGGGTCGAGGTCGAGCATTTTGCACGCGAGGATCATCGGCTCCGGGTCCGGCTTGCTGTTTTTAACGTGGTCCGGGCAGATCAGCACCGCCGAACGCTCGGCCAGGCCCAGTTGCTGCATGATCGGTTCGGCGAAGCGCAGTGGCTTGTTGGTGACCACGCCCCAGATCAGGTTGGCTTTCTCGATGTCTTCCAGCAGCTCGGCCATGCCGTCGAACAATCGGCTGTGAACCGCGCAGCCTTTGAGATAGCGCTCCAGGAACTCCAGGCGCAGTTCTTCAAAGCCTGGCGACTCCGGGTCCATCGAGAAGGTCACGGCGACCATCGCCCGTGCGCCACCGGAAATTTCATCGCGGATGTGCTCGGGGTTGATCGGCGCCAGGCCACGGTCGGCGCGCATGGCCTGGCAGATGGCGATAAAGTCCGGCGCGGTGTCCAGCAAGGTACCGTCCATGTCGAAGAGAACCGCTCGCAACTTCACAGGCTTACTCCTCGCGCAGGGTCTGGATCATGTAGTTGACGTCGACGTCGCTGGCCAGCTTGTAGTGCTTGGTCAGCGGGTTGTAGGTCAGGCCGATGATGTCCTTGACGGTCAGGCCGGCCTGGCGGCTCCACGCGCCCAGTTCGGAGGGGCGGATGAATTTCTTGAAGTCATGGGTGCCGCGCGGCAGCAGCTTCATGATGTATCGGCGCATGATCGCGAACAGGTAGGCCTTGGGGTTGCGGTTGATGGTGGAGAAGAACACCTGGCCACCCGGCTTGACCATGCGAAAGCATGCGCGGATCACCGAGGACGGGTCCGGCACGTGCTCCAGCATCTCAAGGCAGGTGACCACGTCGAATTGCTCGGGCATTTCCTCGGCCAGGGCTTCGGCGGTGATCTGGCGGTATTCCACGCTCACGCCGGACTCCAACTGGTGCAGTTGGGCTACGGCCAGCGGTGCTTCGCCCATGTCGATGCCCATTACCGTGGCGCCGCGCTGGGCCATGGCTTCGCTCAGGATGCCGCCGCCGCAACCCACATCCAACACCTTCTTGCCGGCCAGATTGACACGTTCGTCAATCCAGTTGACCCGCAGCGGGTTGATGTCGTGCAGGGGCTTGAACTCGCTTTCACGGTCCCACCAGCGGTGAGCCAGGGCTTCAAATTTGGCGATTTCAGCGTGGTCGACGTTGCTCATGGTGAATCCTCTGAATCTGATAATCGGTTGGTCGGCGTTGAACGTGGGTTCAACATCGGCGTTATTCGCTGTGCCCGCTGATGCGTTGGCCCCAGGCAATGGCCGTGGCGGTCAACTGTTGTTCATCCATGCGGGTCAGTCGCCGGTCGTCGAGCAATTGCTTGCCGGCGACCCAAAGGTGTTTCACGCAATCGCGTCCGGTGGCATAGATAAGCTGTGAGACCGGATCGTAGATCGGTTGTTGCGCCAGCCCCGACAAGTCAAACGCGACGATATCCGCAGCCTTGCCCACTTCCAGTGAGCCGATCTGGCTTTCCAGGCCCATGGCCCGTGCACCGTTGAGCGTGGCCATGCGCAGCGCACGGTGGGCATCCAGGGCGGTGGCCGAACCCGCGACGGCCTTGGCCAGCATCGCGGCGGTGCGGGTTTCGCCCAGCAGGTCCAGGTCATTGTTGCTGGCGGCGCCGTCGGTGCCGATGGCCACGTTGACGCCCGCCTGCCACAAACGCTCTACCGGGCAGAAGCCGCTGGCCAGTTTCAGGTTCGATTCCGGGCAATGGACGACACTGGTGTTGCTTTCTACCAGCAAAGCCAGGTCATCCTCGCTGATTTGGGTCATATGAACGGCCTGGAAGCGCGGACCCAGCAGCCCGAGGCGACCCAGGCGGGCAAGTGGGCGTTCGCCGGTCTTTTCGACGGCTTGCTGTACCTCGAAGGCGGTTTCGTGCACATGCATGTGGATCGCGGCGTCCAGCTCTTCGGCGATCACGCGGATTTTTTCCAGGTTGTCGTCGCACACGGTGTAGGGCGCGTGGGGGCCGAAGGTGATCTTGATGCGCGGATGGTGCTTGAGGTCGCCGAACAGCTCGATGCCCTGGCGAATGGCTTCATCGGCGCTGCTGGCGCCGGGAATCGGGAAGTCGAGGATCGGAATCGCGATCTGCGCGCGCATGCCGCTGTTGTGCACGCAGTCACTGGCGATCTTGGGGTAAAAGTACATGTCGCTGAAGCAGGTGATGCCACCCTTGAGCTGTTCGGCGATGGCCAGGTCGGTGCCATCACGCACGAAGGTTTCATCGACCCATTTGGCTTCGGCGGGCCAGATGTGCTTCTCCAGCCAGGTCATCAGCGGCAGGTCGTCGGCCAGGCCGCGAAACAGGCTCATTGCCGCATGGCCGTGCGCGTTGATCAGGCCAGGGCTGAGCAGCATGCCCGGCAGCTCGCGCACCTCGGTGGCCGCCAGCTTCAAAGCCGCGGCGCGTGGCCCGATGAACGCAATACACCCATCGCGAATGCCCAGGCCATGCTCCTTGAGCACCACGCCGGCGGGTTCCACCGGTACCAGCCAGGTCGGCAGCAACAGCAAGTCGAGCGGGGCGGCAGTGGCGGTCATCGCGGGCTTCTTCCTGGGCAGCTATAAAAGAAGGGCGAAGTATACCCGAGCGTCCTGGCTGGCGGATCGCTATAATCGGCGGCTTTTGTTCATGAGTGCGGAGTAAGGGATGCGCGATCGACTGTTGGCTTTGGAGAACGTGAAGGCCATCGATTGGCGCGACGGCACGCTGCACTTGCTCGATCAGCGTGCCTTGCCGTCCCGTGAAAGCTGGGTAACGTGTGCGACGGTCGAGGCAGTGGCCGCAGCCATTCGTACGATGGTGGTGCGTGGCGCGTCGGCCATCGGCATCAGCGCGGCTTATGGTCTGGTGCTGGCTGCGCGCGTGCGCATCGCCCAGGGCGGTGACTGGCAGGCCGCATGGGAAGAAGACTACGCACTGCTGGCCAATAGCCGTCCGACCGCGTCGCATCTGTTCTGGGCACTTGCGCGCATGCGTGATCGCCTGGACCGCCTCAAGAAGCACGCCGACCCGCTGGTGGCGCTGGAAGCCGAAGCGATGGCGATTCATGAAAGCGACCGCGAAGCCAATCTCGTCATGGCCCAGTTGGGCGTTGAGCGAATTCGCAAGCACCAGGGCAACGCCCAGGCGATTCTTGCCCACGGCAACACCGGCGCGTTGGCCACCGGCGGTGTCGGGACGGCCCTGGGGGTGATTCGCGCCGCGTTCCTGGAGGGCCTGGTCGAGCAGGTGTATGTCAACGAGACCCGCCCCTGGTTGCAGGGTTCGCGGCTGACAGCCTGGGAGTTGGCGGGCGCCGGCATCCCGGTCATGGCGAATGCCGACTCGGCCGGTGCGCATATCCTCAAGACCAAGGGCGTGACCTGGGTAGTCGTGGGCGCTGACTGCATTGCGGCCAATGGTGATGTGATCAGCAAGATCGGGACCTATCAGCTGGCGGTTTGCGCCATGCACCACGGTGTGCGCTTTATGGTGGTGGCGCCGAGTTCGAGCCTGGATCTGATGATGGCCACCGGTGAAGAGGTCGCCCTGGAACAGCGTGATGTGGGCGAGTTGCTTGAGGTGAATGGGCAACGGTTGGACGTGCAGGCGTTCAATCCGGTGTTTGATGTGACACCGGCCGATCTGATTGATGTCATCGTCACTGAAAAAGGTGTGGTAGAGCGGCCGGACGCGGCCAAACTGGCCAAGTTGATGTGCCGTAGGCGTCTGCATTAAGGGCTGCGGTGTCGGTGAAATTGCTATCGAGGGCAAAGCCCTCCCACGCTTGAATTGTGAACACAGTCAAAATGTGGGAGGGGGCTTGCCCCCGATTGGTCCTCAAAGTCAATAAACCTTGTGGATCCGCCCTCAAAAAAAAGCATCACCCCACCTCTGAGCCCCTCTCGTCCCCCTCAAGCCTGTCATCCGTCAAATTACTAGTCTCCATGCGCATCAGGGGGATAGGTGCGTGGCGGCGATTGTGATAACATCCGGCGGTTTCCAGGGCTGCCCCGAGGGGTGGCCTATAACGTGCAGATCCGTGTCATAACTCGTTGATTTGTCGTAAGTCGTTGCCAGGCACTCTGCCGGCAGCGGCGAGCTTCGTTCGTCCCATATGGATGTGACGAGGTTTCACCCGAAAAAGGAATCAGGCTTCTCATGGGCGAACTGGCCAAAGAAATCCTCCCGGTCAATATCGAAGACGAGCTGAAACAGTCCTACCTCGACTACGCGATGAGCGTAATTGTCGGTCGGGCACTGCCTGATGCGCGCGATGGCTTGAAGCCCGTGCACCGGCGTGTGCTGTTCGCGATGAGCGAGCTGGGTAACGATTGGAACAAGCCGTACAAGAAATCTGCCCGTGTTGTTGGTGACGTGATCGGTAAGTATCACCCCCACGGCGACACTGCGGTGTACGACACCATCGTTCGGATGGCCCAGCCGTTTTCCCTGCGCTACCTGCTGGTAGATGGCCAGGGTAACTTCGGATCGGTCGACGGCGACAACGCCGCTGCCATGCGATACACCGAAGTGCGCATGACCAAGTTGGCGCACGAGCTGCTGGCCGACCTGCATAAAGAAACCGTGGACTGGGTGCCGAACTACGACGGCACCGAAATGATCCCGGCTGTCATGCCGACCCGTATTCCCAACCTGCTGGTCAACGGTTCCAGCGGTATCGCCGTGGGCATGGCCACCAACATCCCGCCGCACAACCTCGGTGAAGTCATCGACGGTTGCCTGGCCCTCATCGACAACCCCGAGCTGACCGTCGACGAGCTGATGCAATACATCCCCGGTCCGGACTTCCCGACCGCCGCGATCATCAACGGTCGCGCCGGCATCATCGAAGCCTACCGCACCGGTCGCGGCCGTATTTACATGCGTGCCCGCTCGATCATCGAAGACATCGACAAGGTCGGTGGTCGTCAACAGATCGTCATTACCGAACTCCCATACCAGTTGAACAAGGCGCGTCTGATCGAGAAGATCGCCGAGCTGGTTAAAGAGAAGAAGCTCGAAGGCATCACCGAGCTGCGCGACGAGTCCGACAAAGACGGCATGCGCGTGGTGATCGAACTGCGTCGCGGCGAAGTCCCGGAGGTGATCCTCAACAACCTCTACGCCCAGACCCAGTTGCAAAGCGTATTTGGTATCAACGTCGTTGCACTGATCGATGGCCGTCCGCGCATCCTGAACCTCAAGGATCTGCTGGAAGCCTTCGTGCGTCACCGTCGCGAAGTGGTCACCCGTCGTACCGTGTTCGAACTGCGCAAGGCCCGCGAGCGCGGCCATATCCTGGAAGGCCAGGCGGTTGCGCTGTCGAACATCGACCCGGTGATCGCCCTGATCAAGGCCTCGCCAACCCCGTCGGAAGCCAAGGAAGCGTTGATCAGCACGGCTTGGGAATCGAGCGCCGTGGTGGCCATGGTTGAACGTGCCGGTGCCGACTCGTGCCGTCCGGAGACCCTGGACCCGCAATACGGTCTGCGCGAAGGCAAGTACTTCCTGTCGCCGGAACAGGCCCAGGCCATCCTGGAACTGCGCCTGCACCGCCTGACCGGGCTGGAACACGAGAAGCTGCTGGCTGAGTACCAGGAGATCCTCAACCAGATCGGCGAGTTGATCCGTATCCTCAACAGCGCCGTGCGCCTGATGGAAGTGATCCGCGAAGAACTGGAAGTGATCCGCGCCGAATATGGCGACGTGCGCCGTACCGAAATCCTCGATGCGCGCCTCGACCTGACCCTGGGTGACATGATCCCGGAGGAAGAGCGTGTGGTGACCATCTCCCACGGTGGCTACGCCAAGACCCAGCCATTGGCTGCGTACCAGGCCCAGCGTCGTGGCGGTAAAGGTAAATCGGCTACCGGCGTGAAGGATGAGGACTACATAGCGCACCTGCTGGTCGCCAACAGCCACACCACGCTGCTGCTGTTCTCCAGCAAGGGCAAGGTGTACTGGCTGAAAACCTACGAAATTCCCGAAGCGTCGCGTGCCGCCCGTGGTCGTCCGCTGGTCAACCTGCTGCCGCTGGACAGTGATGAATACATCACCACCATGCTGCCGGTCGAGGAATACACCGAAGGTCACTTCATCTTCATGGCCACCGCCAAAGGCACCGTGAAGAAGACGCCGTTGGAGTCCTTCAGTCGTCAGCGCAGCGTGGGCCTGATCGCCCTGGAGCTGGATGAAGGCGACGTACTGATCTCCGCCGCCATCACCGATGGCGAGCGTGAAGTCATGCTGTTCTCCGACGGCGGCAAGGTCACGCGCTTCAAAGAGTCCGACGTGCGCGCCATGGGCCGTACCGCCCGTGGTGTGCGCGGCATGCGCTTGCCGGAAGGTCAGAAGCTGATTTCGATGCTGATCCCGGAAGAAGGCAGCCAGATCCTCACCGCTTCCGAGCGTGGTTATGGCAAACGCACCGCCATCAGTGAGTTCCCGGAGTACAAACGTGGTGGTCAGGGCGTTATTGCCATGGTCAGCAACGATCGCAACGGCCGTCTGGTCGGCGCGGTCCAGGTGCTCGACGGCGAGGAGATCATGCTGATTTCCGACCAGGGCACGCTGGTACGTACCCGTGTGGCCGAAGTGTCGAGCCTGGGTCGTAACACCCAGGGCGTGACGCTGATCAAGCTGGCCAAGGACGAGAAACTGGTCGGCCTGGAGCGTGTGCAGGAACCATCGGAAGTCGAAGGTGAAGAGCTGGAGGGCGAGGAATTTGACGGCGAGGTGATCGCAGCAGGCGATGACAACGTCGACGAGCCAACCCTCGACGCAGCCGCAGACGAAGAAGAACCGCAGGAATAAGCGGACACACAGGGGGGCGGATGAAGATTCGCCCCCTTGTTGTTTGTCCCTTGTGAAAGTATTGAACACCCGTTTATTGCACCACCCCACCAGATCAGAGTGAGATTGGATGTGAGCAAGAGAGCCTATAACTTCTGTGCCGGTCCCGCGGCGCTTCCTGAAGCAGTCCTGCAGCGCGCGCAGGGTGAACTCCTCGACTGGCATGGAAAAGGCCTCTCCGTGATGGAAATGAGCCATCGCAGCGATGAGTTCGTGTCCATTGCCACCAAGGCCGAGCAGGATCTGCGCGACTTGCTGGACATCCCATCGAACTACAAAGTGCTGTTCCTGCAGGGCGGCGCCAGCCAGCAGTTCGCGCAAATACCGCTGAACCTGCTGCCGGAAGACGGCACCGCCGACTACATCGACACCGGTATCTGGGGTCAGAAAGCCATTGAGGAGGCCTCGCGTTACGGGCATGTCAATGTGGCCGGTACCGCCAAACCCTACGACTACTTCGCCATTCCCGGTCAGAACGAATGGAAGCTGTCGAAGGGCGCGGCCTACGTGCACTACGTTGCGAACGAAACCATCGGCGGCCTGGAATTCGACTGGGTGCCGGAAGTCGGCGACGTGCCGTTGGTATGTGACATGTCTTCGGACATCCTCTCGCGCCCGATCGATGTGTCGCGCTACGGCATGATCTACGCCGGTGCGCAGAAGAACATTGGCCCGAGCGGGATCCTGGTCAACATCATCCGCGAAGACCTGCTGGGCCGCGCCCGCTCGCTGTGCCCGACCATGCTTAACTACAAGGTCGCGGCCGATAACGGCTCGATGTACAACACCCCGCCGGCGTTTGCCTGGTACCTCTCCGGCCTGGTGTTCGAGTGGCTCAAGGAGCAGGGCGGCGTGGCGGCCATGGGCAAGCTCAACGAAGTGAAGAAGCGCACCCTGTACGATTTCATCGACGCCAGCGGCCTGTACAGCAACCCGATCAACCTCACCGACCGCTCGTGGATGAACGTGCCGTTCCGCCTGGCTGATGACCGCCTGGACAAGCCGTTCCTGGCGGGTGCCGACGAACGTGGCCTGCTGAACCTCAAGGGCCACCGCTCGGTGGGTGGCATGCGCGCCTCCATCTATAACGCTGTCGACATCCACGCGATCAACGCGTTGGTTGCCTACATGGCAGAGTTCGAAAAGGAACACGGCTAATGTCAGAACAAGAGCTCAAGGCCCTGCGCGTGCGCATTGACAGCCTGGACGAGAAAGTCCTGGAGCTGATCAGTGAGCGCGCGCGATGCGCCCAGGAAGTGGCACGGGTGAAGATGGCGTCTCTGGCTGAAGGCGAAGTGCCGGTGTTCTACCGTCCCGAGCGTGAAGCCCAGGTACTCAAGCGTGTGATGGAGCGCAACAAGGGGCCGTTGGGCAACGAAGAGATGGCGCGGTTGTTCCGCGAAATCATGTCGTCGTGCCTGGCTCTGGAGCAGCCGCTCAAGGTCGCGTACCTCGGTCCCGAGGGCACGTTCACCCAGGCGGCGGCCATGAAGCACTTCGGTCACGCGGTGATCAGCAAACCGATGGCGGCCATCGACGAAGTGTTCCGTGAAGTCGCGGCCGGTGCAGTGAATTTTGGCGTGGTGCCGGTGGAAAACTCCACCGAAGGCGCGGTCAACCACACGCTGGACAGCTTCCTCGAGCACGACATGGTGATCTGCGGTGAAGTCGAGCTGCGCATCCACCATCACCTGCTGGTGGGCGAAAACACCAAGACCGACAGCATCAGCCGTATCTATTCCCACGCCCAGTCCCTGGCCCAGTGTCGCAAGTGGCTGGACGCCCATTACCCGAATGTCGAGCGCGTGGCGGTGTCCAGCAACGCCGAAGCGGCCAAGCGGGTCAAGGGTGAGTGGAATTCGGCAGCCATTGCCGGGGATATGGCGGCGGGCCTGTACGGGCTGACGCGCCTGGCCGAGAAAATCGAGGATCGCCCGGACAACTCCACGCGTTTTCTGATGATCGGCAGCCAGGAAGTGCCGCCGACCGGCGACGACAAGACCTCAATCATTGTCTCCATGAGCAACAAGCCCGGCGCACTGCATGAGTTGCTGGTGCCGTTCCACGACAACGGTATAGACCTGACACGCATCGAGACGCGGCCTTCGCGCAGTGGTAAATGGACCTACGTGTTCTTTATCGACTTCATCGGCCACCACCGCGACCCACTGGTTAAAGGTGTGCTGGAAAAGATCAGTCAGGAAGCCGTGGCGCTCAAGGTGCTGGGCTCTTACCCGAAAGCGGTTTTGTGAGGCGTTAACATGAGTGGCAACTTCCTCGCCCTGGCGCAGCCGGGCGTGCAACAACTGTCGCCTTACGTCCCGGGCAAGCCTGTGGACGAGCTGGCGCGTGAGCTGAAGCTGGATCCTGCGAAGATCGTCAAGTTGGCGAGCAACGAGAACCCGCTTGGCCCGAGCCCCAAGGTGTTGGCGGCCATCCGTGATGAGCTGGCCGAGCTGACCCGTTACCCGGACGGCAACGGCTTTGCCCTCAAATCGCTGCTGGCGCAAAAGTGTCGTGTCGAGCTGAACCAGGTGACCTTGGGCAACGGCTCCAATGACATCCTTGAACTGGTCGGCCGTGCTTACCTGGCGCCGGGCCTGAATGCGGTGTTCAGCGAGCACGCGTTTGCGGTCTATCCGATCGTCACCCAGGCCGTTGGCGCGCAAGCCCGTGTCATTCCCGCCAAAGACTGGGGCCATGACCTGCCCGCGATGCTGGCGGCCATCGATGCCAACACGCGTGTGGTGTTTATCGCCAACCCGAACAACCCGACCGGTACCTGGTTCGATGCACAGGCGTTGGACGACTTCCTGCAAGGCGTGCCGGAGCATGTGCTGGTGGTGCTGGACGAGGCCTACATCGAATACGCCGAAGGCAGCGACTTGCCGGATGGGCTGGACTTCCTGGCGGCCTACCCGAACCTGCTGGTATCGCGCACTTTCTCCAAAGCCTATGGCCTGGCGTCGCTGCGCGTCGGTTATGGCCTGTCCACCGCGGTGGTCGCCGACGTGCTGAATCGCGTGCGTCAACCGTTCAACGTCAACAGCCTGGCCCTGGCGGCGGCGTGTGCGGCGCTCAAAGATGCCGAGTATCTGCAAGAAGGTCGACGCATCAATGAAAGCGGCATGCTGCAGTTGCAAGCCGGTTTCCGTGATTTGGGCCTGGGCTGGATCCCGTCCAAGGGCAACTTCATCTGCGTCGATCTCGGCCAGGTGGCTGCCCCGGTATTCCAGGGCTTGCTGCGTGAAGGCGTGATCGTGCGTCCGGTGGCCAACTACGGCATGCCGAACCACCTGCGTATCACCATCGGCCTGCCAGCTGAAAACAGCCGTTTCCTGGAGGCGCTGGCCAAGGTCCTGGCTCGTGGGTGATGTCACTGCATTGCAACCTGCCGTGCCTATGATCGGTCGCCTGGTGGTGGTCGGCCTGGGGTTGATCGGCGGCTCCTTCGCCAAAGGTCTGCGCGAAAGCGGGTTGTGCGGCGAAGTGGTCGGTGTGGACCTGGACCCGCAATCGCGCAAGCTGGCCGTTGAGCTGGGGGTAGTGGATCGCTGTGAAGCGGACCTGGCATTCGCGTGCCAGGGCGCCGACGTGATCCAGCTTGCCGTGCCGATCCTAGCCATGGAAAAGCTGCTGGCGATGTTGGCCGGAATGGATTTGGGCAACGCGATTCTCACGGACGTTGGCAGTGCCAAGGGCAATGTGGTGCGCGCGGCGCAGTTGGCCTTTGGTGGTATGCCGGCGCGTTTCGTACCGGGTCATCCGATTGCCGGCTCCGAGCAGAGCGGAGTGGAGGCGTCCAATGCGCAGCTGTTCCGTCGGCATAAAGTGATCCTCACGCCGCTGGCGCAAACCGATCCGGCGGCGTTGGCGGTGGTGGACCGTCTGTGGCGCGAGCTGGGTGCGGATGTCGAGCATATGCAGGTCGAGCGTCACGACGAAGTGCTGGCGGCCACCAGTCATCTGCCACATTTACTGGCGTTCGGTCTGGTGGATTCGCTGGCCAAGCGCAACGAGAACCTTGAGATTTTCCGTTACGCCGCGGGTGGCTTTCGCGACTTCACGCGTATCGCCGGCAGCGACCCGGTGATGTGGCACGACATCTTCCTCGCCAATCGCGAAGCGGTGTTACGCACCCTGGACACCTTCCGCAGTGACCTCGATGCCTTGCGCGACGCGGTCGATGCCGGGGATGGTCACCAATTGTTGGGCGTGTTCACCCGTGCGCGGGTGGCGCGCGAGCACTTCAGCAAGATCCTGGCGCGCCGGGCCTATATGGAAACCGCTGTGGACACCGATGACCTGATCTTCGTCGCCAACCCGGGCGGTGTCTTGAGCGGGTGTATCCGGGTACCGGGTGACAAGTCGATCTCCCATCGGTCCATCATGCTGGGGTCGTTGGCTGAAGGGGTGACTGAAGTCGAAGGTTTCCTTGAGGGTGAGGATGCCCTGGCCACCTTGCAGGCGTTTCGCGACATGGGGGTGGTTATTGAAGGCCCGCACCATGGGCGCGTGACCATTCATGGCGTGGGGTTGCATGGTTTGAAAGCAGCTCCGGGGCCGATTTACCTGGGTAACTCCGGCACGTCCATGCGCCTGCTGTCCGGGTTGCTGGCGGCGCAGAATTTCGACAGTGTGTTGACGGGCGATGCGTCGCTGTCCAAGCGCCCGATGAATCGCGTGGCCAAGCCTTTGCGGGAAATGGGGGCGGTGATCGAGACCGGTCCGGAAGGGCGCCCGCCGCTGACCATTCGCGGTGGCCGGTCGCTCACAGGCATGACCTACGCGTTGCCCATGGCGAGTGCCCAGGTCAAGTCCTGTCTGTTGCTGGCCGGGTTGTATGCCAAAGGCACTACAGCGGTGACGGAGCCCGCGCCGACCCGCGACCATACCGAGCGCATGTTGCGCGGCTTTGGTTGTCCGGTGGCGATTAATGGGGCTACCGCGTCAGTGGAGTCGGGCCATGTGCTGACGGCCACCCACATTGAAGTGCCGGGGGATATTTCCTCGTCGGCGTTCTTCCTGGTGGCCGCTTCGATTGCCGAGGGCTCCGAGTTGTTGCTCGAGCATGTGGGGATCAATCCGACCCGAACCGGTGTGATCGATATCCTGCGCTTGATGGGCGCCGATATCACCCTGGAAAACCAGCGCGAAGTGGGTGGCGAGCCGGTTGCCGACCTGCGTGTGCGTGCGGCCGGGCTGAAGGGTATCGAGATTCCTGAAGCGCTGGTGCCGTTGGCGATCGATGAGTTTCCGGTGTTGTTTGTGGCGGCGGCCTGTGCCCAAGGGCGCACCGTTTTGCGTGGCGCTGAAGAGTTGCGCGTGAAGGAGTCCGACCGAATCCAGGTGATGGCCGACGGTCTGCTGGCACTGGGGGTGAAGTGTGAACCGACCCCCGATGGGATTATCATTGACGGTGGCCCGATAGGCGGCGGCGATGTGCATGCCCATGGTGATCACCGCATTGCCATGGCATTCAGCGTCGCTTCCTTGCGGGCAACGGCGCCGATTCGTATCCATGACTGCGCCAATGTTGCTACGTCTTTTCCGAACTTTCTTACACTGTGTGCCCATGTCGGCATCCGTGTTGCCCAAGAGGCTCAATTGTGAATATCAAAGCACCGGTGATTACCATCGACGGGCCAAGCGGCTCGGGCAAAGGCACGATCGCCGGCATCCTGGCCAAGCGCCTGGGCTGGTGCCTGCTGGATTCCGGCGCGCTGTACCGCCTGCTGGCATTTGCCGCACGCAACCATGGCGTCGACCTGACCAACGAAGAATCCCTGAAGCTGCTGGCGGCGCACCTCGATGTGCAGTTCGTCGGGGCGACGGAAGGCCATCCGCAGCGCATCATCCTGGAAGGCGATGATGTGACGGATGACCTGCGCAACGAACAGGTCGGCTCCTGGGCATCCCAGGTTGCCGCGCTGCCGGCCGTGCGTGATGCCTTGCTGCAGCGCCAGCGAGCTTTCCAGGAGCGCCGGGCCTGGTGGCCGATGGTCGCGACATGGGCACGGTGGTGTTTCCCGAGGCGCCGCTGAAGATTTTCCTCACCGCCAGCGCCGAGGAGCGGGCCCGCCGCCGTTACTTGCAGTTGAAGGGCAAAGTCGATGGTGTTAGTCTGTCGAGTCTGCTAGATGAGATCCGTGCACGCGATGAGCGTGATACCCAGCGCGCAGTAGCCCCGCTCAAGCCGGCGGCTGATGCCATACAGCTGGATTCCACGGAGTTGTCCATCGAACAGGTGCTGGAACGCATCTTGAGTGAAATCGCCATTCGCGATATCGCCGGGTGATCAAGAAGGCCGCAGGGGACCAGTCATAGTCCTGCGGTGGCTTCTTTTAACTGAAACTGACCCACACCGTCTGGGGTGTGGAGATGGGCGTATTCTTCGCCCTTATCAACAGGAATTAAAATGAGCGAAAGCTTTGCGGAACTCTTTGAAGAAAGCCTAAAAACCCTGAACCTTCAGGCAGGCTCCATCATCACCGGTGTTATCGTTGATATCGATTACCAAGCTCGCTGGGTAACCGTTCACGCTGGTCTGAAGTCTGAAGCTCTGATCCCGCTGGAACAGTTCTACAACGATGCTGGCGATCTGACAATCAATGTCGGTGACGAAGTTCACGTTGCTCTGGACTCGGTTGAAGACGGTTTCGGTGAAACCAAGCTGTCCCGTGAAAAAGCCAAGCGCGCTGAATGCTGGATTGTTCTCGAAGCAGCCTTCGCAGCTGAAGAAGTGGTCAAGGGCGTTATCAACGGTAAGGTTAAAGGCGGCTTCACTGTCGACGTTAACGGCATCCGTGCGTTCCTGCCAGGTTCTTTGGTCGATGTTCGTCCAGTGCGCGACACCACGCACCTGGAAGGCAAGGAACTCGAATTCAAGGTCATCAAACTCGACCAGAAGCGCAACAACGTTGTCGTTTCCCGTCGCAGCGTCCTGGAAGCAGAGAACTCCGCCGAGCGTGAAGCTCTGCTGGAATCCCTGCAGGAAGGCCAACAAGTCAAAGGTATCGTCAAAAACCTCACCGATTACGGCGCATTCGTCGATCTGGGTGGCGTCGATGGCCTGCTGCACATTACCGACATGGCTTGGAAGCGTATCAAGCATCCTTCCGAAATCGTCAATGTTGGCGACGAGATCGATGTCAAGGTTCTGAAATACGATCGCGAGCGCAACCGTGTTTCCCTGGGCCTGAAGCAACTGGGTGAAGATCCATGGGTTGCTATCAAAGCTCGTTACCCAGAAAGCACTCGCGTTACCGCGCGTGTAACCAACCTGACCGACTACGGCTGCTTCGCTGAGCTGGAAGAAGGCGTGGAAGGCCTGGTACACGTTTCCGAAATGGACTGGACCAACAAGAACATCCACCCTTCGAAAGTCGTACAAGTCGGCGACGAAGTGGAAGTTATGGTTCTGGACATCGACGAAGAGCGTCGTCGTATCTCCCTGGGCATCAAACAGTGCAAATCTAACCCATGGGAAGATTTCTCTGGCCAGTTCAACAAGGGCGATAAAATCTCCGGCACCATCAAGTCGATCACCGATTTCGGTATCTTCATTGGTCTGGACGGCGGCATCGACGGTCTGGTTCATCTGTCCGACATCTCCTGGAACGAAGTGGGCGAAGAAGCTGTTCGTCGCTTCAAGAAGGGCGACGAGCTGGACACCGTTATCCTGTCGGTTGACCCAGAGCGTGAGCGCATCTCCCTGGGCATCAAGCAACTGGAAAGCGATCCGTTCTCCGAGTACGTTCAAGAGAACGACAAAGGCGCCATCGTTAAAGGTACTGTGAAAGAAGTTGACGCCAAAGGCGCCATCATCGTTCTGGCCGACGATATCGAAGCGACTCTGAAAGCCTCCGAAATCAGCCGTGACCGCGTTGAAGACGCACGTAACGTTCTGAAAGAAGGCCAGGAAGTAGAAGCCAAGATCATCAGCGTTGACCGCAAGAGCCGCGTGATCCAACTCTCCATCAAGTCCAAGGACGAAGTGGAAGAGAAAGAAGCTATCCAGAGCCTGAAAGAAGCTGCTCCGGAAGCTGCTGCTGACACCACCATGGCGGCACTGCTGCGCCAGGCAATGGCTAAGCAGAACTAAGTTCTGTAAAGCTGTAAAAAAGGGCGACTTCGGTCGTCCTTTTTTTTTGGGTGAAATTTGCTGAATCAAGAAGTTAGAACCAAGGTGTACAGCGCGATGTCGGAACTGGTTATAGTTTTAAGAAAGACTCTTTCCATGTTGCGGCTTCAGTAAGGATTTGAATGAACAGGCTGATGGTAGTACTCGTATTGGCATTGATTGCAGGCTGCTCCGCCACCAGCGCCAAGACCCACGCCAAGCGTGGCGTCAGTGGTATCCAGATCGATTGCTCGGGCCTGGGCAATACCTGGGAGAAGTGTGAGAAGCGCGCCGCTCGTGAATGCAAGATGCAGGGCTATAAGGTCATCACCCGCTCCAGTGATGCCAAGGACGAGGAGGGCGACTATCTGTTCGGCTGGAACCCCGCCGGAGCGGTCACCCGTACCATGCTGGTGATCTGCAACTGAGGCAGTCGCACATTCAATGTGGGCGTTTATTCAACTATCAGATAAGTTGATATATGGGCTGTTCAAATTCACCGAGTCATGCTAAAACCTTCGAAGCGCTTTTCCTAGCTGCTTGAAAAAGAAGGGAAAAATATGACGAAGTCGGAGTTGATCGAACGAATTGTCACCCATCAAGGGCTACTCTCATCCAAGGATGTTGAGCTGGCTATCAAGACCATGCTTGAACAGATGTCGCAGTGTTTGGCTACTGGCGATCGGATTGAGATCCGTGGGTTTGGTAGTTTCTCCCTGCACTACCGCGCTCCGCGTGTCGGCCGTAACCCGAAGACCGGTCAATCGGTCAGCCTCGACGGGAAGTTCGTTCCGCATTTCAAACCGGGTAAAGAACTGCGGGACCGGGTCAATGAGGATGAAGACGAGGTTTGATACTCGTGAAGGGAGTGAGTCATGGGTAGCTTGAAGCGCGTTAGTGCACTCTTGCTAGTGTTGGTGCTCCTGCTGGGCATCTTGGCATTTGTGCTTGAAAATCAGCAGTCGGTTTCCCTGCAGTTCCTTGGCTGGGCAGCACCGCAGTTGCCGGTCTCCGTGTTCGTCGTGCTCGCATTGCTGATCGGGATGATCATAGGTCCACTGGTGGCCTGGATAGCCAGGGCTCGCCGCAAGAGACTGGTTTGATCTCGGCCGGAAAGGAGGCGAAAGCCGCCCCCTTTGATGCGGTCAGCTTGGTTCTTTTTCTCCTGCCTTGAACTTTACGGCCAGTGCTATCAGCGGTAGATAGGCCAGCAGCAGGCCCAGCAAGCCGTCGATCGTGCTGGTGCCTACCAGAAGCGCAGCAGGCAACAGCCAGCCAACATTGATTGCCATGACCGCCAGGGTAACCGGCGGGTGTTTGCCGAACTGGCGGGAAGCGAACTGGTAGGCATGGCTGCGATGGGCCTCGTACACTTTGTCGCCTCTCAGCAGTCGGCGCAGCAAGGTCCATGTGGCGTCAGTGATAAACACGCCGAGCAGGATCAGCCAGCTCCACAAAAGCTGCGGTGCAACCCAGGCCGCCTGCAGCGATAACACCCCCAGCGTGACGCCCAGGAATCCGCTCCCCGCATCGCCCATGAAAATGCGTGCTTTAGGGAAGTTCCAATACAGGAAACCAGCTACCGCGAACGCCAACAACAAAGGCGTCAGCGCGATCAGTTCATGCCCTGTAAGCCAGTAGATCAAGGCACTGCCAAGGCACACGCAAATAGCCTCGACGCTGGCTATTCCGTCAATGCCATCCATGAAGTTATACAGATTCAGCAGCCATACCAGGTAGACCGCTGCCAGCACATGGCCGATCCAGCCCAGGTCGACGGCGAATCCCATCACTGTCAGCGGTGGCAGCCCTCCCATCCAGAAGAGTGCCCATGCCGCCGCTATAAAATGCCCAAGCAGGCGCCAGCGTGCGCTGATGTGGCCATGGTCATCCAGAAATCCCAACACCGCGATGCCAGTCCCAGCGCCGAATAATGCCCATGTGAGCGGCCAGGCAATCAGGCCCAGGCTGGCAGTCAGCAGCAACGCTAACAGAAAGCTGACGACGATTGAGACGCCACCGCCTCTGGGCGTGGGTACGACGTGCGAACTGCGCGCATTCGGGATGTCGATCAGGCTTCGAGCCAGTGCGTAATGGCGTAAAGCCCCGGTCAAAAGGAGAGCGACAATCGCCACCGTCGGTAACAGCCACCACATATTCATTTAGTTTGCGTTTCCAAGAAATGTTTACCTGTCTTATGCAATGCCTGATCAATGCTGCTCGGTGGCGTCCAGCCCAACAGTTCGCGGGTTTTGCCTATGTCGACCTGCAGGGACCCACATAGCCGTTGAGCCAGCGCCCGGCGCCCCAGCGCAGTGGCGCCGGCTTGCAGCAACCAACTCGGTACAGGCAACAACCGTGCGGGCCTGCCCAGCGCCATCGCCATTCGGCGCAAGAGCGCCGTGGTCGAAAGGTCTTCTCCATCACTGACCAGGAAGGTTTGATTGGCCGCTGCGGGATGCTCGGTGCACGTCATAATCAAATCAACCAGGTTCTCCAAGGCAACCAGGCTGCGTCGATTATCCACGGCCCCCAAGGGCAGGGGCAGACCTTTGTGCAGCCAGCGCATCATGCTCAGAAAGTTCGCTTGAACGCCGGGCCCGTAAACCAGTACGGGGCGGATGATCACCACTTCCATGCCGGTTTCGCACGCCAACGCTCGCAGGCCATGCTCGGCCTCCTTTTTGGAGACGCCGTAGGGATCGGTAGGTGCTGTCGGACTCTCTGCTGTGTACGGCGTGCCGGCCACCGTGCTTTCGCCATTGACCTTGATCGAACTGATAAAGATAAAGCGCTTAACCCCGGCCGTGGCGGCTTGACGGGCCAGATTGAGGGTGCCTTCGACATTGACCCGCCGATATTCGGCAAGTGGATCGGTGGATGCGTCACTCATGACATGGACCCGGGCAGCCAGATGAATCACCGCATCCTGGTCCTTGAGCAACGCTTGCCAATCCTGTTCGGCGGATAGCCCGCTGACAAGGCTCTGCTTGATGCGCGGATCGAGTTCGGCCTTGAGTCCGCGTACAGCGGCGGTAATCGAGTGATGCCGTTCAAGCAGTGGTGCGATTAACCCGCTACCGATAAAGCCGCTCGCTCCCGTCATAAGGATTTGCATAATCAAGGCGTTCCTATGAGTGAAAGAGTGTCTTTCGACATTTCGCGCATGATACGGTCACGCCCAAAGCGCTCGACGAAGGCGTGGCGCGGGCACGTCATGACATTCAGTGTCTCGAAAGCCTGCATGCCGGCAGCGGCATCGCAGGGTGCAAACACGGCGGCGTTCTCAATATGTTCAGATACAAAACTGGCGGCGTAACCCGAAATGCCCGCCCAGATCGGCTTGCCCAGTGCGGCATATTCAAACACCTTTGATGGCAAGACTTTGCGGAATGCATCGTGGTCATTCAAATGCAGAAAAAGCACATCCGCCGACTGATAAGCCTCGATCAATTGCTCGCGCTTGACCGGCTTTTGCAGCTCAACATTGGTACAGCCCTGAGTGGCAAGGGCCTCCTTTAATAGCTCGATTCGACCGCCATCGCCGATCACCCTGAACCGCAGCTTTCCTTCAAGCTGTTTGGCGAGCTGGGGAATGATGTTATGCAGCCCCTGGCCTTCGCCAATATTCCCTGCGTAGACCACGCTCAGGATCGGGTTTGAAGGCTTTTCTTCAGCAACCGGTTGCGCATTGAGGAACTCGTCATCAATGCCATTGGTATAGGTCGAGTAGCGTTGATCGGGGTAGCGTGATTTGAAGTAAGGCAGAAAGCCTTCAGAGACCAGATTGACCTTTTGTGCCGAGTGAATGGTGAAACGTTCGATCAGCGACAATGTCGGTTTAAGCAGCCAGACCTTGTTTTTTGACAGTACGTCCTTGATCGTATCGACAAAGATATCGCGTATATCCAGGTAGAGCGGCGTCCGCTTGGTGCGTGCCATCAACGCCCCCAGCGCAGCGGTCATCAGGCGCGAAGACGTCGCGTAGATAAGGTCGTAGCGTTGGTTTCGCACAATCTTGCGCGCAGCGTTGGCATATACCAGAAAGGCTCTGGCTTGATCGACCATCCCACTTTTGTGAGGGGGCAGGGCAATTCGGTGGATGGTCAGCCTGGGATGTTCCTCCAGTTCCGCAGCCTGGGTGTTGAAGGAGCTGTAGCGATTGGGCAGTGTGGTAATCAATTCGATATGGGCATTTATGGGAAGTTGCTCCAGAAGCGCGCCCACCAATGCCGTCGTGCGAAATGAGCCGGCTGATAAATCAGGCTGATAATAAAAGCTTAGGATTAAAAGTTTCATCTACACCTCACCAGGTTATGCAGGTGGTCAGTCTGTCTGTCGATATCTCTGCGACGATGCACTGATTGGGGACAGACTTGCCGAATTCCGGATGCCATGTGGAAGGCACCACATGGATCCGGGTCGCGCCCTCTAGTGTCGCGACAGCGACCTGACCACCGGGCAGGGTGATGCTTATCGTATTGCCTTGTTGCACAGCGCTGACATCGGGGTGTAAAAACAGCCTCGATACAGCTTTATCGAATGTACCTGAAACAAAATCCATGACCTGTAATTGGCCGCCCGTTGCGAGCCACTCGCGAGTGTGCACGTTTTTCCCGGCAAGCCGCAGATAGCCGTCATGGCTGCTGCTGATGCGTACGGTATCGGCTGTCTGTTCGATCTTGCCCACGGTAGTACGTGCGCGTCGCGCGACCCGGAAACCGGCCCACACTTGCGATGAGCTTTCACCGTTCACTTCTATTGTATTGTGCGCTGCCGTGCTGCGCTGGCGATGGCGTTCGGCACCTTCTCCGTATTGCGATGTCCCGGAGTTGACGAAAACCCGCTGGCCAAACAGGCTGAGTTCGAAACTCAGGGTGTCGGCATGGGTGTGGCCGGGTTGGTAATCAGGCGCAACCTGGGCGAGGTTCAATAGCGCCTTGCACTGATTGCCAAAGTTGATCGCCACATAGCCACTAGCCGCCTGGTGCTCGACGACAATCGCCGAGGTGTCGGGCATTTTGTCCTGCGCATGGCACCCCAATTCAACCGCGTACGCCTCTATATCAAGCAGCGTCGGCGCAATACCGAATGCGCAGTCATTGAAAAATGGAATGCCGCCATCCGGATGCTGGAGGCTGCGCAACCAGGCCAGGCCGCGCTCGATCAGGCCTCTCCATTTGTCTTGGCGAGTGGTCAGTTCCGGCAGTTCGGAGTGAGTGGCCAGGTTCAGCAAGTCGCACATATCCCAAAGAAGGGATGCGTGGTACATGGGGGATAGTTCGAAGTGCGCACCGTCCGCGAGAAACTGTTCCTCTATTTCCTCATCAAGAATCTTCAGGCCCTTGGATAGCCAGTCGTCCGCCTGTTGGCCATGCAGAAAGCTCCCGGCAAATACCAGTGCCTTGCCATTCACGAACAGATGGTTGGCGAGAATGTGGTATTCGACCTGTTCGGACAGGGCATGGGCCTGGGTCGCCAGGCTGTCCAGCCAGTGAGGTTCCAGGGTCGGTTGCTGTTGCTGCCACTTGATCAGGTTCACGATACGCAAAGACAGCGTATACGGTTCCCAGCCGCACCCACTGAAGGGGGGATTGTTTGCAATCCAACTGTTTACCAGGCGTTTGTCGAAGTCGGTGCGGGTTTGGTCGGATGATGCCAAATGATCCAGGTAGTGCAGGTTGTATTGCCAGATTTTTGGCCGCGTCTCATCGTGCCAATCGATCGGCGCGGTCAGCCCCATGAATTCAAACTGCTCATCCGCATTGAAGCGCGAGGCGTTCCAGCGCGTAGTGTTCGCCAGGTGAACACAGGGACGTCGGGTAAAACCCTGTGCGGAAAACGGCCGAACGTTGGCGAAGCGATAATAAAGACGATAAAAGATCTGCTTCAATCGCAACATTTTGACAGTGTGGTAAAGCTTGGTTATTCGTTGCATCAACGCCCTGCTTATGAAGACCACTTGAAAGGTGTAGTCGTGAGTATGGTCTGGCGATAACTATGGGAAATTTATTTTCAGCCAGCGCTCGAAGTACAACACCTGCCAGAGTTTGTAGGTATTGTTTGCGCTGCCTGAGAAATGATTGCCCACCAATTTTTCCACTTCCTCGCGGGCAACGTAGGTGTAGATGCGCTCGAACTCGGCGAGCAGGCGTTGTGGGCCTATCCGACGAATAATGCCGTCAAGCGGTGGATTGAAACCCGTTTTGGGGCGCTCAACCAATGCGGCAGGTAGCAGGCTTTTGAGCAGGTTCTTGAGTGGGGCCTTTGGTGCGCCGCCCTTGAGCAAGTCTGCACTTGAGCTGGCAAGGCCGCTGGCCACCACGCGTTCGTCCAACAGTGGGACGCGCAGTTCGATACTGGCCAACATGCTCGCCTTGTCCGAAACACTCAGGTTATGGCTCAAGAAGCCTGTCTGGTCAAAGTGCTGTGCGCATTTGACTTTGTCCTCGGGGTCTCCGGTGTAGCGGTTCAATACGTTGGCCAGGCGTTGCTTGTATTGTTGTTCGCGCCCGGCGTAGTCATGGAAAAAACCCTTCAACTCCTGGCGGGAGAAGTACCCCAGCATGCGTGAGTATGCCAAAGGCCAATAACTTTCCTGAGCGTAGGAGACCAGCCGCTCGAACTTCTTGTCGAGTCGTTTTGGAAATAATTTGAGTTTCAACAGTGCGTTCAATAAGGGATACAGCAACCGAATCAATGTGTGGTGCTTCAATACGGTGTAGCGTGGGTAGCCGGCGAATGCTTCATCGCCGCCCATGCCACTGAGCATGACGGTGTACCCACTTTTCCTGGCTTCGGTGGACAAGCGGTAGGTCGCCCAGAATGTGTAGTCGGACACCAGTTCTTCGGTGTTAGCAGCGACGAAATCGATCGACTCGAAGGGGTCGATGGCTGAGTCAAGAATTTCGGTAACCACCAGCTTTTTGCCAAGGTGTTTGGCGATATTGGCGGAAAACTTCGTATCGACAATGGCGTCGTCCGTTGCGTCGTACTTTGCAAAAAACAAATCGGCGTCACCGGTGAAACTGGCCAGGATGCTGGAGTCCGCGCCACCACTGAAAAATACGCCGACCGGAACGTCCGCTTCCAATTGGCGCGTCACCGCGGAACGCACATCTTCTGCGAGGCCTTGCCCGGTCTGGAAGTTCGTCACGGTCTGGTAGCGCTGAGTCGTCATGTCGCCGGTTGTCAGGTCGAACGCCAGGTAACTGCCGGGCATCAACTTTTTGATGGCCTCGTAGCCCGTGTTGGGTTCGTAGAGAAAACCGTTATTGAAGAATTCGAAGACATCATCCTGATTTATTTCGGCAGTCACTTGCGAAAAGCATTTCAGGCCGCGAATTTCTGAGCACGCGTAGAGGCCGTTCGCATTGGAATAGCAATACACCGGCTTGATTCCGACGACGTCCCTTACCAGAAACGTTTTTTTGCGCGATTCGTCCAATATGACGAACGTGAACATGCCCTCCAACAGCGCGAAAGCCTGTTCCTGATGTTCTACATACAATTGCAGGATGACTTCGGTGTCGGAGGTGCCCTTGAAGAGGTAGCCTTTTTCCACCAGCTGCCGGCGCAACGCATGGTGATTGAACACTTCGCCATTGAACACGATGCTCACGCCATTCCCGGCAAACATCGGCTGGCTGCCGGTTGGAGACAGGTCCAGGATACTCAGCCTGTTGTGCCCAAGGCCAACCTGATAGTCCGCGACACTGGCGAAATACGTGCCGACGCGTCCGGACCTCGATGCCGGGTCACGGCCAGGCTTTTTTCCATTTGCGCCTGGGTCCCGGGAGCATCGTGTTTAACTGCAAAAAAGCTGAGGCCGCACATTATACCGACGTCTCCTGAATGTCTTTGACGACCGTTCCCGGCGTGGCGTTATGTTCGTCAGGCGAGGCGATATTCATCACCTGGGTTGAATGTTTGTGCGCCAGCATCACTCCCCAGGCTGCTGCGAGCAGCAGGTTGAAAGAAATCAGGCGAAAGACCGCGAAAAACAAACCATAAATCGCCAGAGTCATGACCGCCGTGCGAATCACGGCGAGGTAGATGGGGGCGGCTTTCAGGGTGGTCAATCGGTATAGCACCGGAGGGGCCAGTACGGCGGCATATATCAGCAGCCCGACTACGCCGCCGACCATCAGCATGTACAGTGGCCAGTTGTGGATATAGCCCACTGACTCCGTGAATGAATCACCGTTGGGCCTTTCCCAGTGCATCTCGTGTTTGACGCCGATACCGTTGCCCAGCACAGGATGATTCAGGAACATATCCCAGGCGATTTTATATTCCTCGACGCGAGAAGAGACGTTGAAGTCCTTCTTTTCCTCGGGGGGCTTGGACTCGAGGAATATGGATGTCAGTTCCTCTGGTTGCGTATTTTTCGCTCCGATGGACTCAATGGATGACGTTGCGATAGGTAATGCGGTCTGTGCCAATGAGTTCAAGCGCCCGAGCCATACATCCTGCATGCCGGTGGCGAAAATGAATGCGAGGCCAAACAGGGTTTGAATGCCAATGCTTGACGCTACTTTCAGCCGTAGGCGTTTATGCGCAAAAAACGTATAGAGCGCGAACAAGCCAATAACGAGGAGCGCACTGATCAGCATGCTTCGTGTAAATGTGATCAGCACGGCGGCCATGCACAGCAGCGATATAAAACTGCTGATCAAAGCAACCCTTCGGTCAGGTGTCAGTGTGCAGACTACATAACCGACCACCATCCCCAGTGGCAGTATTGCGTCGGTTGCTTGCGCCACCATTAGGGTGATGCGACCGCGCATCGGTCCCAGCGCCTGGGCGTTGCGCAGTGCTTCTTCTTGAGAAATTCTGACCATTTCCCCATCGGCCGGAAGGACCCAGTATGGCTGCCACATGCCGTGATAGAAGTAATAAAGAACGATGTAGCCGGCGGTTAGTAAAATCAGGCTTCCCACCGATGCGCCCAGCCAATGAATATCGCTTTCTTCACGGCCGAGGAGGGCGCAGATCGGGATCAATGCGTAGATGAACACAAAGGGCACGGCCCCTCTGATCCAGTCAGCCAGTGGAACAGGGTGATGCATCGCTACTGCAAGGTTGAGCACCAGAAAGCCTACGCCTACCAGGATTGGCGCGGCGAACAGGCGCAGGGTTGACCGGACACCCTGAGCGCGAAGCAATTTGAATAGCGTGCTGAGGAATATCATCCCCATCAGGGCGGCAAATGCTATTTCCTGTGCGCCTGCGGACGGCGGCGCAGGCCGTAGCGCAAACGCCAATGGGAATAGCGCCAGCAAACCCAGCCAGGGTGACCTGATGGCCATTAATACCAGTAAAGCGCTGCCGATCATTGCCGTGTAAAAAAACACGCCAGAACCCTGCATGAATAAAATAGCAACGAGCGCCGCCGCCGTGATCGCCATGGTATTTTTGACGCATCGATGGTTAGTCACCCTGGCGCTCCATAGTTTGATCAAGGGCGTATCGCTTTGTAGTCATCTGCTGTTTGCCCAATCACTCGGGCAGGTATTCCCACAACGATTGAGTTATCAGGGATGTCTTTCAAGACGACCGCCGAAGCCCCAATTTGACAGTTGTTGCCGATGCTGATGTCGCCAATGATTTTTGCGCCTGCTCCTATGTAGCAGTTGTCACCGATTACCGGGCAGCGATTGATCTGGCTGGTGACATAGCCCTCAGCGGCACCGATGGTGATGCCTTGTCCCAGTACGCAGCCTTCGCCCACTTTTGCATTCGCGTGCAGTACAACGCCGATCGCGCCATAAGCGAAGATCGTGCCTCTTCCGATGGTTGCGGAGATCGGAATGTAAGAGTTGAACAAAAGGAAAATCACATTTCGAACAAGGCCCGGTAACAACGGTACTCGGTGCCTATACAGCCAGTTGCCTACTCGATAAAGTTTTACTGCGTTCACGGTTAAAACCTCAACGTTCGAATATCAGCGGGCCGAAGCTGGAGTGCTCCCACGGCAATGATCAGGAGCGAGCCCATATACAGGGCGGCCCAGAACAGGCTGATAGAGGTCAGGAAAATGGCCAGCGGCGAAAGAAAGGCGACCCAGAACACCACCGGCAAGCGGATGCCCGGACGACAGGCGACATGCAGGAACAACAAGTAGGCCGAGAACCCTATCGCGTAGAACACCTGCGCCTGTTCCAGGTTCTGAACAAACACAATCATGCCCGCGATGGCCAGCGGCGCAATCACCAGGTTTGCCACGATGACTTTACGGTGCAGGCCGCAGGCGACCAGGTAGCGCTCTGTCACCACCGCCCAGTACAGCACCGGCAGGCAGGGCAGCATCACCAGATAGGCCGAATACTGAGGGAACAGCCATGCGCCTGCATAGCCGCCCAGCCCGACCAGCGCGAAGTAGAAGATAGCGACCGAGGTGATGATTCTATATTGCGCTTGGCGCTGCCCGCCCGAAACGAAGGCAACAAAAACGGCCCTGACGTTGACGGGGAACAGGCTGGTTGCTGATTGAATGATCGAGACGATGACCCTGAACAATCCAAGATCGCGCACGGGCAGGCTCTTGGAAAGAATGAAGGGCAGGATGTTGGTGAGCAGATTGAACACCAGCGTGATGGATATCATTCTGGGTAACAGCGCCAGCACGCCTTGGCAAGTGTGCAGGAGCTGCTTGCCAACGGGCAGTTTCGCCCCTTTGAAAAACAGCGCCGCCATCGCAAACACGCACGGAATCAAATTGGTCAGGATCAATATATCGACAATGCTCAGCGGCAAGATCTGCTGGTGGCTGATCAGCAGGAGCGTGAAGAAGACCCCGAGAAACAGCACCAGGTAGGCCACGATCCAACGTTGCAGACGCAGCCCGAATAGCGATAACAGACACGCCGAGCTTAACAGCATCACGCCAAGCAGGAGCGGGTTGCCGATATGATCAATCAGGTTCACGGCGCTGAAGAGTACAAAAATCAGCACAGCCATAAACAACGAAGTCACGAGAATATACTCGGCCTCCACACTGGCGATCAGTTGCTCATTGACGATATCCAGAAGCTTTTGAAATAAAAATACCAGTACGTTTGCCTTGATGAATGCGCCATACGCTTCCAACCCGTAGAGGCCGGGAATCACAAAGTTAACGACCAGGCCACTTATCAGTGTCAGTACCTGGATCAATAGGTTGAGCATGCCAGAACCTCTTGAACCTCATCATGATAAATGCAATTGCATGATCATTTGACCAACGTGCCCCACTCGGTGCACGGAAACCGATGCAATATTAACGGCTCGCGTCGATTTCCAGGCAGGGTTCCTCAGCCTTTCTCAAACCCACACGCCGCGTGTATCAATGACTTTGAGCGATGACAAACGTGTAGCCGGGATTGTCTTGAACACGCTGTGATCGACCAGCAGCACAATCACGTGCGCAGAAGCGAGCGCCTGGTCAATTTCGGTCAGGGTCGCGAGACCTTCCAAGCGAGCGGGCAAGTGCCCGATGTTCGGTTCAACCGCAAGCACAGTACCGGGATGGGAATGGGCGATCTGTGCGGCGATCTCCACGGATGGGCTTTCACGCAGGTCATCAATGTCCGGCTTGAAGGCCAGCCCGAGACAGGCAACCGTAACCTCCTTGGCCGTTTTCGAAGGGTTCTCCTGCAGGAATTGACCGATGGCCAGTTGAACCTGCTCCAGTACCCATGTTGGTTTGCTGTCATTCACCTCCGCGCGGTACGTATCAGGCGCGCCTCGGCCGGCGTTTTGCTGACAATGAACCAGGGATCGACAGCGATGCAGTGACCGCCCACGCCAGGTCCGGGCTGCAGGATATTGACACGGGGGTGGTGATTGGCCAGGCGTATCAGTTCCCATACGTTGATATTGAGCTTCTCGCAGATCATCGACAGCTCATTGGCAAAGGCAATATTCACGTCGCGAAAACTGTTTTCGGTGAGTTTGCACATCTCGGCAGTGCGTGCGTCGGTGATGATGCATTCACCTTCGACGAAGGTTTTATATAGACGCCGCGCAGCTTCTGAGCATTTGCTGGTCAGCCCGCCAATGATGCGATCGTTTGCAATCAGTTCGCGCAATACATGACCCGGCAGCACGCGCTCCGGACAATGTGCGATACGGATGTCTGATTCTGTGCCATGGGTTTGCGGGAATGTCAGGTCCGGTCGGCTTTCGGCCAGCCACGCAGACATTTGCTCGGTCGCCCCGACTGGAGAGGTGGATTCCAGAATGACCAGGTCGCCTTTTTTCAGTACCGGAGCAATGGCTTTGCTGGCAGATTCGATGTAGGAAAGATCCGGTTCGTGGTCGCCCTTGAAGGGGGTAGGAACGGCAATGAGAAAGGCATCGGCCGGCTCTGCCGTTGTCGTTGCCCGCAAATAACCTTCAGTGACAGCCGCGCGTACGACGATGTCCAGATCCGGTTCGATGATATGGATATCGCCGCGGTTAATGATTGCCACCGCGTTCGGGTTGACGTCGACGCCGATGACTTTTTTCTTGCGTGAGGCGAACACCGCAGCCGTTGGAAGTCCGATATAGCCGAGGCCGACGACTGAAACCGTTTCGAAACTCATGAGTTAGCCTTTTTAATTCGTGAAAGCGCTTCCAGAATCCGCGCGGATGCCTTTCCGTCACCGTAGGGGTTGTGGGCGAAGCTCATCCGGCTGTAGGCGTCAACATTGGTCAGCAGGACGCTCAAGTGAGTGCTGATGACCTCAATCTCGGTCCCGACCAGTTTTACCGTTCCAGCCTCGACTGCCTCCGGACGCTCGGTGGTGTCACGCATCACCAGCACAGGTTTACCTAAGGACGGCGCTTCTTCCTGAATACCGCCTGAATCACTGAGAATCAGATAGGACCGATTCATCAGGTACACAAAGGGCAGATAATCCAAGGGTTCGATCAGATGGATATTTTCGACGTCGGTCAGGAGTCGCTTGACCGGCTCGCGCACATTCGGATTCAAGTGAACGGGGTACACAATCTCGACATCGGGGAAGTCCTTGGCGGTATTGATCAGGGCTTGGCAGATCTTCTCAAAGCCACCTCCAAAACTTTCTCGACGATGACCCGTTACCAGGATCACTCGCTTGCCTTCACCCAGAAATGAAAATTGTTGGTGAAACTGCTGTTGCAGGGCCGCACTGCTCTTGATCCGCTCGACTACGTCCAGTAGCGCATCAATGACGGTGTTGCCGGTGACGTGGATGCTATGAGGCGCAACACCTTCCCTGAGCAGGTTCTGCCTGGAAGTTTGCGTCGGTGCGAAGTGCAATGCCGCGAGGGCGCCAGTCAGCTTGCGGTTTGCCTCCTCGGGCCACGGTGAGTAGAGGTTGCCAGTACGCAGGCCGGCTTCGACGTGAGCCACGGGAATTTGATGGTAGTAGGCGGCCAACGTGGTGGCGAAGGTCGTCGCGGTGTCGCCGTGGACCAGTACAATGTCCGGTTTGAATACAGCGAAGACTGTTTTCATTCCTTGCAGAATGCCACTCGTAACATCAGTCAAATCCTGACCGGGCTTCATGATGTTCAAGTCAAAATCAGGCGTGATTTCGAAGAGCTTGAGCACCTGGTCAAGCATTTCCCGATGCTGGCCAGTCACGCATACCTTAGCGTCGAAGCGCTCATCCGCAGCAAGGCTCAGCGCCAATGGAGCCATTTTGATTGCTTCAGGCCGCGTGCCGAACACACACAAGGTTTTTAAAGTCATCAGCGATTTTCCTGCATCGGATGGCAGTTTTTGAGCATCGCATGTGTACGCCAACGAGGGCGGTTCAGCAAGTAGTGCGCGGGCTCTAAAGTGCGCTCGTCATTTTGATCCAGCGCGAAGATCAATTCGTGTTGAGCCTGCTTACTTGCCTGAAGTGGCATCTTTTTCATTAAGGTCAATCGTCCCGTTCATGCAGTCTGGCTATTTTTGTTATGGTGAGCGCCTTCAGACTTTTCCTACATTGCTCTTTACTGTAGTGGCGCGTGGTAAAGCGTGGCGGAGTATAGCCTTGAAGAAAGTATTTTTCCCAAGGATGGAATGGAACACCTGTTCGATTTGGTTCGTCGGGCGCTTCAATACAGCGATTTAGAGCATTGGAGATAAAAATCGAATAAGTCGCTGGTGAATCTTGGCGATGGTAGCACAGTGTCATGAATGGTTTGGAGACCGTCCATTTCTGTTACACTTTCCCTTAGTTTAACTGTTGCTATGCTAGCTAATGATAGGGTTGCTATTGCTGTCTGTCGGGCCAAGCTTAGCAGTTGGTCAGACGTACGCCATTTTGCGTAAGAAATAGCTGAATAGCCGGATTTGCAGGGGTAAACGCGCATCGATCGTTGATTTTTTTGGGTCGCGATGATGATTTCAAAGGATTTCCGACACAACGCGGGTATCATTCCGTCCGTGGCGATTATTGTATGTAGAGGGGTGCTCGATGGTGGCACCTTTAGAGTAAGGGTACCGGTTGCCTGGCCCAAAGACACGTCAGCGGGGAATGAGAATTTCCTGAAAGGAGATTTTGTGATGCAGTTATTGCGTCCGCGTAGTCTATATTCAGCACAGGTAATTCGTCGTATATCAGCATTTTCGTCGATTGGCGGGTTTTGACTTCGGGAGCATGAAAGTGTCGGATAGGGGCATGGATAAGATGAGAGTTTTTTTATTGAATCTCCCGCGCCGCCACAAGCGCATCCTTCAGGTGCTTGTCGATATTTTGTTGGTGTGGGTTTCATTGTGGATGGCCTTTGTCGTCCGACTTGGCATTGCCGAGATGGAACAACCGATCCAGCGATATACATGGCTGTTCCTGAGCGCTCCGGTGATCGCCATCCCCCTGTTTATTCGCTTTGGCATGTACCGTGCGGTGATGCGTTACTTTGGTAACGATGCACTTATTACCATCATCAAGGCGGTGAGCCTTTCTTCACTTATTCTGGGTCTGGTTGTCTATCTTTACAGCAATCATCAATATGTTGTTCCGCGCTCGGTGATTTTCAACTACTGGTGGTTATGCCTGGTGACCGTGGGTGGGTTGCGTCTCGCGATGCGCCAGTACTTCATGGGAGATTGGTTCGCTGCAGCGCAACATGTTCCCTTTACCAATCGTGATGATGGGTTGACGAAAGTTGCCATTTACGGGGCAGGCTCGGCGGGTAATCAACTGGTCGCTGCGTTGCGCATGGGGCGGATCATGCGCCCGGTTGCTTTCATCGACGACGACGGGAGTATTGCAGGCCGTGTGATATCCGGGCTGCAGGTGTTCAAGCCCAAGCATATCCAGCAGATGATCGACGCCACGGGCGCCCAGCAGATATTGCTGGCGGTTCCTTCGGCGGGGCGCGGGCGCAGACGTGAGATTCTCGCTAACCTGGAGCGGTTTCCACTGCACGTGCGCAGCGTTCCGGACTTTATGGAGTTGGCCAGTGGGCGCGTCAAGGTTGACGATATCCAGGAAGTCGATATTGCCGACTTGTTGGGGCGCGATGCCGTACCGGCCCAGGAAGACCTGCTTGAACGTTGCATCGTCGGCCAGTCTGTCATGGTCACCGGCGCGGGAGGGTCGATCGGGTCTGAGCTGTGTCGGCAGATCCTGGCCCTGAAGCCCAAGACCCTGCTGCTGTTCGAACACAGTGAGTTCAATCTTTACAGCATCTTGTCTGAACTTGAATATCGCATTGCCCATGAGTCATTGCCCATCAAGTTATTGCCTATCCTGGGGTCGGTACGCGACGAGAGCAAACTGCTTGACGTCATGAAGAGCTGGCACGTCGACACGGTTTATCATGCGGCCGCGTACAAACATGTGCCGATTGTCGAACATAATATTGCCGAAGGCGTGTTGAATAACATCATTGGCACTGTAAATACCGCCCAGGCTGCCTTGAAAGCCGGTGTGGTGAACTTCGTGCTGATTTCCACCGACAAGGCTGTTCGGCCGACTAATGTCATGGGGAGTACCAAACGCCTTGCGGAATTGGCCTTGCAAGCACTCAGCCTGGAGAAAGCTCCGGTGATGTTTGGCGACAAGTCCGGCGTGGCACGCGTCAACAAAACCCGCTTCACCATGGTCAGGTTCGGCAACGTATTGGGTTCTTCAGGCTCCGTGATTCCGCTTTTTCACCGGCAGATCAAGGCGGGCGGCCCATTGACTGTCACGCACCCCAAGATCACGCGTTATTTCATGACCATCCCCGAAGCCGCCCAACTGGTGATCCAGGCCGGTTCCATGGGGCAGGGTGGGGATGTGTTCGTACTGGACATGGGCGAGCCGGTAAAAATTATAGAACTGGCGGAAAAAATGATTCATTTGTCCGGGCTCAGTGTGCGCACGGATAAAAACCCTCACGGCGATATTGCAATTCAGTTCACCGGATTGCGTCCAGGTGAAAAGCTCTACGAGGAGTTGCTGATCGGCAACAACGTCGTGGCGACTCAGCATCCGATGATCATGAGTGCCAACGAGGACCATCTGGCCTGGGACGTACTCAAAAACAAACTGAGCGAATTGCTCGCCGCGGTGAGGGAGGACAACTACGACCGTGTGCGTCAGATCCTGCGCGAAACGGTCAGCGGTTATTCACCCGACGGCGAAATCGTCGATTTGATCTACCAGCAGCGCCGTTTGGAACCGTGATTTAACACTCTGTTACTCAAGCATTTTTGACGAATCTCCAACATCACCTAAGTTTGAAAAGCAGCTTCGGAAAAGCTGCTTTTCTCTTACCGATGTCATGGAGCGTCACCAATGCAAAACACCTATCTCACCTCGCTGATCTTCGCTTTTCTCACTACGTTGTCGGCCGCTACCACCGCAGCCCCGTCCGTCAAACCGGAAACGCCAGCCCCTGTTACCGCGCAAATGACCAAGACCGAGCAATCGGCCAAGGTCAACCTCAACGCCGCTGACGCGCAAACCCTGCACCGCGACCTCTTCGGCATCGGCGCGGCCAAGGCCAAGGCGATCGTCGCTTATCGTGAAAGCAATGGCCCCTTCACGGCGGTTGATGAATTGCTGGAAGTGAAGGGCATCGGCAAGGCGCTGTTGGAGAAGAATCGCGACAGGCTGGCGCTCAACTAAGGCAGTGAGATGAGGCCGGTCGCTGATCGGCCTTTTCGTCTTCCGTCAACTTGGCATGAAAAGTGATTATGTCTCCCGAGTAGATTGTTCAACAATCGAGAGGTAATCATGTCTCCCAGTTTGTCGCTAGCCGATCAGATTGCCCTGGAATTGCGTGCTGACATCATCGGCGGTCGGCTTTTGCCGGGCATGCCGTTGGTCGAGGTCGAGCTGGTCAAGGCCTACAACGCTTCGCGCAATACGATTCGCGAAGCGCTGCATCGTTTGGGCCAGGAGGGGTTGACCCGCTACGTGCGCAACAAGGGCGTGGTGGTCCGGCGGTTGGAACGCCACGAGGTGCGCGACCTGTTTGTAGTCCGTCGTACCCTTGAGTTGCAGGCGATTGCCCAGAGCGGTCCGCTCACGACGGAGCAATCCGACCGCATGCAAAACGCCATCGATGCCACCACCCTTGCTCGGGAGCGCGAAGATTGGCGCACTGTGGCGACACACAGCTTACGGTTCCATCAGCACATCGTGGGTTTGATGCGCAGTCCGTTGTTCGACGAGTTTTTTGCCCAGGTCATCGCGCAATTGCGCCTGGTGTTTTGCGCGGCGCCCGATGAGCAGCGTTTTCAGTCGCCCTGGCTGGAGCGTGACCGTGAAATTTACCAATTGTTGGTCCAGCAGGACAAACCGGCGGCAGGGGAGGCGATGAGCCTGTACCTGAAAGATTCGGAATGTCTGTCGTTGGCCCTGTTCTCCCCTGCCTGATCGAGGATCTGCACCATGTACAAAGACTATCCGGCCGCTTATCAGGTCAGTAAAGGTTCGGCGCTGCAGGTTGACACGGCGTTTTATGAGCGCATTCGTGATCGAGCGGATCAACGCACGCTGATTGAGCAGTTCGAAGTGCCCATTCGTACGGGCAGGGCTTGGAAGGTACCGGCTGGGCATGTATTTCGTGTGACCACGCCGGTGGGACCGCAGGTGGGGGACTTTAACGTGTGGAACGCCAATGACCCGCGTGAACGCCTATGGGCGGCGCGCACCCGTCAGTTGCAGGGCGCGCATGTCAGCACCCACGACCGGCTGTGGTCGAACCTGCCGTTTCTGCGGCCTTTGGTCACCATTACCGATGACAGCCTGGCCAGCTACGGTATCGATGAACACGGCGGGCGCCTGCACGATTTGCTTGGCACGCGTTGCGATCCGTATGTGAACCGCATGCTGACCGGTGAGGACTTTCATCACCATTGCCACTCGAACCTGACGCGTGCGGTGTTGCCCCACGGCCTGACGGAATTCGATGTGCATGACGTGCTGAATATTTTTCAATGCACCGGCCTGAATCATGACGACATGTATTTCATGAAGGCGTGCCCGGCACAGAAGGGCGATTACCTGGAGTTCTTTGCCGAAATTGATTTGCTGTGCGCGCTGTCGACATGCCCAGGCGGGGATTTGTCGCTGCCGATGTGGGGGCCGGATGCGCAGGACCCGCTCACAGTCTGCCGTCCGCTGGGGGTTGAGATTTATAAACTGGAGGAAGAGCTATTGAGCGGCTGGAGCCAGCCGGAGCGTGCTGCCTACAAGGGGCAGCACGGGTTGCATATTGCCAAGGCGGACTGGGAGTAAGAAACCCTAGCGATCCTGCGCATCCTTGGCATCCGCCTGGGCGTTGCGCTCGGCCACGCGTTTGCGTTCTTCGTCGGTGAGTTCCACCTTGTTGGCGCTGTCACGCAGCATCATCAGCCCACCGACGATCGACCCGATCGCTACTACCATAATCAACCACGCGTACCACGGCATAAGGCTCTCCTTGAGGCAGATTGCCGTGGGAGGTTTTTCCCACGGTAATGACTGCTTTGAGTAACGGGCTTTCTGAGTAGTTCAGTGTAGGCCCGTTCTGCCTCGCAAATCTTAGAGCCCGGTCAACATTGCATCTGCCGGGGCATCGGCACGGTCCTGGGCGGTCATCTGGAAATAGATGAAACCTACCACCATGAAACCGAGGAAAATCAACCCGATCAGTGTGTTGAACCAGGCCATGGCCACCAGGCACACCACTGCCAGCACCAGGGCAATGCCCGGTACGATCGGGTAGCCCGGCGCGCGGAAGGTGCGTTCCAGCAGGGGCTCGGTTTTACGCAGTTTGAACAGGCTGAGCATGCTCATGATGTACATGACGATGGCGCCAAATACCGCCATGGTGATCATCGCCGCCGTCAGCGTCATGCCGCCCAGGTTGATCAGGCCGTCGCTGTAGATGGCGGCGATACCGACCACGCCACCGGCGATGATGGCGCGATGGGGTGTCTGGAAACGCGACAGTTTGGCGAGGAAAGACGGCAGGTAACCGGCACGGGCCAGGGCGAAGAACTGCCGCGAGTAGCCGAGGATGATGCCGTGGAAACTCGCCACCAGGCCGAACAGGCCGATCCACACCAGCATGTGCAACCAGCCGGAGCTGTCGCCCACCACGGTTTTCATCGCCTGTGGCAATGGGTCGTTGATGTTTGACAGGGTGCGCCAGTCGCCCACGCCGCCAGCGAAGAACATCACGCCCATGGCCAGGATCACCAAGGTGAGGATGCCGCTGATGTAGGCCTTTGGAATGGTGCGCTTGGGATCTTTCGCTTCTTCGGCGCCATGGCCGCGCCTTCGATGGCGAGGAAGAACCAGATGGCAAACGGAATTGCGGCAAACATACCGGCGATCGCTGGGGCGCTAAAAGTGTCGGAGCCGGCCCAGCCATTCAGGGCGAAGTTGCTGAAGCTAAAGGCCGGGGCGACCACGCCCATGAATACCAGTAGTTCGGCCACGGCGAGCACACACACCACCAGTTCGAAGGTGGCGGCGAGTTTTACGCCGAGGATGTTCAGGCCCATGAACACGATATAGGCGCCGACGGCCGCGTGTTTCGGGTCCAGTGCCGGAAACTGCACATTCAGGTAAGCACCGATGGCCAGGGCGATGGCGGGCGGGGCGAAGACGAATTCGATCAGGGTGGCCAACCCGGCAATCAAGCCGCCTTTTTCACCAAAGGCGCGGCGGCTGTAGGCAAAGGGGCCGCCGGCATGGGGAATTGCGGTGGTCAGTTCGGTGAAGCTGAAGATAAAGCAGGTGTACATCGCAGCGACCATCAACGAGGTCACCAGAAAGCCCAAGGTCCCGGCGACGCCCCAGCCATAGCTCCAGCCGAAGTATTCCCCGGAGATCACCAGGCCGACGGCAATGCCCCATAAGTGCAGGGTGCCCAAGGTGGGTTTGAGTTGTGTGTTCATTGTGCTGCGCTCCCTGAACGGTTTTGAATGATTCAAGGTGTTGCAGCGGGCATGCCAGCCTGAGAATCATTGTCGTAAAGCGGCGCAACTGTCGTCTGGGGGACGGTTTGCCGTTTGAAACTTCCCGGTGTTGCACCAGATAAGTGCGGCGGTGATTGAGCCGGTGCTATCGCGGGCAAGCCCAGACGCCGAATACCCCGGTGTAAACCCCGTATAAACCCACTCTTTACGCCATCTTTACGCCCCGTCCACCCCCTCGCTCTCGTTCCTTTACGCCACTCCTGCGGACAATTGCCCCACACGCGGCACTCGCCGCTAAACGGAGAGACTTCCATGAGCGTTCTGGACGGGGTGTCACTGCTATTGGCCGTGGCGCTGTTCATTTATCTGCTGGTTGCGCTGTTACGCGCGGATCGGAACTAGGAGCGGGCTATGCACAGTTACGACTATTGGCTGATCATCGCCTTCTTTGCCGTGGTACTGGTGCCGGCGCCGTTTCTGGGACGGTTCTACTACAAGGTGATGGAAGGCCAGCGCACCTGGCTGAGCCCGGTGCTGGGGCCTGTCGAAAGGGCCTGTTATCGCCTGTCCGGCGTGGACGCGCAGCAGGAACAAAGCTGGCAGAAATACATGCTGGCCTTGCTCGCGTTTAACCTCGCGGGCTTTTTGCTGTTGTTCGCGATCCTGATATTCCAGGGATCTCTCCCACTGAACCCACAGAAATTGCCGGGCCAGGAATGGACACTGGCCTTCAACACCGCAGTCAGTTTCATGACCAACACCAACTGGCAGAACTACAGCGGCGAAGCGTCCCTGAGTTACCTCAGCCAGATGGCCGGCCTGACCGTGCAGAACTTCGTCAGTGCGGCCACCGGCCTCGCCGTCCTGGTCGCGTTATGCCGTGGGATCGGTCGCAAATCCGCCCAGACGCTGGGCAACTTCTGGGTCGATATGACTCGCGCCACGCTCTACGGGCTGTTGCCGTTGTGCCTGGTGCTGGCACTGTTCCTGGTGTGGCAGGGTGTACCGCAAACCTTCGCGAATTACGTCGATGCCGTGACGATGCAAGGCGTGGATCAGGTGATCCCGCTGGGCCCGGCGGCCAGTCAGATTGCGATCAAGCAACTCGGCACTAACGGTGGCGGCTTCTTTGGCGTCAACTCGGCGCACCCGTTTGAAGACCCAAGCGCCTGGTCCAATCTGTTTGAAGTGGCGTCGATCATCCTGATCCCGGTGGCCCTGGTGTTCACCTTCGGCCACTACGTCAAAGACCTGCGCCAGAGCCGCGCCATTCTGGGCTGCATGCTCGCGCTGTTCCTGATTGGCGGCGCGACGTCGCTGTGGGCCGAGTACCAACCTAACCCTGCCCTGAACAACCCGGCCGTGGAGCAAACCGCGCCACTGGAAGGTAAGGAAGCGCGCTTCGGCACCACCGGCACTGTGCTGTGGTCGGTGACTACCACGGCGGCGTCCAACGGTTCGGTCAACGGCATGCAAGACAGCCTCAATCCGCTCAGTGGCATGGTGGCGCTGGTCAACATGATGGTCGGCGAGGTGATCTTCGGCGGCGTCGGCGCCGGTATGTACGGCATGCTGCTCAACGTGCTGATCGCGGTGTTCCTGGCCGGCCTGATGATCGGTCGCACCCCGGAATACCTGGGCAAGAAACTCCAGGCCAAGGAAGTGCAATTGCTCGTCGTAACCCTGTTGGTGATGCCGGTGGGCGTGCTTGTGCTCGGTGCCATCGCCGCCAGCCTGCCCGGCCCGGCTAGCGCCATCAGCAACCCTGGCCCACATGGTTTCAGTCAGTTGCTGTATGCCTACACCTCCGCCAGCGCCAACAACGGCTCGGCGTTCGCCGGCTTCAGCGCCAATACGCCGTTCCACAACCTGATGCTCGGTCTGGGCATGTTGATCGGCCGCTTTGGCTACATCCTCCCGGTACTGGCCCTGGCCGGCAGCCTGGCGATGAAAAAGAGCGCGCCGATTGGCCAGAACAGCTTCCCCACCCACGGACCGCTGTTCGTGACCCTGTTGACCGTGACCATTTTGCTGGTGGGCGGCCTGACGTTCCTGCCGACGCTGGCACTGGGTCCTATCGCTGAACACCTGAGTATGGGCTTCTAGGAAGGGATATGAACATGAATATGCCTGCAAAAAACGCGGCCCCGATCACCACTCAGGTGCCTGCCAAAACCGCCATCTCCGCCCTGTGGCGCCCGGCGCTGGTCCAGGCGTTCGTCAAGCTGGACCCGCGCCAGTTGCAACGCTCGCCGGTGATGCTGGTGGTCGAGCTGACCGCGATCCTCACCACCGTGCTCTGCTTCGTGCCCGACACCAGCGTACCTACGTTTGTTGCCGTGCAGATCGCTGTGTGGCTGTGGTTCACCGTGCTGTTTGCCAACTTCGCCGAAGCCTTGGCCGAAGGACGTGGCAAGGCCCGTGCCGATAGCCTCAAGGCCGGTAGCGAAGGCCTCAGCGCTCGGCGCAAGGAGGCCGATGGCAGTTTCAAGGTCGTGCCGGCCACCAGCCTGCGCAAAGGCGATGTGGTGCGCGTCGCCGCTGGGGAGATGATCCCCGGTGACGGTGAGGTCATCGAAGGCATCGCGGCGGTCAACGAAGCGGCGATCACCGGCGAGTCCGCGCCAGTAATTCGCGAGTCCGGCGGCGACCGTTCTGCCGTCACCGGCAACACTCGGCTGGTCTCGGACTGGCTGCTGATCCGCATCACCGCCAACCCCGGTGAGTCGACCCTGGACCGTATGATCGCGTTGGTGGAAGGTGCCAAACGCCAGAAAACCCCCAACGAAGTCGCACTGGATATTCTGCTGATCGGCTTGACCCTGATCTTCCTGCTGGTGGTGGTGACCCTGCAGCCGTTCGCCCACTTTGCCAATGGCAGCTTGCCGCTGGTGTTCCTGGTCGCACTGCTGGTGACGCTGATTCCTACGACCATTGGCGGCTTGCTCTCGGCCATCGGTATCGCCGGCATGGACCGTCTTGTACGCCTGAATGTGATCGCCAAGTCCGGCCGCGCGGTGGAAGCGGCGGGGGACGTGCATGTATTGCTGTTGGACAAGACCGGCACCATCACCTTTGGTAACCGTCGCTGTGCGGCGGTGGTCGCGGCGCCTGGCGTCAGCGGTCGCGAGGTGGCCGAAGGCGCACTGTTCGCCTCCCTGGCGGACGACACGGCGGAAGGCAAATCCATTGTCGAATACCTGCGCGCCTTGCACCCCCAGGCCGAGCCGTCCCTGGATGAGCTGACCGCTGTGCCGTTCAGCGCCGAAACCCGCTTGTCCGGTGTCGACTACCAAGGGCGTATCTTCCGCAAAGGCGCGGTGGATTCGTTGCTTGCATTTATCGGCCTGGCACGCAGTGACCTGCAACCGGCGCTGTCGCGGGAAATCGACAAGATCGCCCAAAGCGGCGGCACCCCGTTGCTGGTATGTGCCGATGGCAAATTGCTCGGTGCGATTCATCTGAAGGATGTGGTCAAGCCCGGCATCCGTGAACGCTTCGCCGAGTTGCGCAAACTGGGCATTCGTACGGTGATGGTCACTGGCGATAACCCACTGACCGCTGCCGCGATTGCCGCTGAAGCCGGTGTGGACGACGTACTGGCCGAAGCCACTCCGGAGAAAAAACTCGCACGCATTCGCCATGAACAGAACGACGGTCGACTGGTGGCGATGTGCGGCGACGGCGCCAACGACGCTCCGGCGCTGGCCCAGGCAGACGTCGGCATGGCCATGAACGACGGCACCCAGGCCGCCCGCGAAGCCGCCAACATGGTCGACCTCGACAGCGACCCGACCAAGCTGTTGGACGTGGTGCAGATCGGCAAGGAATTGCTGGTGACCCGCGGTGCGCTCACGACCTTTTCCATCGCCAACGACGTGGCCAAGTACTTCGCGATCCTGCCTGCGCTGTTTGCCTCGATCTACCCGCAGCTGGGCGTGCTCAACGTGATGCATCTGCAGAGCCCGCAGAGCGCGATCCTCTCGGCCATCGTGTTCAACGCGCTGATCATTGTGGTGTTGATTCCGTTGGCACTGCGTGGTGTGCGGGTGCAGGCGGCCAGCGCGGCGGCGTTGCTGCGGCGCAACCTGCTGATCTACGGCTTGGGTGGGCTGCTGGTGCCGTTCGTGGGCATCAAGGCTATCGACATGCTGTTGACTGCGTTGCACCTGGTGTGAACCCACTGAATCGAGGAGTCTGAAATGTCCAATATCATCCGTCCGGCCCTGAGCCTGCTGGTACTCATGACCCTGATCACCGGCGTTGCCTACCCATTGGTGGTAACCGGCGTCGCCCAGGTTGCGTTCCCTGATCAGGCCAATGGCAGCCTGGTGCGCGATGCCAGCGGCAAGGTGCGCGGCTCCAGCCTGATCGCCCAGGATTTTACCGGTGACAGCTGGTTCCACCCGCGTCCTTCGGCCGGCGCCTTTGCCACCGTTTCCAGCAGCGCCAGCAACCTCGGTCCGAGCAATCCGGCGCTGGCCACTCGCGTGTTCGATGATGCGAATAAACAGCAGGTGCCCGGCCAGGGCCCGGTGCCATTAGCTTCGCTGACTACCTCCGGCAGCGGTCTTGATCCACACTTGCCACCCGAGGCGATTGCCTATCAACTGGCGCGGGTGGCGGCGGCGCGGAATGTACCGGTGTCGACCTTGCAGCGGCTGTTGGATGAGCATATCGAAAGCCCGTTGGTGGGCCCGCCGGTGGTGAATGTACTGGCACTGAACATGGCCCTGGAAAAACTATGATCCGCTCCTACATTGGATTTCTCTGGGCCTGAACAATTGAAGGAACCCCACGCATGAGCGACTCCGGCCGCGCGACGCACTGTTAGCCGAGTTACCCCGCAACGGCCGTGGCCGGCTCAAAGTCTTCCTCGGCGCCGCGCCCGGCGTGGGCAAGACCTACGCCATGCTCCAGGCAGCCCACACTCAACTGCGCCAGGGCGTGAAGTTGATCGCTGGCGTGGTCGAAACCCACGGCCGCGCCGAGACCGAAGCCCTGCTCAGCGGCCTGCCGCAGCAACCGTTGCTGCGCAGCGAGTACCGCGGTGTGATGCTCGAAGAGATGGACCTCGACGGTCTTCTCGCCGCCAAACCCAAGCTGGTGCTGGTGGACGAACTGGCCCATAGCAACGCCCCCGGCAGCCGCCATGAAAAGCGCTGGCAAGATATTCAGGAGCTGCTCGCCGCCGGTATCAACGTGTTCACCACGGTCAACGTCCAGCACCTGGAAAGCCTGAACGACCAGGTACGTGGGATTACCGGCGTGCAGGTGCGTGAAACCCTGCCCGATTGGGTGCTGCAAGAGGCGGACGAACTGCTACTGATCGACCTGCCATCGCGCGAGCTGTTGGAGCGTCTGCGCGACGGCAAGGTGTATGTACCGGAACAGGCGCGCGCCGCCATCGATGCGTTTTTCACTCAGACCAACCTGATGGCCCTGCGCGAGCTGGCGATGCAGACCGCCGCGGCACATGTCGACGACGACTTGGCCCAGGGTTATCGCCAACTCGGCCAGGCCGCGCCGGCGGTGCGCGGCCGTTTGCTGGTGGGCGTGGATGGCGATGCGCAGGCCGAACGCCTGGTGCGGCATGCCAGTCGCGTGGCTCAGCGTCGGCACTTGCCGTGGAGCCTGGTGCATATCGATAACGGCCGTGCGCGGGATGAGCAATCGCGGCTGCGTCTGCAAAACGCCCAGCAACTTGCTGAGCGCCTGGGTGGCGAAGTGGTGTTACTGCGCGCAGGGGAGGTGGCCAAGACGCTGATTCAACACGCACTCGAACGTCGCGCCAGTCTGTTATTGGTGGGGCAGTCGCGGATGCGTTGGCACCGCCGCCTGTTGGGTGGCGGGCTGGCGTCGCGCTTGCTGCGCAATGCTCGAAGCCTGGAAATCAACGTGCTCGACAGCGATGACACGCCGGCACCGCCGCGCTTGCCGCAGGTGCGTGGCCTGGTGTGGTTCGATTACGTCCTGGCGGTGGTCGCCACCGTCATGGCTGCCGCCGTGGCTTGGGCGGTGTCCAGCGTGTTGCCGCTGCCGAATATCTCGCTGGTGTTTCTCGCCGCCGTGCTGCTGGTGGCGGTACGCAGCAGCCTGGGGCCGTCGCTGGCCTGTGCGGCGTTGTCATTTCTGACCTATGACTTTCTGTTTATCCCGCCGAATTTTTCCTTCGCCATCCAGCGCGAAGAAGACGTGCTGACCCTGCTGTTCTTCTTGCTGATGGCGGCGCTCACCGGCAACCTCGCTGCCCGCCAGCGCCGACAGTTGCAAGCGCTGCGCGATACTCAGGAAGAAACCAGTGAGTTGCTCGACCTGTCGCGCAAACTCACGGCGGCCACTGATCGCCAGGCGGTGGTCAGTGCGGCGGCCCATCACCTGGAAGGCTGGAGCGACCTGGACCTGTGCCTGGTCAATCACGACGACCAGGGTAGCTGGAAGATCGAGACCGGCGGCCCGCTGACCCTCACCGAAGCTGAACGCGCCGCCGCCGATTGGGCGTGGCAACATGATCAACCCGCCGGCAAGGGCACCGGTACTTTGCCGTTCGGACGTTGGTGGTGGTGGCCGCTTTCGGGTGAAGAGGGGCCGCTGGGTTTGCTCGGTGTCAGTGCCAAACCCGGCCTGGAACTGAGCGGCCAACGTCGGCGCTTGCTCACGGCCTTGAGTCAGCCGCTGGCCCAGGCCCTGGCTCGCGCTCAACTGGCTCAGGAACTGGAATCCGCGCGCCTGCATGGTGAAACCGAACAATTGCGCAGCGCCTTGCTCGCTTCGGTGTCCCATGATTTGCGCACGCCGTTGACCTCCATGCGCGGCAGCATCGACAGCCTGCTGGCGCTGGGGGAGGCCATCCCTCTGGAGGATCGCCGTGAGTTGCTCGAAGGCACCCGCGATGAGGCTGAGCGCCTCGACCGCTATATCCAGAACCTGCTGGACATGACCCGCCTGGGGCACGGCGCGCTGAAGCTGGCGCGGGACTGGGTGTCGCCCGGCGATATCGTCGGCAGCGCCCTCGGCCGTTTGCGCGCGGTGCTGGCGCCGCTGCAGGTGAGCACCGAGGTGCCGTCCGAATTGCCGTTGCTGTACGTGCATGCCGCGTTGATCGAGCAAGCGCTGGTCAACGTGCTGGAAAATGCCGCGCGCTTTTCGCCGCCTCTGGGCCGTTTGCAATTGCGCGCGGGGGTGTTGGATAACCAGCTGTTTTTCGCCGTGGCCGATGAAGGGCCAGGGATCCCCGAAGACGAGCGCGCGAAGATATTCGATATGTTCTACACCGCTGCGCGCGGTGATCGAGGTGGGCAGGGTACCGGCCTGGGCCTGGCGATTTGTCAGGGCATGGTCGGCGCGCACGGTGGGCATATCAGCGTGGCCGACGGCATTGAAGGGCGCGGCACTCGTATCACTTTGTTCCTGCCATTGCCGACACAGCCTGGCCTGGAGCGCGAGTCGTGAGCTACCCTCTTTCCTCCACGGATTTTGATTGGACACCATGAGCCAGACCGCGACGATTTTGGTCATCGATGACGAGCCGCAGATCCGCAAATTCTTGCGCATCAGCCTGGCCTCCCAGGGTTACAAAGTACTCGAGGCCGGTACCGGTAACGAAGGCCTGGCCCAGGCGGCATTGAACAAGCCGGACTTGCTGGTGCTCGACCTTGGCCTGCCGGACATGGATGGCCAGCAGGTGCTGCGTGAGTTTCGCGAATGGTCGACGGTGCCGGTGCTGGTGCTGTCGGTCCGCGCCAGCGAAGGGCAAAAGGTCGAAGCGCTCGACGGTGGCGCCAACGATTATGTGACCAAACCGTTTGGCATCCAGGAGTTCCTCGCTCGGGTGCGCGCATTGCTGCGTCAGGCGCCGGCGGGCGAGGCACAGGAGGCAGCGTTGAGTTTCGGCCCGCTGACCGTGGACCTGGCTTATCGCCGCGTGTTGCTGGACGGCGCCGAGGTGGCGCTGACCCGCAAGGAATATGCGGTACTGGCGCAGTTAGCGCGGCATGCGGGGCGGGTGATTACCCAGCAGCAATTGCTCAAGGATATCTGGGGGCCGACCCATACCGAAGACAGCCACTACTTGCGCATTGTGGTGGGCCATCTACGGCAGAAGCTGGCGGATGACCCGACTCAGCCACGGTTTATCGTGACTGAGGCGGGGGTGGGGTATCGGTTGTTAAGTGTTCAGACCTGAAACTATCCGGCGCCATCAGCCTCGCCACATCTTTCAAGGCTGCTCACTCTCATACCGATCCAACGTATCACTGGCAATCTCGCGTCCCAGGGCGATCAACTCCGGCGCCTTGTAGAACTCGAAGAACCGGCACACCCGCTTCGGCACGTTGATCAACACATCCGGCGGATAACCGGCGATCTTGTACTGGGCCAACGACGTTTGCATCACCTCGAAACTCTGGTTGATCAGGTCCAGCAGCGACGCCGGCCCCACGTTATCGATGATGAACGACCCGGTGGCCGACTTCGGCGCGCCGGGTTTTTCCGGCGCGGCGGCGGGTTGCTGGGATTCGGGTTCGGCCGATTCCAGCCACGGATTGATCTCCGCCGCCTGGGCCTGCAAGGCCTCCTGTTCGAGTTTCATCAACTGCTCGGCCTGCTTGCGGCGAAACGGCAGATGCGAGCCGAGTGACTTCGCCAGGCTGTTGAAGCGGCTCTTGAACGCGGGCGGGCGCTGGATCACCGGCAAATGGTAGTGTTTCTGGTTGGTGGCGTTGAGATTGACCGCGATGATCAGGTCGCAGTGGCTCGACACCACCGGCACGATCGGCAATGGGTTGAGCAGGCCGCCATCCACCAGCATGCGGTTGCCTTGCATCACCGGGGTGAACAGACTGGGAATCGCCGCCGAAGCGCGCATGGCCTGATGCAGGCAGCCTTCCTGGAACCAGATTTCCTGCTGGTTGGTGAGGTCGGTGGCCACGGCGGTGTAGGGGATGCGCAGCTCTTCGATATTGATCTCGCCGACGATCTTGCGGATTTGCCCGAAGACTTTCTCGCCGCGAATCGCGCCCAGGCGAAAACTCACGTCAACCAGGCGCAGCACATCGAGGTAGTCGAGGCTTTCAATCCAGTTGCGATACTCGTCCAGCTTGCCGGCGGCGTAGATCCCGCCGACCACGGCTCCCATGGAGCAACCGGCGATACAGGCGATGTCGTAGCCGCGTCGTTCGATCTCTTCGATCACTCCGATATGGGCGTAGCCCCGGGCCCCGCCGGAGCCCAGCACCAAGGCAACACGTTTCTTCATGGTCCATGTCCTTTATCGGCAGACGCCCACAATGCACCTATTGAGGGGGCGTCTTCAATCTTCGCCCAGCTGTGCAATATTTTTCCAGAAAAACGACTAGGCTCGGGTATGCTCTGGCAATAGGTACTACCGATTTCCGGCTAAGGACAAGGCACTTTTTGTTGTAGGTAACGTCTACACGCTACGACTGTTTTTCTATTTTTGAGGTGTCATCGATGAAAGCCTGGATGTGTGTGCCTGTGATCATGCTGGCCTTGGCCGGTTGTGCCGGGAAAACTGCCTACCGCGACAGCTGCGGCTCGCAATTGGACGCCGCCTGGAAAGAGCTGGACCTGGCCAAGGCTGAAGGGTTTGCCGGCACTGTCAGTTATTCCAAGGCCTTGTCCCTGTTGACCGGCGCCAAGACCCAGCAGCAGTTTGAAGCGTTTGAAGGTTGCTCCAACAAAGCTGAGAAGGCGCGGTTCTATATCCGTGAGTCGCGCGCCGGGCGTTGAGGCGTAGCAACAAGTAGGATTTTTCATCGAAAAGTGAGGGCAGGATGTCAGCGTTGGTTGATCAGTTAGTCGCTCAGGTCATTGGCCTGGAAGTAGGGTTACTGAGCTGCCAGGCTCGCCTCGCTGCCGTCACCGACGATGAAGCTTTGCATGATCTGCGCACCACCGTGCGGCGCCTGCGCAGCCTGTTGCGCCCCTTGCGTGGGTTGCCCGGCGTCGAACAGCTTGAAATGGCCGCCCGCGCTGTCGGCCAATTGACCACGCCGCTGCGCGATCGCGAAGTGTTGGCGACTTATCTTCACCAGCATGGTCATTACGCGGCGGCGGATCGGCGCTTGCGCTTGCAACCCGATGCTTATCGCCAAGTGGCGAAAAGTGCTGAAGTGGCGCAGTTGCTGCTTATCCTGGATGCCTTCCCGCGTTTCATCCGCGCATCCCAACATCAAAAACTCCTCAAGGGCCTGCGTTCGCGCATCGAGAAACGTCTGGCCAAGCAATGGCAGGCAATCGATGCGGCCCTCAAGGACCCCGAGCATGATCGCCATCGCCTGCGCTTGCTGATCAAGCGCGTGCGCTACGCCGCCGAGGCCTATCCCGAGTTGGACAGGTTGCCCGCCAACGCCATGTCGCACCTGAAGAAAGCCCAGGCCGCCCTGGGCGATTGGCATGACTGCTGGCAGTGGCTGGCCCAGGCTCAACATCAAGCGGATCTGCAGCCTTGTGTGGCGGTATGGCATAACACCATGGCCAAAGCGGAAGGGCAGGCGGATCGCGTGTTGGATAAACTCAGCGCCGATTGTTTCTAAGTCGGTCCGGCTTTTGGCCGGAATGAGCGCTGTGCCTCTCCCGCTCGATCGTTAAGATCCCCTCTCTGTAATTTTTGACGTGAGGTCGCCATGCGCTTCAGTGATTTGCTCGACGCCGTCTGTAGTAACCCGTTGGACGTCACCATTCCCGCTGAATGGGGCCAAGGTCGCGCGACTTTTGGTGGCTTGGTCGCCGCGTTACAGTACGAAGCACTGCGCGCCCAGGTGCCGGCGGATCGCCCACTGCGCTCGCTGGCCATCACGTTTGTGGGGCCGGTGGCGGCTGATGTACCGGCCAGTTATCACGTGGAAGTGTTGCGCGAAGGCAAGGCCGTCAGCCAATTGCTCGGTCGCGTGGTGCAGGACGGTGAAACGGCGACGCTGGTACAGGCCAGTTTCGGCGCGTCTCGCGAATCGGAAATCGATGTGGCCAGCGAAGCGCCGCCGGTGTTCAAGCACTGGGACCAGTGCCAGGAACTGCCTTATATCAAGGGCGTTACCCCCGAATTCATGCGGCATTTGGCGATGCGCTGGAGTGTCGGCGGCCTACCGTTTACGGGCACCCAATCCCGCGACATGGGTGGCTGGGTTCGCCTGCGCGGGGACGTAAAGGAAGAACCGCTGACCGAAGCGCATATCCTCGCCCTGGTCGACGCCTGGCCTCCGGCCTTGCTCCCGCACCTGAAGAAACCCGCGCCGGGCAGCACGCTGACCTGGACCATCGAATTCATCCAGCCGCTGCAAGATCTGACCACCCTCGATTGGTGCCAGTACTACGTCAATATCGAACACGCCCGCGATGGTTATGGTCATGCCGCCGCCGCGCTGTGGAGCCCGACCGGCGAGTTGATCGCCCTCAGTCGCCAGACCGTGGTGGTCTTCGCCTGAACCTCAGTGCCGATGGCGCTGCCGCCAGGCGCGCCACCAGCCACCGCTCACCACAAAGCGCGGAAACGTCACGAACTGCTCGACCACCAGACGCTGCACCGCATCCCTACGATCACTGAACGGCTCACTGGCCTCGGCTTCCAGGCTATGACCGTGACGCTGCAACGCCAGGCCGGCCAGGATACCGACGATGCCTACGGCAAAACTGGCCACACTCAGGCTGAATACCCCCGACACGATCAGCAGAAAACCGATGATGAACAGCGGCACCGCAATCAGGTGCAACGCCAGGTTGGTCGGGTGCTGGTGGTTCTGGGGATAGTTACGCCATTGCCAGGCGGGTAGATTGGGGTGACGTTTGCCCATGATGGTGAATCCTCTGTCCGTTGAAACAACTTGGAGGGAGTTTAGGTGGGAGAGGGCGGGGCGGCGAATTGGGGTTGGCTATGGGGGCTATAGACAGCAGTTTGCGGCAAACCGCGTTCATCTAAATAACACGCTTATGATCGATTATCTGCACCGACTTTTGATCTCTTTTGATTAAGATTTTGAAGTTGATCTATAGGATTTTGAATGGATCGTCTGTTTAAGGCGATTCGTTCATTTGGTGTCCTTTTGGTATGTGGTTGTGAAGCGTAAATATATCGAATATATATTATTTGAAGTAGTAGTCGTCCGGGCCGTTGATGTACACACTCGGGCCGCTAAGTGAAATTAAATTGGCCTTGAAGATTATAGAGGCGCTGTTGCTTGTGGCTTCGAATGTAAAGTGGTTGCTGTCTTTTTTTATTTTTACACTGAATACTTCGTGCATAGGAATATTTCGAATTTGTAGATCTTTAATTTCATTGCATGTTATGCCTATTCTGCATGTGTTGAATCCTTTGTTTTTCCATTTTTCTGGTAGGTTGTCTGGAAATTCGGGTATATCGAACCCCATGCCAATACAAGGTTGATCATTTTCTATCCTTAAAGAAAAAAGAGCTATTTTTCCAATTTCGATAGGTGTGCTGAAAATCTTGTTGAAAAATACACTTCCGTCCAATTCATTCCAGTGTTTCATTTTTTCCTTCCAGGCGTATCGCTATTTTTTGTTACTGTGTTCTGTTGTTTTAGAAGTCTTCATCTTTGCCTCTGATGTAAAGGTTAGGGTCGCAAATTGAGATGCTCTGAGCCTTGAACTCGATTAAAGAGCTTTTGTTGGTGGCTTGGAAGTAGAGCTGATCATTTTCCTTTGTTATTCTTAAAATAAAAGTGTCTCGGATGGGTATGTTTAGTATTTTTAGGTCGCTAATGCCATAGCAGTCAATGCCAAGTCTGCAAACGTTGTAACCTTTGTTTTTCCATTTTTCCGGTAGGACGTCTGGGAATTCAGGTATGTCGAACCCAATACCCAAATTCGGCCGATCATTGTCTATTTGCAAAGAAAACAGCGTAATTTCTCCTATCTTGACAGGCTGGGTAAAGATTTTTTCAAAAAATATATTTTTGTCTAGTTCATTCCAGTGTTTCATGTTTCCTCCTGAAAAAGTAGTGTGCTTCTGCACCGATGACTTTACCGTTGCGAGGTTGTTCAATAGGTCGTAAATTAAAATGTGTTACTTGATCTCCAAGCCCGTCCGGTCTGCCGTATTTATGCCCGGCAGAGTGATCTTGAATAAGAACTTGTGAGCCATCTTCTCTTGTAAATTTATATACCCTCGTCTCAATGGGGTGACCGGTAGTACTCAGTATTTTTTTATCATTCAGGTCGGTCATGTTCTCTTTTTTGTACTGTGTCGTCCGCCCGGTTTTCGGGTGGGTCATCACGTCTGGGCTCTGATTCATCGGTATATGGGCATCTCTTTTAGCTTGCCTGAAAGCCCCCTTGCGAGAAACATTAGGAATATCCGGTTGAGTTGGCGTGGCGCAGGCGGGATCTTTTCTTTTTGACCCGGGGCAATCTGCGCTGAGCCCCAAAGGATCCACCCACCCCGTAGGGTTGGGCACATACTGGTAGGCGTTGACCCCACCTGCCAGCTTCACGGGATCAGGCGTCAGGTAACGACCAATATCCGGATTGTAGTAGCGATGGCGGTTGTAGTGCAGTCCGCTTTCCTGGTCGAAGTATTGGCCTTGGAAGCGCAGCGGATTGTCGACTTTTTCGACGTCGAGGCGGCTGATTTCACCGTAGGCGCGGTAGTGCGCGGACCAGACGATTTCTCCGTCTGGAGCGGTGAGTTCCTGCGGCGTGCCGAGGTGGTCGAGTTGGTAGTGGTAGGGTTTTGTTTCGTCTGGGCCAAAGCCTTCCAGCAGCGCCAATGGCCGGAAACTGTCCGGTTCATAGAGATAGCTGCGATGCCGATCCGCATGGTGCTCGGCGATCAGTTTGTCGCCTTGCCAGAAAAATTCAGTGGTGATGTCGTTGACGGTTTTGCTGATGCGCCGCCCGAACGGGTCATAACGGTAACTCGCCGTTTGGCCGTTTGGCTGCGTAATACCGATCAACCGATGCTGGCAGTCGTAGCGGTATTCGGTAACGAGTTGATGGCCCTTGCCGCGCCGTTCGCGGATCAGGTTGCCGAAGGCGTCGTAGTCGTAGTGTCGGTCGCCCTGAATCATCAACCGATTGCCCGCCACAATGTCCGGGCCGGGGCGGTCTTGCATGAGCAGGTTGCCGGCGGGTGTGTGGGCAAAGCGTTCCTGCAGGTCTTGGGTGTGGTCGGCGCGGGTCAGGCGGTTTAGCGGGTCGTAGCGGTAGTGGTGTTCGCCTTTGCGAGTGTCGTTGAGGCGGGTGAGGTTGCCGGATTTGTCGTAGTCGTAGTGGCGTTGGTAGAAGTAATTTTCCTGTTGCGTGACGGTGTGGGCGTGCAGGCGGTGCTGGTCGTCGTAGTGGTAGTGGCTGAGGAGTTGGCCTTGTTGGCGTTGGTGTTCCTGGCTGGCTTTGAAGAGGTGCGAGGTGAGCAGTGCGCCGTTGAGTTCAACGGTGGCGAGGTGGCCGCCCTTGGCGTGGCTGAACACCAGTCGGTTGTTGTCTGGCAGGCGCAGGTGTTGCAGCTGACCGCAGGCGTCGTAGCCATAGCGCAGGGTGCCCCAGCCCTGATGTTCGGCGGTGAGGCGATTTTGAGCGTCGTATTCGTAGGCCAGTGCCCAGTGGCCGTCGTCGAC
>NZ_JAFHKI010000110.1 GCF_016937615.1 Pseudomonas lactucae | reverse complement strand
TCGGCGGTCATGTTGACCTCTTGCGGCATCCAGTGGTTGGCGCAGCCGTCGAGGTACTTCTGCCAGGCCCAGTCGTATTTGAAGGGCACGAGTTGGTTGAGGTCGGCGCGGCAGTTGATCATGCGTTTTTCGTCGACGGCGACGCGGGCGGAGGCGCCTTCGAGTTCGGCGAGGCCTTCGGCGACGTCGAGTTTGTCGAGGGCGGCCTTGGCGCGCACGATGGCGGCCGAATCACTGGCGGTGACGGCGCGGGCTTCGATGGCGGCAGCGGCGCCGGCACCGTCGAGGCGGTCCATGTTGGCTTCGCTGGCGTGGCCGGCGTTGGCGCCTTTGGCGGTTACTTCGCCTTCTTCTTCTTTGTCGAATTCGTCCCAGCTCAGCATGACGTGTCGTCTCCTGCGTGAGGGCTCAAAGGTGCCCGTGTGAAACCGGATGGTTGGGTGTTCACACGGCCCAGGGCCGCGGTGGATCTTAAGGAATCGTTTGTTGCAGCAGCTCGCGCAGGCAAATAAACGGAAATGGCGTAGCGGGTCCTGCATGAGGCTTGAGGGGCGCAGCGGTAGGTGCAAGCTCGCGCGCAGGCCTCAGGTCCGGCGCTTCGTCCCTGTGTAAAGGGATATTGCAGGCCCGATTTACCCGCGCATTATAGGGAAAAATTCGGATTTGTGTTGTGGCGGATGGTCACGTGGGGACACCAAAATAGCGTGGTTTTCGGTCAAAGCGTGTGTTTGCAAGGCTTTGCTGGGATTGGATTTTTTTGACGGGCGGTGAGAGGTTTTTTGTAGGGGGAGGGCAGGGGCGCAGGTAGGGCTTTACTAAGGTGGGTGTGGCGGCTGACGTTATCGGGAGCAAGCCCCCTCCCACAGTTTGATCGTGGTGTGTCGGGAGTCGGGCCTTTGCCGCAAGAACGATTTCTTGCGGCGAATAAGCTTCCAGCTTGAAAACTGTTTATCCGTTAGAGCAACCATCGCCCATCACGTGATAATTGAGAACATGGCGCTGGCCTTGGGAATCTTCATATTCCATCTTCACCGGTACAACTTCACAGACATTCGGAACATTGCTCATGGATATAACTTTGGCGACGTCCAGATGGGTGCTGTAGGTGTAATCCTCAACAATCGGCGCATTCTGGCCGGCCAGTTCGGTGGGGGCTTCGTCGGCCAGGGCGGCGGTTGCACACAGGCTGCTCAGGGCCATCACTACTAACGCTTTCATTTCTCTATTGACCTTCTTCAGGGCGAAAGGGGTCACGGGGCCCTTATGAGGCCGCGTGCGTAACTTAAAAGTTGGGAAGTTCGGATTAACGTTGCCTTCGTGGGGGCTGTTGCGTTGTTAATCTCAGTGCCGGTTGGCGGAATCGATTTTAGGCGTGCGGGTTATATTCATATACCCGTGGTTTTGATAAACACTTTTGGCGGTTTTTGTAACAATCCTGTGGTAAAGGTTTTTTCACACATTGGCAAAGCGCCGCAGGCGCGGGCCAGAGGGGCAAAGGAGGATGTCGGGGTAATTTGTAGGGGCTTGTTACTACCATCGTCGAATGGTTCTATAGGCCAGCCCCGGCTACAACAGGGCCATACAAAAACAACGATTGTCACCGAGGTAAGAAAGATGAGTGCGGCTTCCCTGTACCCCGTTCGCCCCGAAGTAGCAGCCAACACGCTGACCGATGAGGCGACCTACAAGGCCATGTACCAGCAGTCGGTGGTCAACCCCGACGGTTTCTGGCGTGAGCAAGCCAAGCGCCTTGACTGGGTCAAGCCTTTCACCGCGGTCAAGCAGACGTCTTTCGATGACCACCATGTCGACATCAAGTGGTTCGCCGATGGCACCCTGAACGTTTCCTACAACTGCCTGGACCGTCACCTCGCCGAGCGTGGCGACCAGGCAGCGATCATCTGGGAGGGCGATGACCCTGCCCAAAGCCGCACCATCACCTACCGCGAGCTGCACGAAGAAGTCTGCAAGTTCGCCAACGCCCTGCGTGGCCAGGATGTGCATCGCGGCGACGTGGTGACTATCTATATGCCAATGATCCCCGAAGCCGTGGTTGCCATGCTGGCGTGTGCCCGCATCGGTGCGATCCACTCGGTGGTATTCGGCGGTTTCTCGCCGGAGGCCCTGGCCGGTCGCATCATTGACTGTAAGTCGAAGGTGGTGATCACCGCCGACGAAGGTGTTCGCGCCGGTAAGAAGATTCCGCTCAAGGCCAACGTCGACGACGCCCTGACCAACCCGGAAACCAGCAGCATCCAGAAAGTCATCGTGTGCAAGCGCACCAATGGCGCGATCAAGTGGAACCAGCATCGCGACATCTGGTACGAAGACCTGATGAAAGTGGCGGGCACCGTGTGTGCGCCCAAAGAGATGGGCGCCGAAGAAGCGCTGTTCATCCTCTATACCTCTGGCTCCACCGGCAAGCCCAAAGGCGTGCAGCACACCACCGGCGGCTACCTGTTGTATGCGGCCCTGACCCACGAGCGTGTGTTTGACTACCGTCCGGGCGAAATCTACTGGTGCACCGCCGACGTCGGTTGGGTCACCGGCCACACCTATATCGTCTACGGCCCGCTGGCCAATGGCGCGACCACGCTGCTGTTCGAAGGCGTGCCGAACTACCCGGACATCACCCGGGTGGGCAAGATCGTCGACAAGCACAAGGTCAACATCCTCTACACCGCGCCGACCGCGATCCGCGCGATGATGGCGTCGGGCACTGCCGCTTGCGAAGGCGTGGATGGCAGCAGCCTGCGCCTGCTGGGTTCGGTGGGTGAGCCGATTAACCCCGAGGCGTGGGACTGGTACTACAAGAATGTCGGCCAATCCCGTTGCCCGATTGTCGACACCTGGTGGCAAACCGAAACCGGCGGCAACATGATGAGCCCGCTGCCGGGCGCCCATGCGCTCAAGCCGGGTTCGGCGGCGCGGCCGTTCTTTGGCGTGGTGCCGGCGTTGGTGGACAACCTGGGCAACCTGATCGAAGGCGCCGCCGAAGGCAACCTGGTGATCCTCGATTCGTGGCCGGGCCAGGCGCGTACGCTGTATGGCGACCATGACCGTTTCGTCGACACCTACTTCAAGACCTTCCGTGGCATGTACTTCACCGGCGACGGTGCGCGTCGTGACGAGGACGGTTACTACTGGATCACGGGCCGTGTGGATGACGTGTTGAACGTGTCCGGCCACCGCATGGGCACCGCCGAGATCGAAAGCGCCATGGTTGCCCACCCGAAAGTCGCCGAAGCGGCGGTGGTGGGTGTACCGCACGACATCAAGGGCCAGGGCATCTATGTGTATGTCACTCTCAAAAATGGTGAAGAGCCGAACGAGGCGCTGCGTCTGGAGCTGAAGAACTGGGTGCGCAAGGAGATCGGGCCGATTGCTTCGCCGGATGTGATCCAGTGGGCGCCGGGCTTGCCGAAGACGCGTTCGGGCAAGATCATGCGGCGGATTCTGCGCAAGATTGCTACGGCTGAGTATGACGGGTTGGGGGATATCTCCACCTTGGCCGACCCGGGTGTGGTGGCGCATTTGATTGAAACGCACAAGACCATGAACGTCGCGTAAGGCGGGGTAGGTGGGACAAAGCCCCATTCGGTGTGAGCCGGGTGGGGCTTTTTTATGATCTCTCAAAACCACTGAGGATCCCATGTGTGGGCTTGCCCCCTCCCACAGGTTGACCGCATTGCATGGCGGAAATCGAAGGTGGGCTGACCGGATTGGATCTCCCGCAGTCCAATAAATATCGGTTTATCACGCAGGAGGTTTCTGAATGTTACCGAGCGGCGCAAATGTGTAACCCGTCGCCCAAATATGAGGCAAAGGGCTACGCTCACACCCCTGGAAACCGCTTTTTAGACATCCCCTGAAATAAGATTAAACGCCACACTTGCCGTGCCAGAAGGCTTTGCGAATAATAGGCCCGCAATTTGCAGTGTCTACAGGTTTACTGTCTTTTGTCTCTGCATAAATCTCAGAGGCTGTCAATGAGCTGGAACTGCTTTCTCGGTGCTTCTGTAAATTGTTGTCGCATTGAGGAAATATCGGCTTCCGGCCTGTCGTTAGAATGCCGATCACTCGCTCGTCGTCTCCAGTGTTGAACTGGCGTAGGACGCAGCACCGCTATTCGGTTTCACCTTCGCCGCATCGTGGGCCATGGCTCATACTGCTGTTTTGCCCTATACCGATGGAGTCCCAAGATGAAGAAACTCGTGCTGTTGGGCGCCCTGGCGCTGTCCGTGCTGTCCATGCAGGTCTTTGCTGAAGGCAAGCCTCTGAAAATTGGTATCGAGGCGGCTTACCCTCCGTTTGCCTCCAAGGCGCCGGATGGCAGCATCGTCGGTTTTGACTACGACATCGGCAACGCCCTGTGCAAGCAGATGGACGTGAAGTGCACCTGGGTCGAGCAGGAATTCGACGGCCTGATCCCTGCGTTGAAAGTACGCAAGATCGACGCGATCCTGTCCTCGATGTCCATCACGGAAGACCGCAAGAAGTCCGTCGACTTCACCAACCGTTACTACCTGAGCCCGGCGCGCCTGGTGATGAAGGAAGGCACCACCGTCAGCGACAGCCTGGATGAATTGAAGGGCAAGAAGATCGGCGTGCAACGCGGTTCGATCCATGACCGTTTCGCCAAGGAAGTGCTGGCTCCGAAGGGCGCTACCGTCGTTCCTTACAGCACCCAGAACGAAATCTACCTGGACGTGGAAGCCGGTCGCCTCGACGGCACCGTGGCCGACGCCACGCTGCTGCAGGACGGTTTCCTGAAAACCGACGCAGGCAAAGGCTACGCGTTTGTAGGCCCGTCGTTCACCGACGCCAAATACTTCGGTGACGGCATCGGCATCGCGGTACGCAAGGGCGACAAGGAAAACCTGGACCGCATCAACGCCGCTATCGCCGCGATCCGTGCCAACGGCGAGTACAAGAAAATCCAGGACAAGTACTTCGACTTCGATATTTACGGCGCTGACGCCAAGTAAATCGTCGCAGCTGTCTGTGCAAAATGGCGCAAGCAACAGAACACTCTGAAGTTTGCGCCATTTTTTCATCCCCCTTTTCGAGGACCTGAATCATGTTGAAAGGCTACGGGGCCGTCATCCTCGATGGCGCATGGTTGACGCTTCAGCTCGCCTTGTCGTCCATGGCCTTGGCCATTGTTCTGGGTCTGATCGGGGTCGCGTTACGCCTGTCGCCGGTGCGCTGGCTGGCCTGGCTGGGTGACTTGTACTCCACGGTGATCCGCGGGATCCCCGACCTGGTGCTGATCCTGTTGATTTTCTACGGTGGTCAGGACCTGCTCAACCGCGTCGCGCCGATGCTCGGCTACGACGACTATATCGATTTGAACCCCTTGGCCGCCGGTATCGGCACCCTGGGTTTCATCTTTGGCGCCTACCTGTCGGAAACCTTCCGCGGCGCCTTCATGGCCATTCCCAAGGGCCAGGCCGAAGCGGGCCTGGCGTATGGCATGAGCGGTTTCCAGGTGTTTTTCCGGGTGATGGTGCCGCAGATGATTCGGCTGGCGATCCCTGGTTTCACCAACAACTGGCTGGTACTGACCAAGGCCACCGCGCTGATTTCGGTGGTGGGCCTGCAAGACATGATGTTCAAGGCCAAGCAGGCGGCAGACGCCACCCGCGAGCCTTTTACCTTCTTCCTCGCAGTGGCGGCGATGTACCTGGTGATCACCAGCGTGTCGTTGCTGGCGTTGCGTCATCTTGAGAAGCGCTACTCGGTAGGCGTAAGGGCGGCTGATCTATGATCTTCGACTACAACGTCATCTGGGCGTCCATGCCGCTGTACCTCGACGGCCTGCTGACCACCCTGAAACTGCTCGCCATCTCGCTGTTCTTCGGCCTGCTCGCCGCCTTGCCCCTGGGCTTGATGCGCGTGTCCAAGCAGCCGATCGTCAATGGCGCGGCGTGGCTCTACACCTACGTGATCCGCGGCACGCCGATGCTGGTGCAGCTGTTTTTGATCTACTACGGCCTGGCGCAGTTCGAAGCGGTGCGTGAAAGCTTCCTGTGGCCGCTGCTGTCCAGCGCCACGTTCTGTGCGTGCCTGGCCTTTGCGATCAACACCAGCGCCTACACCGCCGAGATCATCGCCGGCAGCCTCAAGGCCACGCCCAATGGCGAGATCGAAGCGGCCAAGGCCATGGGCATGTCGCGTTACAAGCTGTACCGCCGCATCCTGCTGCCGTCGGCCCTGCGCCGCGCGCTGCCGCAATACAGCAACGAAGTGATCATGATGCTGCAGACCACCAGCCTGGCCTCCATCGTTACCCTGATCGACATCACTGGTGCGGCGCGCACGGTGAACGCGCAGTTCTATCTGCCGTTCGAGGCCTACATCACCGCCGGTGCGTTTTACCTGTGCCTGACCTTTATCCTGGTGCGCCTGTTCAAGTTGGCCGAGCGCCGCTGGCTGAGCTACCTGGCTCCACGGAAGCATTGAGATGGAACGTATCGATCACCTGTTGCCCTGGGGTCACCTGGGCTGCGAACGCCAGCTGAGTGTGTTTCGCTTTGGCAGCGGCGAGCGCAAGGCCTATATCCAGGCCAGCCTGCACGCCGATGAACTGCCCGGCATGCGCGCCGCCTGGGAGCTGAAAAAACGCCTCACCGAGCTGGAACAGCAAGGCGCGCTCAACGGCGTGATCGAGCTGGTGCCGGTGGCTAACCCGATGGGCTTGGGTCAGTTGCTGCAAGGCAGCCACCAGGGGCGTTTCGAGGTGGGCAGCGGCAAGAATTTCAACCGCGATTTCGTCGAGTTGAGCGAACCGGTCGCGGCGCTGCTGGACGGCAAGCTGGGCGATGATGCCCACGCCAATGTGCGCATGATTCGCCAGGCCATGAGCGACGCGCTCACCGCGCTGCCGCGCCGAGCAGCCAGTTGCAAGGTATGCAACGCATCCTGCTGAGCCACGCCTGCACCGCCGACGTGGTGCTTGACCTGCACTGTGACGCCGAAGCCGCACTGCACATGTACGCATTGCCTCAGCACTGGCCGCAATGGCGTTCGCTGTCGGCGCATTTGAATGTGAAGGTCGGCCTGCTGGCGGAAGACTCCGGCGGCAGTTCGTTTGATGAAGCGTGCTCGCTGCCGTGGTTGCGGCTGTCGCGCAGGTTCCCCGAGGCGCAAATCCCGCTGGCGTGCCTGGCCACGACCCTCGAATTGGGCGGCCAGGCCGACACCGGCCGCGATGAAGCGATCTTCCACGCCGAGGGCATCCTCGCGTTCCTCGCCGAGCAGGGCCTGATCAAGGGCGAATGGCCGGCGCCGCGGTTTGAGCCGTGCGAAGGCCTGCCGTTCGAAGGCACCGAGTTGCTGTTCGCGCCTCACGCCGGGGTGATCAGCTACCTGCGTAAAGCCGGCGACTGGGTTGAGAAGGGCGAAGCGATTTTTGAAGTGATTGACCCCCTGGAAGACCGCGTGAGCATTCTGTGCGCGGGCACCTCGGGGGTGTTGTTTGCCGTTGAACGGCTACGTTATGCCCAAGCGGGTTTTTGGCTGGCCAAGGTGGCGGGGCGCGACGCGCTGCGACACGGGCGCTTGCTCAACGACTGACCACCTGTTTTTGTGAGAACCGACCGCATGTACAAGCTTGAAGTCCAAGACCTGCATAAACGCTATGGCAGTCATGAAGTGCTCAAAGGCGTGTCCCTGGCCGCCGCGGCCGGTGATGTGATCAGCATCATCGGTTCCAGCGGTTCGGGCAAAAGTACCTTTTTGCGCTGCATCAACCTGCTGGAGCAACCTCACGCCGGCAAGATTCTGCTCAACAACGAAGAGCTGAAACTGGTCGCCAACAAAGACGGCGCGCTGAAGGCCGCCGATCCTAAACAGCTGCAGCGCATGCGCTCGCGCCTGTCCATGGTGTTCCAGCATTTCAACCTGTGGTCGCACATGACCGCGCTGGAAAACGTGATGGAAGCCCCCGTGCACGTGCTGGGCGTGTCCAAGAAAGAAGCCCGCGAAAAGGCCGAGCACTACCTGGCCAAGGTCGGCGTGGGCCATCGTAAGGATGCGTTCCCTGGCCACATGTCCGGCGGCGAGCAACAGCGCGTGGCGATCGCCCGTGCCCTGGCGATGGAACCGGAGGTGATGCTGTTCGATGAACCCACCTCGGCGCTCGACCCGGAACTGGTCGGTGAGGTGCTCAAGGTGATGCAGGACCTGGCCCAGGAAGGCCGCACCATGGTGGTGGTGACCCACGAAATGGGCTTTGCCCGTGAAGTGTCCAACCAGTTGGTGTTCCTGCACAAAGGCATTGTTGAAGAGCGCGGCAACCCGAGGGAAGTGCTGGTCAATCCCCAATCCGAGCGGTTGCAGCAGTTCCTCTCCGGCAGCTTGAAATAGCCCTTTCCTGTTGGCGCTGCTTTATGTGGGAGGGGGCAGGCCCCGCTCCCACATTTGGATCTTCATCGTTTTTGAGATTTGTGCTGGTTTACCGGCTAGCATTGGCCTTTGTCTTCATTACCGTTACTCGCTTCGGATAGCCCTCCATGACCGCCCATAAAATTGGTTTCCTGATTTGGCCCAGCACAAAAGCACTCACGCTTGCGCTGGCTGAGGAGGCCTTGCGCGTTGCTCAGCGGGTGCATCCGGAGGTGATCTACGAGTTGTCGTTTTTGCTCGCCGAGCCGGCCACCGATGGCGCCTGGCAACTGCCGGGCGAGCCTTGGGCCGGCAAGCTGGAAGGGTTCCAGAAGCTGTTCCTGCTGGCGGACGAACCGCCGACCGTGATCGCCTCGCAACTGAGCTCTGCCCTCAAGCAACTGGTGCGCGCCGGTTGTGTGATCGGCGGTTTGTCGGCGGGTGTGTACCCGCTGGCCCAGCTCGGTCTGCTCGATGGCTACCGCGCCGCCGTGCACTGGCGCTGGCAGGACGATTTTGCCGAGCGCTTCCCCAAGGTCATCGCTACCAGCCACCTGTTCGACTGGGACCGTGATCGTTTGACCGCCTGCGGCGGCATGTCGGTGCTCGACTTGCTGCTGGCGGTACTCGCCCGTGATCACGGCGCCGAACTGGCCGGCGCGGTGTCGGAGGAGCTGGTGGTGGAGCGCATCCGCGAAGGCGGCGAGCGTCAGCGCATCCCGCTGCAAAATCGCCTGGGTTCCAGCCATCCGAAGCTGACCCAGGCGGTGCTGTTGATGGAGGCGAATATCGAAGAGCCGCTGACCACCGACGAAATCGCCCAGCACGTGTGCGTGTCGCGACGACAGCTTGAAAGGATCTTCAAGCAGTACCTCAACCGCGTCCCCAGCCAGTACTACCTGGAACTGCGCCTGAACAAGGCGCGCCAGATGCTCATGCAAACCAGCAAGTCGATCATCCAGATCGGTTTGTCATGCGGCTTTTCCTCGGGGCCGCACTTTTCCAGCGCCTACCGCAACTTCTTCGGCGCCACCCCGCGTGAAGACCGCAACCAGCGGCGCAGCAGCAGCCCGTTTGAACTGTCCTCGGTGCCGTCCGAGCGCGGCTGAGAATTTGCATGCGTGCGTTGCTGTCGCGATAGCGCAAAATTCCTACGGCGCTGCCGCAAATCCCTGTCATCCGTTTAAACTGCGCCATTGCGATGCTATATGTCGCATTGGCGTAAACCCGTGTAAAACCTGGGTTTGCGCTATAAGAAGTTGTCGCTTGGCGGCAAGGCCGCGCTGAAAACTGTCCTTACAATCCCTGCATCGCCCGCCAGTTCCAGGCAGGCGTTCCTCTTCAGGAGACTCCGATGTCCGTTGAGCAAGCCCCGGTGCAACGTGCCGATTTCGACCAGGTCATGGTTCCCAACTACGCCCCTGCCGCGTTCATTCCTGTGCGTGGCGCAGGTCCCGCGTGTGGGACCAGGCGGGTCGCGAGCTGATCGACTTTGCCGGCGGCATCGCGGTCAACGTGTTGGGCCACGCCCACCCGGCGCTGGTCGGTGCACTGACCGAACAGGCCAACAAGCTCTGGCACGTCTCCAACGTCTTCACCAATGAGCCGGCCCTGCGCCTGGCCCATAAGCTGATCGACGCCACCTTTGCCGAGCGCGTGTTCTTCTGCAACTCCGGCGCCGAGGCCAACGAGGCCGCGTTCAAGCTGGCCCGTCGCGTGGCGTTCGACCGTTTCGGCACCGAGAAGTACGAGATCATCGCTGCGCTGAACAGCTTCCACGGCCGCACCCTGTTCACCGTCAACGTCGGTGGCCAGTCCAAATATTCCGACGGTTTCGGCCCGAAAATCACCGGCATTACCCACGTGCCGTATAACGATCTGGCTGCGCTCAAAGCCGCCGTGTCGGACAAGACCTGTGCGGTCGTGCTGGAGCCGATCCAGGGCGAGGGCGGTGTCCTGCCGGCCGAACTGGCCTACCTGCAAGGTGCCCGCGAGCTGTGCGACGCCAACGACGCGCTGCTGGTATTCGACGAAGTGCAGACCGGCATGGGCCGCAGCGGCCATCTGTTTGCCTACCAGCATTACGGCGTGACGCCGGACATCCTCACCAGCGCCAAGAGCCTGGGCGGTGGTTTCCCGATCGCCGCCATGCTGACGACCGAAGTGTTGGCCAAGCACCTGGTGGTGGGCACCCACGGCACCACCTACGGCGGCAACCCGCTGGCGTGCGCGGTGGCTGAAGCCGTGATTGATGTGATCAATACCCCCGAAGTGTTGGCTGGTGTAAAAGCCAAGCACGAGCAGTTCAAGGCGCGCCTGGAACAGATCGGCAAACAGTACGGCATCTTCACCGAAGTGCGTGGCATGGGGCTGTTGATCGGTTGCGTGCTGAGCGATGCGTTCAAAGGCAAGGCCAAGGACGTGTTCAACGCGGCCGAAAAAGAAAACCTGATGATCCTGCAAGCCGGCCCGGACGTGGTGCGTTTCGCGCCGAGCCTGGTGGTGGAAGACGCGGACATCAAGGAAGGCCTGGATCGCTTCGAACGTGCGGTAAAAACGCTGACGCAAGCCTGATACACATTTATGGCCGGACTGTGTCATGTGGGAGGGGGGCTTGCCCCCGAT
>NZ_JAFHKI010000011.1 GCF_016937615.1 Pseudomonas lactucae | reverse complement strand
CCTACATGGAGCAAATGTGGGAGGGAGCAAGCCCCTCCCACAAAAGCCATTTCCACAAAGCCTGTTATTCGGCGTTACACAGCGCCAGGCAGTTATCCAGCATGCGGTTGGAGAAGCCCCACTCGTTGTCGTACCAGGCCAGCACTTTGAGCAGCTTGCCGCTCACCTTGGTGTGGTTGGCGTCGAAGATCGACGACAGCGGGTTGTGGTTGAAGTCGCTTGAGACCAGCGGCAGCGTGTTGTAGCCGAGGATTTTCGAGTGCTGGCTGGCTTCCTTGAGCAGCGCGTTGACCTCTTCGGCGGTGGCTTCTTTTTTCAGTTGAACGGTGAGGTCGACCAGCGACACGTTGATCACCGGTACGCGCACGGCCATGCCGGTCAGCTTGCCCGCCAGCTCCGGCAGCACCAGGCCCACCGCTTCGGCGGCGCCGGTCTTGCTCGGGATCATGTTCTGGGTGGCCGAGCGCGCGCGGTACGGGTCGGTGTGGTAGACGTCGGTCAGGTTCTGGTCGTTGGTGTAGGCATGGATGGTGGTCATCAGGCCGCTTTCGATGCCCAGCTCACGGTGCAGCACCTGGGCGACCGGCGCCAGGCAGTTGGTGGTGCACGAAGCGTTGGAGATGATCTGGTGGGATTGACGCAGAATGTCATGGTTCACGCCGTAGACCACGGTCGCGTCCGCGCCCTTGGCCGGTGCCGAGATGATCACCTTGCGTGCGCCGGCAGTAATATGGGCGGCAGCCTTGTCACGGTCGGTGAACAGACCGGTGCATTCGAACACTACGTCGATCTTGTGGGCAGCCCATGGCAGGTCGGCCGGGTTGCGAATGGCACTCACGGCAATCCGGTCACCATTGACGGTCAGGCTTTCCTGATCGTGGGCGACCTCTGCGTCGAAAGTGCCGTGTACGGTGTCGAATTTGAGCAGGTGGGCATTGATCGAGCTGTCGCCCAAATCATTGATGGCGACGATCTGCAAATCCTGGCGGTAGCCTTGGGTATACAGTGCGCGCAGGACATTACGGCCGATACGGCCAAAACCATTGATTGCGATACGAAGAGTCATTGGAAAGTGCCTGTCGTCGATTTGTTGTAAGAATTACAAGATTATTCGCATAAAAATAGAAAACAAGCCTTTTTAGTGGCAATATTTTGTTCAATCTACAACGAGTGACCTGAATCAACTGGTCCGATGATTTAAACGACACCCTGCCATCCCATGCGCTGCGGGCGTTTGATCAGCATAGGAACGAGGGTCACCACATCCGTTAGCCTGGAGTTCTACACATGCATCCCCGCGTTCTTGAGGTCACCGAACGGCTTATCGCCCGCAGCCGCGCCACTCGCGAGGCTTACCTTGCGCTCATTCGCGGCGCTGCCAGCGACGGGCCGATGCGCGGCAAGCTGCAATGCGCCAACTTCGCCCACGGCGTGGCCGGTTGCGGCACCGAAGACAAAAACAGCCTGCGCATGATGAATGCCGCCAACGTGGCAATTGTTTCTTCATATAACGACATGCTCTCGGCGCATCAGCCGTACGAACACTTCCCGGAACAGATCAAGAAAGCCCTGCGTGAAGTCGGCTCGGTCGGTCAGTTCGCCGGCGGCACCCCGGCCATGTGCGACGGCGTGACCCAGGGCGAGCCGGGCATGGAACTGAGCCTGCTCAGCCGTGAAGTCATCGCCATGTCCACGGCGGTCGCGCTGTCCCACAACATGTTCGATGCCGCGCTGATGCTGGGCATCTGCGACAAGATCGTTCCCGGCCTGATGATGGGCGCTCTGCGCTACGGCCACCTGCCGATGATCTTCGTGCCCGGCGGGCCGATGCCGTCGGGTATCTCCAACAAGCAGAAGGCCGATGTGCGCCAACGCTACGCCGAAGGCAAGGCCACCCGCGAAGAGCTGCTGGAATCGGAGATGAAGTCCTACCACAGCCCCGGCACCTGCACCTTCTACGGCACCGCCAACACCAACCAGTTGTTGATGGAAGTGATGGGCCTGCACCTGCCGGGCGCGTCGTTCGTCAACCCGTACACGCCGCTGCGTGATGCGCTGACCCGCGAAGCGGCGCATCAGGTCACGCGTCTGACCAAGGCCAACGGCAACTTCACGCCGATCGGCGAGATTGTCGACGAAAAATCCATCGTCAATTCCATCGTCGCGCTCAATGCCACCGGTGTTCCACCAACCACACCCTGCACATGCCGGCCATCGCCATGTCCGCGGGCATCATCCTCACCTGGCAGGACATGGCCGACCTCTCCGAGGTGGTGCCGACGCTGTCCCACGTGTACCCGAACGGCAAGGCCGACATCAACCACTTCCAGGCGGCGGGCGGCATGTCATTCCTGATCCGCGAGCTGCTGGAGGCCGGCCTGCTGCACGAAGACGTCAACACGGTCGCGGGCAAGGGCCTGAGCCGTTACATCCAGGAACCGTTCCTGGTCGATGGCGAGCTGGTCTGGCGCGACGGCCCTATCGAGAGCCTCGACGAAACCATCCTGCGCCCCGTGGCCCGTGCGTTCTCGCCCGAAGGTGGCCTACGTGTGATGGAAGGCAACCTGGGGCGTGGCGTGATGAAGGTCTCCGCCGTGGCGCCGGAGCACCAGGTGGTGGAAGCACCGGCGGTGGTGTTCCAGAACCAGCAGGATCTGGCCGATGCTTTCAAGCCGGCCAGTTGGAAAAAGACTTTGTCGCAGTCATGCGCTTCCAGGGCCCGCGCTCCAATGGCATGCCCGAACTGCACAAGATGACCCCGTTCCTCGGCGTGTTGCAGGACCGTGGTTTCAAGGTGGCATTGGTGACGGACGGGCGTATGTCCGGCGCGTCGGGTAAGATCCCCGCCGCGATTCACGTCAACCCCGAAGCCCAGAGCGGTGGGCCACTGGCGCGAGTGCGCGATGGCGATATCATTCGCGTGGATGGCGTGACAGGCACCCTGGAGCTTAAGGTGGACGCCGAAGAATTCGCAGCGCGCACGCCTGCCACGGGCCTGTTGGGCAATAATGTGGGGGCCGGTCGCGAGTTGTTTGCATTTATGCGCTTGGCTGCAAGCTCAGCAGAGCAGGGCGCCAGCGCCTTTACCTCTGCCTTGGAGACGCTTAAGTGAAGTTAGCGCTGGTCGGTGATATCGGCGGTACCAACGCGCGTTTTGCGTTGTGGCGGGATTCGGCACTGCATTCGATTCGTGTGCATGCCACGGTGGACTACTCCAGCCCTGAAGAGGCGATCAAGGTCTATTTGCGCGAAGAAGGCCTGAACATCGGCGATATCGGTGCAGTGTGCCTGTCGGTGGCCGGCCCGGTGAGCGGCGATGAGTTTAAATTCACCAACAACCACTGGCGCCTGAGCAAGACTGCATTTTGCAACACGCTGCAGGTGGATGAGCTGCTGCTGGTCAATGACTTTTCGGCCATGGCCCTGGGCATGACCCGTTTGCAACCCGACGAATTCCGCGTGGTCTGCGAAGGCACGCCGGAGCCGTTGCGCCCGGCGGTGGTGATCGGCCCGGGCACGGGCCTGGGCGTCGGAACGTTGTTGGACCTCGGTGCGGGTCGCTACGCGGCATTGCCGGGGGAGGGCGGACATGTCGACCTGCCGCTGAGCAGCCCGCGGGAAACCCAGCTGTGGCAGCACATCTACAACGAAATCGGCCACGTCAGCGCCGAAACCGCCTTGAGCGGTGGCGGGTTGCCGCGTCTGTACCGGGCGATTTGTGCGGTCGACGGCCATGTGCCAGTGCTCGAAACGCCCGAAGCCATCACGGCTGCGGGGCTGGCCGGCGATCCGATCGCCATGGAAGTGTTGGACCAGTTCAGCATCTGGCTGGGCCGGGTTGCAGGCAATAATGTACTGACCACCGGCGGGCGCGGTGGCGTGTACATCGTGGGCGGGGTGATACCGAGGTTTGCCGACTTCTTTATCGCCAGCGGTTTCGCCAAGAGCTTCAGTGACAAAGGCTGCATGAGCGACTACTTCAAAGGTATTCCGGTGTGGTTGGTGACGGCGCCGTATTCCGGGTTGACCGGGGCGGGTGTGGCGCTGGAGCAGGCTTTTGCGTAGGTGCTGATGCCTCATCGGCAAGTCGAATCGTCGCACCGCCCCTCCCACACTTTGATCTGTGAACGCGGTCAAAATGTGGGAGGGGGCTTGCCCCCGATGAGGCCATTGAGAACACCCCATAACAACAAGGAGGACCCCGTGAGCGTAATCAGTAAATCGATTCTCCTCGTCGACGACGACCAGGAAATCCGCGAATTGCTGCAAACCTACCTCAGTCGCGCCGGTTTCCAGGTGCGTGGCGTGCCGGATGGCGCGGGGTTTCGCCAGGCGATGAACGAGGCGCCGTGCGACCTGGTCATCCTCGACGTGATGTTGCCGGACGAGGACGGCTTCAGCCTCTGCCGCTGGATTCGCCAGCACCCGCGCCAGGCGCAGGTGCCGATTATCATGCTCACCGCCAGTTCCGACGAAGCTGACCGCGTGATCGGCCTGGAGCTGGGCGCCGACGATTACATCGGCAAGCCTTTCAGCCCCCGTGAGTTGCAGGCGCGGATCAAGGCCCTGTTGCGCCGCTGCCAGTTCGGCCAGGAGCGCAGTGGTAGCGCCGATGTGCTGGTGTTCGATGAATGGCGCCTGGACATGATCAGCCATCGGCTGTTCCACGTGGATGGCGAAGAGGTGATCCTGTCCGGTGCCGACTTTGCCCTGCTCAAATTGTTTCTCGACCACCCCCAACAAATCCTCGACCGCGACACCATCGGCAACGCCACCCGTGGCCGTGACCTGATGCCGCTGGACCGTATCGTCGACATGGCCGTGAGTCGCCTGCGCCAACGCCTGCGCGACACCGAAAAGCCCCCGCGGCTGATCCGCACCGTGCGCGGCAGCGGTTATCAACTGGCAGCCAGCGTGGTTGCCGGCAATGCCCACTGAGCCTGTAACCGAACGCCGCCGTCGCTTCCCGGTGCCGCGCTCATTGCTGGGGCGCATGTTGCTGCTGACCTTGCTGGTGGTGCTGTTCGCCCAGGCGCTGTCCAGCGTGATCTGGGTGTCGCAGTTACGCGCGACCCAGCTCGAAGGCCTGGTTACCAGCGCCCGGAGCCTGGCGCATTCGATGACGGCCAGCGTGAGCTATTTCCGTTCGTTGCCGGTGGCCTATCGGCCGTTGGTCCTCGATCAGTTGCGCAGCATGGGCGGCACTCGCTTTGTGGTGACCCTCAACGATCGCCCGCTGGAGATGCAGGTCCTGCCCGAGACCCCGCGCAAACAGGCCGTGCTGGTCGCGGTGGATGAAGTATTGCGCCAGACCCTGGGCGCCGACGTGGTGATCTCGGTGGAGTTCGTCAGTGCCGAGGAACTGCGCATCTTCAATGCCGGCCTCAAGCTCGATGAGTTGCCGCGTTCCTGGGCCCATTACGCATTGACCCTGGAGCCGGTGAACCCGCCGGTCTTGGTCACCCAGATCCAACTGGCCCCCGGCGAATGGCTGTACATCGCCTCGTTGCTGCCTGAGCCCTACACCAGCCTTGAAGAACAAGGCCTGCCGTCCCAGCAGGTGTGGTTCATCGTGCTGACCAGCGGTTTTCTGCTGCTGTTTATCGGCCTGCTGGTGCATTGGCAGAGCCGCCCACTCAAGCGCTTGGCGCGGGCGGCGCGGGACATGTCCCTGGGTGCCGATGTGGAGCCGGTGGCCGAAGGCGGCGGCAGCGAAGTGGTGGAAGTGGGTCGCGCCTTCAACGCCATGCGCGAGCGCATCAGCCGTTACCTGACCGAGCGCAGCCAGTTGTTCAGCGCGATTTCCCACGACCTGCGCACCCCGATCACCCGCCTGCGCCTGCGCGTGGAACTGCTGGAAGACGAGAACCTGCAAACCAAATTCGGCCGCGACCTGGACGAATTGGAATTGCTGGTGAAGGGCGCGCTGCAATGCGTGAAAGACACCGATATCCACGAGAACATCCAGCCGGTCGACCTCAACCATGTGCTCGAATGCCTGGTGGAGCCTTACGTCGCACCCAACGGCAATGGCCGCGTGACCCTGGATGGCTACGCTCTGGCGGCCTACCCCGGCAAGCCGTTGGCGCTCAAACGCTGCATCGGCAACCTGATCGACAACGCTTTGAAGTACGGGCAGAACGCGCATTTGCATATCGAAGACGATGGCGCGCAGTTCATCCTGCATGTGGATGACGAAGGACCGGGTGTGCCCGAGCAGCGGTTGGAGCAGGTATTCGAACCGCACTTCCGCCTGTCCGGGCAGCAGCAGGGTTATGGGTTGGGCTTGGGGATTGCGCGCAATATTGCCCACAGCCATGGGGGGGAAGTGAGTTTGCAGAACCTTCGCGAAGGCGGCCTGAGGGTGACCCTTCAGCTCCCGCGAACGCTGGACTAACTGTGGGTCAGATGCTTTGGCGCAGCCTGGCCAAGTCTCTCAGCGGCGGCGCACCAAATAACCGGCTGTACTCCCGGCTGAACTGCGACGGGCTTTCATACCCCACCCGATACCCGGCCGCCGAGGCTTCGAGCCCTTCGGCAATCATCAGCCTGCGCGCTTCCTGCAAGCGCAACTGCTTCTGATACTGCAGCGGACTCATGGCCGTGATTGCCTTGAAGCGATGGTGCAGGGTCGAGACGCTCAGGTTCACTTCCTTGGCCAGGTCATCGATGCGCAGGGGTTGTTCGTAGTTGCCATTGAGCCACTTGATCGCCTGGCTCACCCGGTGGCTCTGGCTGTTGGCCACGGCAATTTCATACAGACGATAGCCCTGTGGTCCACGCAGCAGGCGGTAGAGAATTTCGCGATTGATCAACGGCGCAAGCATCGCGATGTCTTTGGGCGTATCCAGCAAGCGCGCCAGGCGCAGTACCGCGTCGAGCAGTTGATTGTCGATCCGGTCCACGTACATCCCGCGTGACGTCGGACGCGTGGGCACGCCCATGGGGCCGGCCTCGGCGATCAGCGCTGTGAGCTGCGCCGGGTCGATATTAATGCGCACCGACAGGTTCGGGTCATCCGGCGTGGCATCGATGATCCGCCCGGCCACCGGCATCGCCACCGAGAACACCAAATAGTTGAGCGGGTCATAGGCGAAGATTTCATCGGCCAGGCGCACTTCCTTGCTGCCGTTGGCGAGGATGCACAGCGCGGGCTCCACCAGCACCGGCATGAAATCGCGCGGCGTGTTGTGACGGTTCAGGTACAGCGAGGTGATCGCCGTGCCGTAGGAGCCGTCCTCCCAGGTATGGCGGTGCACGATGCTGGCCAGCTCGGCACGCTGTTTTTCCATCTCGGCATCGAGGGGGGTGGGCTGATGGTCGGGCGACGACATGGCGCGTCCTCTGCTGGCTGCTTTGATGGGGGTCAGCTTAGCGGCGGCGTTTCAAAAAGTGTTAGGTCGATTCTGCACAATCCTTGCCTGATCCTGCGGCCTGTCGTCAATCAGGCAAGCGCAAGGCCTGTCATCTGCCTGAAATACGGCGTTTGCGCGTGGAATAAAACCGCTGGACCAACGTCTTCTCTACGCTTCTCGCAGGATCGTGCAATAAGCCGGCAGGAATTGACTAACCGCGGGTGTACCCGCGCCGTTATCTTTGATCCTGTGGCAACACACCCTCACAGTGCTTGCCGAGCATCACTTCTCAACGGGAGAGTCGAATATGTCCACCCCCATTCCCGCGAGCCATATGGCCTTTATCCGCGCCCGCACCGGGTGCAGCACCGAGCTGGGTGCACGCTTGAGCAGTTTGATCGAACCGGGCCGCCAGGCTCAGGGTTGCCTGCAGTTCTCATTGCAGCATTCCCAGGTTGACCCCGACGTGTGGCTGGTCTCGGGCTTTTGGAGCAGCGAGCAGGCGATGAGCGACTACTTCAATTCTCCGGCGCTGATGATCTTCACCGAGCTGTTGAATGACGGCGTGCTGCGCAGCATGGACTTCCAGACCTTCACCGATGCATCCGCCGCGCACGCCTACGGCGAGTACCTGCAACTCGCTGGTTGAACCGGTTTAGAATGGCCGCCTTTCCATTGGCCAGGACCTGCAACATGGCACGTAAACAATTTGCCCACCACGAAGCCGTTTCCGCCGTCGTACCGGGAGAAGGAGGCTACAGCGCCGCCGTTGCCGTCAAGGCACTGGATGGCATGGGCGCACCGCGGTTTCACAAGATCCTGGAGGGGCAGAGGTTCAAGACGGCTTCGGATGCGGATGATGCGGCGACTGTGCAGCTTGAGCGCCTGATTGATGTGGATCAAGATGGTCAGCTGACTTGGGCACCCGCCTCCCACAACTGATCGCATTCCAATCAGGGTTTGGTGGCGCCTGGGCGGTACATCTTGAACAGCGCCTCCGGCCCCAACTGGAAGTAATCTGCCGGCCCACCGCCACGCAAGATCGGCTCGGCGGCGGCAGTGTCGTACACCCCATCCTTGAGCAACCACTTGGCAATGTGCACCGCGACCACCTCGCCCAGCACCAGCCAGCTCGGCACCAACCCCTTGTCGGCGCGTTGCAACTGGATGATCTGCGTCACCTTGCATTCGAACGCCACCGGGCTTTCGCCCACGCGTGGTACGCCAACGATTTTTGAAGCCACCGGCGTCAGGCCGGACAGCTCGAACTCATTCACCTGCGGCGAGACCGCCGCGCAGCTCTGGTTCATCTGCTCGGCCAACGGTCGGGTGGCCAGGTTCCACACGAATTCGCCGGTCTGTTCGATGTTATTGAGGCTGTCTTTGCGCCCGACACTGGAGAACCCAATGATCGGTGGAATGTAGTTGAACGCGTTGAAGAAACTATAGGGCGCCAGGTTCAGGCGGCCTTCACGGTCGTGTGACGAAATCCAGCCGATCGGCCGTGGGCCGACGATGGCATTGAACGGGTCATGGGGCAGGCCGTGGCCGTTGGCGGGTTCGTAGAAATGGATATCGTCGGACATGGCCTGTTCTGCTCTCGGTTTCGGGGCAATCATCATACCCAATGTGGGAGGGAGCAAGCCCCTCCCACAGGTTTACCGGGTCAGACGTTTAGTCCGTGGTGATGCGAGAGTGCTTACGGGTGTCCTTCATGGTTGCATAGACCGCCAGCGACACCGCGATACACGCAGTCACATACCAGTAGTACCCGGTTTCCATGCCGATGCTCTTGAACCACAGGGCGATGTATTCAGCGGTGCCGCCGAAGATCGACACGGTCAGCGCATACGGCAGACCCACGCCCAGGGCGCGGATTTCGGTGGGGAACAACTCGGCCTTCACCACGGCGTTGATCGAGGTGTAGCCGCTGACGATGATCAGCGCCGCCATGATCAGGAAGAACGCGCCCCACCAGCTTTGGATCGTGTGCAGCGTGGTGAGGATCGGCACGGTGAACAGGGTGCCGAGGATACCGAAGGCGATCAGGATCGGACGACGGCCGACCTTGTCCGACAGCCCGCCGATGATCGGTTGCAGGCACATGAACAGAAACAGTGTCGCCGCCGAGATGGTGGTGGAGTCGGAAATGCTCATGCCGACGGTGTTCACCAGGTACTTCTGCATGTAGGTGGTGTAGGTGTAGAACGCCAGGGTACCGCCCATGGTCAGGCCGACCACGGTCATCAGTTCCTTGGGGTGGCGCATCAAGGTGCGCATCGCGCTTTCCTTGGCTTTTTCCTTCTTGGTGAACGACTCGGTTTCTTCCATGCCACGACGCAGGTACAGGGCGACCACGGCACACAGGGCGCCGATGGCGAACGGGATACGCCAGCCCCAGGCATACAGCTGTTCGGTGGTGAGGACCTGTTGCAGCACGATCAGCACGGCCAACGCGATGAGCTGGCCGGAGATCAGGGTCACGTACTGGAAGCTGGAATAGAAACCACGCCGTTCCTTGGTCGCCATTTCGCTGAGGTAGGTGGCGGAGGTACCGTATTCGCCGCCGACTGAAAGTCCCTGCAGCAGACGGGCAAACACCAGCAGGATGGGCGCTCCGATACCAATGATTTCATAGCCTGGGCTCAGGGCGATCAGCAGCGAGCCGAAGCACATCAGGTAGACCGAGGCCATCAGGGCTTTTTTACGCCCGACTTTGTCGGCATACAGGCCCATCAGCCAGCCACCGATCGGGCGCATCAGGAAACCCACGGCGAAGATCGCGGCGGTGTTGAGCAGTTGAGCGGTGGTATCGCCTTTGGGGAAGAAGGCTTTGGCGAAGTACAGCGAGAAGGCGGCGTAGACGTACCAGTCGTACCACTCGACCATGTTGCCGACCGATCCGCTGAAGATCGATTTGATGCGGCTGGACGTGGTGCGTTCTTTTGCCGACGCGGCCGCCGAGCCCAGAGGCAGGGAGTTGGAGTTATCCATCGAAGGATCCTTCATCTAGTTGTTTTTATGGAGCGGCGCGAACGCTGCCTGGCTGGGGCTATAGCAGGAGCTGTGCCAGGTGGATGAAGGCCCGGTATAGAGGGGGAGGCGGATTTTTTTGAGCGGAATGTCGCTGATGTTTTTGCAGTAGTGAGCGGAAATCCGCTCATTCATCCTTGAGAAACATGTCCCGTGCGAGGCCATGGCGCTGCATCTTTTCATTGAAGGTTCGACGAGGCAGTTGCAGCTCCGCCAACACCGCTTTGACATCGCCCTTATGCCGGGTCAATGCAGCTTTCAGGCAATGGGCCTCAAAGGCTTCCTGCTGCGCGGCGAGGGATTGCCCGGCTTCGATGCCTTCCGGTTCCGGCTCACCCAGCCCCAGCACTTGGCGTTCGGCGACATTGGCCAGCTCCCGCACATTACCCGGCCAGTCGTGGCTGAGCAGGCGCCCCAGCTGTGCGCCGCTCAGGGGCTCGACGCTGCGGCCCAGGCGTTCGGCGGCGCTGTGCGCAAAGTGATCGAACAGCAGTGGAATATCTTCACGGCGCTCGCGCAGCGGTGGCAGGCGCAGTTGTGCGACATTCAGGCGATAGGCCAGGTCTTCGCGAAAGCGCCCGGCGCGAGCTTCTTCCAGTAAGTCCGGCTTGGTGGCGGCGATGATGCGCAAATCCACGTGGATGCTCTGGTTGGAGCCCAAACGCTCCAGTTTTTGCTCCTGCAGCACCCGCAGCAGTTTCACTTGCTGGGCCAGCGGCATGCTTTCGATTTCATCCAGGAACAACGTACCGCCGTGGGCGTATTCCAATTTGCCGATGCGTTTGCCTTGGGCGCCGGTGAACGCACCGCTTTCGTGGCCGAACAGCTCGGCTTCGAAGAGTTGCTCGGGGATCGCCGCGCAGTTGAGCGCTACGAACGGTTTTTTCGCCCGTGGGCCGAAATCATGCAGGCAGCGGGCGACCAGCTCCTTGCCGCTGCCGGTTTCGCCACGGATCAGCACGTTGACCGGCAAGCTCGCCAGGTCGAGCACTTGGCGGCGCAGGTTCTGCAAGCTTCGAGATACGCCAAGCAGGCTGGATTCGAGCTGCGCGCGGTGACCGGCCTGTTGATGCAGGCGGCGGTTTTCGAGGATCAACCCGCGTTTATCCAAGGCGCGGCGCAGGCTATTGAGCAGGGCATCGGGGCTGAAGGGTTTTTCGAGGAAGTCATAGGCCCCGTCGCGCATCGCCTCGACGGCCATCGGCACGTCGCCATGGCCGGTGAGCAGGATCACCGGCAAGTCGGTGTCGCGACGCTGCACCTCGGCCAGCAGCTCCAGGCCGCTGAGCCCCGGCATGCGTACGTCGCTCAGGATCACTCCGGGAAAGTCCCTGGGCAATTGCGCCAGGCATTCTTCGGCACGGCTGAACAGCTGCACATCAAATCCCGACAGGCTCAACCACTGCTCGACGGCCGTGCGAATGCTGGCTTCGTCATCGACCACAATCACCGCGTTCAACATAGGTCCGGCGTCTCCAGTGCGATGGGCAGGGTCAGCGTGAACACCGCGCCGTCGCCGTGGTTACCGGCGAGCAGGCGTCCGCCCAGTTCGTGCACGATAGCGTAGGACACCGCCAGCCCCAAGCCGAGGCCGTCGCCCACCGGCTTGGTGGTGAAGAATGGGTCGAACACGTTGTTCAGGTGTTCTTCGGCAATTCCGCCGCCGCTGTCGCTGACGCTCAAGACCCACAGCTGCTGGTCGGCATGCAAGCGGATTTCCAGGCGTTTACGCGGCTTGTCGGCCATGGCGTCGAGGGCGTTGCGCAGCAGGTTGATCAGCACCTGTTCCAGGCGGATCGCGTCGCCGCGTACCCAGGCCGGGCGGGTCAGGTCCAGCATCACGCCGATGGCTTCATCACGCAGGCGCGCGTCGAGCAAGTGCAGGGACTGGTCGACCACGGTGGCTAGGTCCAGGCGTTCGCGCAGGCCGCTGGGGCTTTTGCGCGCAAAGGTCTTGAGGTGGCCGGTGAGCGCGGCCATGCGTGTGAGCATGTCGTCCAGCGGTGTGAGGGCCTTGTAGGCGTCTTCCACGCGGCCGTGGTCCAGCAACAGTCGCAGCGTGGCCAGTTGCATGCGCTGTGCGGTCAGTGGTTGATTGATTTCATGGGCGAGGGCAGCGGACATTTGCCCCAGCGCGGCCAGCTTGGCCGATTGCACCAAACCATCCTGGGCGGTGCGCAGGGCCTGGGTGCGTTCTTCGACCAATTGCTCCAGCTCCTCGCGGCTGCGCTGGCGCAAGCGGGCCAGGCGCCAGCGTTGGCTCAGGAACAGCGCCAGGAACACCAGCGCCAGCCAGGAACCCGCGGCGGCAAGGCCGGCGTTGCGTTGGTCTTCGAAGGCGAACTGAGGTTTGCGCAGCAGGTGCAGGGTCCAGCCTTCGGCCTTCAGTGGCAGGGATTCCCAGATGTAATTGGCGTTGCCGTCGGGGCCGTTGATGCGCATCAAATGGCTGTTTTCGTCGAAGCGTTGCAACGTCTGGGTGTCCAACGGCTGCAGTTGTTTCTTGTCATATTGGCGCGTGGCCTTGAGTTCGGCCAGGTCGCTGTCCGATAACGGGCGCAGGTTGCGATAGCGCCAGCCCGGTTGATTGGCGATGAACACGATGCCGCGCGCGTCGCTGACCAGCAGCAGGTCATTGCCCTGGGCCCATTCGCGTTCAAGCTCGGGGAATTCCAGTTTCACCACCACGGCACCGAGGAACTGTTCGTGTTCGTCGAGCACTGCGCTGGAGAGGAAGTACCCTGGAATCCCAGTGGTCACCCCCACTGCATAAAAGCGTCCGGTGCCCTGGCTCTTGGTCTGGATGAAATAGGGGCGAAACCCATAGTTATGGCCCACATAGCTGCTCGGCAACGCCCAGTTGCTGGCGGCCACGGCCAGACCGTTACGGTCCATCAACTCCAGGGTAGAGGATTGGGCGGCACCGTTGATGCGTTCGAGTTTGCGGTTGAGTGTGTCCTGCGTGGCAGCATCCACCGGACCTTTCAGCGCGCTGATCATTTCCGAGTCCAGCGCCAGCACGGCGGGCAGGGCGCGGTAACGTTCGATCAGGGTATGCAGGGAATTGGCGTACAGCGCCAGCTGTTGATTGGCACGGGCGGCGTCGTCCACCAGCGCCTCGCGCTCGGCATGGCGCATGGCCAATGCCGCGGCGAGCACCGCACCGGCGATGATGAGCAGGGAGTAGAAGGTCAGGCGCAGGGGGCGAGGAATCGCGATCATACGGATATGAACAGCTGCAATAAGGGAAGGCACCATACCATGCGCCATAAAAAAGGCGACTGGGCCTTGGGGCCGCAGTCGCCTGTATCCTTGCAGGAAAAGTGCTTACTGCACCTCTACCGCCAGGCTTTCACTGATCTTTTTCTGCCAGATGGCAGGACCGGTGATGTGGACGGATTCACCCTGGCTGTCCACCGCGACGGTGACCGGCATGTCTTTGACGTCGAACTCGTAGATCGCTTCCATGCCCAGTTCGGCGAAGGCGACAACGCGCGACTTCTTGATGGCTTGCGCCACCAGGTAAGCGGCGCCGCCCACGGCCATCAGGTACACCGCCTTGTTGTCCTTGATCGCTTCGATCGCGGTCGGGCCGCGTTCGGATTTGCCGATCATACCCAACAGGCCGGTCTGCTCGAGGATCTGACGGGTGAACTTGTCCATCCGCGTCGCGGTGGTCGGGCCAGCCGGGCCAACCACTTCTTCGCGCACCGGATCCACCGGGCCGACGTAGTAGATGAAGCGCCCCTTGAGGTCCACCGGCAGGCTTTCGCCCTTGTTCAGCATCTCGACCATGCGCTTGTGCGCCGCGTCGCGACCGGTGAGCATCTTGCCGTTGAGCAGCACGGTTTCGCCCGGCTTCCAGCTTTGCACGTCTTGCGGGGTCAGGGTGTCTAGGTTGACACGGCGGGCCGATGGGCCGGCCTCCCAGACGATTTCCGGGTAAGCGTCCAGCGGTGGCGCTTCCAGCGACGCCGGGCCTGAACCGTCGAGCACGAAGTGCGCGTGACGGGTGGCGGCGCAGTTAGGGATCATGCACACCGGCAACGAGGCGGCGTGGGTCGGATAGTCCATGATCTTCACGTCGAGCACGGTGGTCAGACCACCCAGGCCCTGGGCGCCGATGCCCAGTTGGTTGACCTTCTCGAACAGCTCCAGGCGCATCTCTTCGATACGGTTGGACGGGCCGCGCTTGATCAGCTCGTGGATGTCGATGGATTCCATCAACACTTCCTTGGCCATCACCGCGGCTTTCTCGGCGGTGCCGCCGATGCCGATGCCGAGCATGCCCGGTGGGCACCAGCCGGCGCCCATGGTCGGAACGGTCTTGAGCACCCAGTCGACGATCGAGTCGGACGGGTTGAGCATGGCCATCTTCGATTTGTTCTCGGAACCACCGCCCTTGGCGGCCACGTCCACTTCCACGGTATTACCCGGAACGATGGAGTAGTGGATCACGGCCGGGGTGTTGTCCTTGGTGTTCTTGCGCGCGCTGCCGGGTCGGCGAGGATCGAAGCGCGCAGCACGTTTTCCGGCAGGTTGTAGGCGCGACGCACGCCTTCGTTGATCATGTCGTCCAGGCCCATGGTGGCGCCATCCCAACGCACGTCCATGCCCACGCGCACGAACACGGTGACGATACCGGTGTCCTGGCAGATCGGGCGATGGCCTGTGGCGCACATGCGCGAGTTGATCAGGATCTGGGCCATGGAGTCACGGGCTGCCGGCGACTCTTCGCGCAGGTAGGCTTCGTGCATCGCCTGGATGAAGTCAACGGGGTGGTAGTAGGAAATGAATTGCAGGGCGTCGGCAACGCTCTGAATCAGGTCGTCTTGCTTGATCACGGTCATGAGTCGCGCTCCTCTATAAGGGAACATTCAATAAAGGTGGCTTCAGTGAAGTGCATCGGTCGGCTGAAGCCACCTTTCCAAGGCGCGTCGCCAAGAAGAGCAGGTATTGTTGGCGCGACGCTAAAAAGGCGCGGCAGTATAACCCGGCGCGGTGGCCGATACACCCGACTATGGTCAAACTCTGCCGGGCATGATTCCCTGTGCGGGCCTTTTTGATTCGAGAGTCTCCATGCCTGAACTGCACGTCGGCGAACGCCACTGGTCGGTATCCACCGGCAGCAACCTGTTGGACGCCTTGAACCAGGCGGGTGTGGCCGTGCCCTACAGTTGCCGGGCGGGCAGTTGCCATGCCTGTCTGGTGCGTTGCCTGGGTGAGGTGGAGGACGCGCGGCCCGATGCCCTGAGCCCGGCGCAACGCCAGGATGGCTGGCGCCTGGCGTGCCAGTGCCAGGTGACGGGGGATGTGCGGGTTGAAGCGTTTGACCCGCTGCGTGAGGGTTTGCCGGCCCAGGTGGTGGGGGCCGATTGGCTGAACGCGACGGTGTTGCGCCTGCGCCTGCAACCGGAGCGTGGTTTGCGCTATCGGGCCGGTCAGCATCTGGTGCTGTGGGCGGGCAGGTGGCGCGGCCGTATTCCCTGGCGAGCCTGCCCCAGGAGGATGCTTTTCTGGAGGTTCATATCGATTGCCGACTGCCCGGTGAATTCTGCGATATAGCCCGACAGATGCAGGTCGGCGACCCTCTGCGCCTGGGCGAATTGCGTGGCGGTGCGCTGCAATACGACCCCGACTGGCAATCCCGGCCGCTCTGGCTGCTGGCGACCGGCACCGGCCTGGGGCCGTTGTGGGGCGTGCTGCGTGAGGCGTTGCGCCAGGATCATCAGGGCGCCATCCGCGTCATTCACCTGGCCCACGATGTCGATGGCCATTACCTGGCCGAACCCTTGGCGGCGCTGGCCGTCAGCCATCCCAACCTTACGGTGGAATTGTGGACCGCAGCGCAGTTGCCCCAGGCATTGGCGCAACTGCGGGTGGTTTCGCGGCAAACGCTGGCCTTGCTCTGCGGGCATCCTGCCAGCGTCGAAGCCTTTTCCAAGCGCCTGTTCCTGGCGGGGCTGCCGCGCAATCAACTGCTGGCCGATGTGTTCCTGCCCCGAGGCATTTGAAATGCAAAAAGCCCTGCCATTCTCATGGCAGGGCTTTTATTTTTCAGCGTTTCACTCAGACCTGCGGGTCGCCCACGTGCAGGATCTTCATGCCATTGGTGCCACCGGTGGTGTGGTAGCTGTCGCCCTTGGTCAGGATGACCCAGTCGCCTTTCTCTACGACGCCGCGTTTAACCAATTCATCGATAGCCTTCTGGCTGACTTCGTTCGGTGCCAGCGAAGCCGGATCGAACGGAATGGTGTACACGCCACGGAACATCGCCGCGCGGGCCTGGGCTTCGCGGTGAGGCGTGAACGCGTAGATCGGCACCGACGAACGGATGCGCGACATGATCAACGGCGTGTAGCCACTTTCGGTCAGGGCGATGATCGCTTTGACGCCCGGGAAGTGGTTGGCGGTGTACATGGCGGCCAGGGCGATGCTCTGGTCGCAGCTTTCGAACTCTTTGCCGATACGGTGACTGGAGGTCTTGCTGGTCGGGTGCTTCTCGGCGCCGAGGCAGATACGCGCCATGGCCTGTACGGCTTCCAGCGGATACGGGCCCGCGGCGCTTTCTGCCGAGAGCATCACGGCGTCGGTGTAGTCGAGCACGGCGTTGGCCACGTCGGATACTTCGGCGCGGGTGGGCATCGGGTTCTGGATCATCGACTCCATCATCTGGGTCGCCACGATCACCGCTTTGTTGTGACGGCGTGCGTGCAGAATGATCTTTTTCTGGATACCGATCAGCTCGGCGTCGCCGATTTCCACGCCCAGGTCACCACGGGCAACCATCACCGCGTCGGAGGCCTTGATCAGGCCGTCGAGGGTTTCGTCATTGGCCACGGCTTCGGCGCGCTCGATCTTCGCCACCAGCCAGGCGGTACCGCCGGCTTCGTCGCGTAGTTTGCGGGCGTATTCCATGTCGGCGGCGTCGCGTGGGAAGGACACGGCGAGGTAGTCCACTTCCATTTCGGCGGCGAGCTTGATGTCGGCCTTGTCTTTTTCGGTCAGGGCCGGCGCCGTCAGGCCACCACCGCGACGGTTGATGCCTTTGTGGTCGGACAGCGGGCCGCCGATGATCACGGTGCAGATCAGCTCGGTGCCGGTGGCGGTGTCGACGCGCATGACCACACGGCCATCATCGAGCAGCAGTTCGTCACCGACGCCACAATCCTTGACCAGGTCCGGGTAGTCGATACCCACGACTTGCTGGTTGCCTTCGGTCAGCGGGTGGCTGGTGGAGAAGGTGAAGGTGTCACCGATCTTCAGCTCGATCCGCTTGTTGGCAAATTTGGCGATACGGATTTTCGGGCCTTGCAGGTCACCCAGCAGTGCGACGAAGCGGCCATGCTTGGCAGCCAGGTCACGCACCAGTTTGGCGCGAGCCTTGTGCTCGTCCGGGGTGCCGTGGGAGAAGTTCAGACGGGCAACGTCCAAACCAGCCAGAATCAGCTGTTCGAGGACTTCCGGCGAGTTGCTGGCCGGGCCAAGTGTGGCGACGATTTTGGTACGACGGACGGACATGCACAGACTCCTGAGTTCAAGCGCTGGGGAAGGCTACTATGCTCTTTCGTTGTAGTCATTGTTCGTTTGCACTACTTATTGACGATTGAGTTGTTTCGCGGCGGCTGAAAAAAACGAACGTCCTTGAAGATTTTCGACGAGGGGTCGATATATTGCACAAGACAGGAGAACCCTCATGCGAATTTTGCTTATTGCCGCCCTGGCCGTCAGTGCGGTCGGCTGTACCCGCTGGTCGATGGACCATCATTTGAACAACGCCTATCGTGCCTACAAGGTCGGGGATTGTGAGCGCGTCACCCTGGAGTTGTCCCAGGTGGACCGTGAAAGCCGCAGCCGCCGCTACGTGCAACCGGAAGTTTCGATGCTGCGCGGGCAATGTCTCGAACGGCAGAAACTCTTCGTCGATGCGGTGCAGACCTACCAGTTCATCATCAATCAGTACCCGTCGAGCGAGTACGCCTACCGTGCCCGTGCGAGACTGGATACCCTGCAACAGCTGGGACATTATGGCGGGGCAAGCGTCGCTCAGCCGCGCCCGGCCTCTTTATGAGTGCATTCGTCATTTTATGACTGGCCCGTTGCCAGTCTTGGGCTATTCTTCGAATATTAGTTTGTACAAGTTTCTATTTGAAAGAATGCAAGGCCCGGATTCGGCAGATGTCTGATGGCAAAACGTAGTGCGTAGCCACACCGAGATCCAGGGAGAGCGAGCATATGCTCGTTCCGAATCACTGGCACGGCCGAATTCATGGCCATTGGATGGCGATCTCAGCATGTTTACCGACCGACGGATCGAGCGGCATCAACTCACTTTTTTCCTGCAAGTGTTTAATCGTATCACCGACAAGCCCATCGGCTTTTTGGGCAACGTTTCGCAGGACGGGCTGATGTTGATCAGCCAGTTGCCGATGATGGTGGGTGTTAACTTCGAGCTGCGCTTGAAGCTTCCCGAAGCTGACGGAAGTTTTCATCCGATCGATATCACCGCGAGCTGTCTGTGGAGCCGTGAAGATATCAATCCCCAGCACTACGACTCAGGGTTCAGTGTGCTTGAGGCGTCCGAAGAATATAAGCAACTGATCAGCGCGTTGCAGCATTACTTCAGCTTTGATCCTTTGCAGGCCTTGTCTGAATAACGCGGGATTCGCCCTGCCGTGGCCGGGGGCGGTTTCTTTACAATACCCCGGCTTTTTTCCATCCCAGGTAGCGTGTGACCAGCGCCGCGCCCATGTCTGACGGCAAGGTATCCAATACCGACAATCCGTGAGCGGCCAGGCGGTCATGCAGTTCATCCCGCGCATTGAGGTAATCGACTGTGCCGCTGTAGGCCAGGGCTTCGGGCAGGGTTTGCACGGGGGCCTGGCGCAGTTGATCGAGTACTTCCTCGCGCAGGCTGGCGACCATCACCCTATGGTGTCGGCTGATGCGCTTGACCGCGGTCAGCAGCGCTTCGTCGTCCTCATCACGCAGGTTGGTCACCACAATCACCAATGCCGACGTTTTTGTCGGGCCAACAGTTGGCTTGCGGCGGCTTGGTAGTCGGCCGTTCGGCGCGTGGTGTCCAGGTCGTAGACCGTGTTGAGCAACACGTTCAATTGGCTGCTGCCCTTGACCGGCGCCAGATAGCGCGGCTCGTCGGCGGCAAAGGTGCACAGCCCTACGGCATCACCCTGACGCAAGGCGACATAGCTGAGCAGCAGGCAGGCGTTGAGGGCATGATCAAAATGCGACAGCTCGTCATCCTGGCTGCGCATGCGTCGGCCGCAATCAAGCATGAACACGATCTGTTGGTCGCGTTCATCCTGATATTCACGGGCAATGGGTGTGCGTTGCCGCGCGGTGGCTTTCCAGTCGATTTGCCGCAGGCTATCGCCCTCGCGAAACTCGCGCAGTTGATGAAACTCCAGCCCAAGCCCCCGCCGTTGGCGTTGACGTACCCCAAGCTGGCTCAACCAGTTATCCACACCCAGCAGTTGAGCACCGTATAGGCGGGCGAAATCCGGGTAGACGCGGGTGGCATCCTTGACCTCGACCACGCGCCTTGCCGACCACAACCCCAATGGGCTGGGCAGGTGGATTTCGCAGCGGCTGAAATCGAAATGCCCACGTCGCAAGGGTCGCAGACGATAGCCTAGCTCACTGCGTTCACCGGGACGCAGTTGGATGGACTGCGGCATGCTCTCTACGCTCAGCCCGTCCGGAACGTGATCGAACACCTGCACCGTCACTGGCTGTGGGGAAGTGTGCTCCACCGCAAGACGCACTTCGCCCCAGCGCCCCAGTGCCAGGCTGCCCGGCAACTGCCGATGCACCTGCGGGGATGCACGACGGCGCAGCCGCAGGGCGTCCAGCAGGGCGAGCAGCAACAGTGCCAGGAGCAAGCCCCACACCACCGAGTGCAAGGTATCGGGCACCTTGAACTGCAAGGCTTCGGCAGCGCCCAGCAGAATGCTCAAGCCCAGCAGCACACCCAGCCAGATCAACAGCAAGCGGGTCGGTTTCATGGGCGTGTCATTGCCGAGGCGCCGGAATCTGATCCAGCATCTGCTTGAGTACCTGATCGACCTCCAGCCCATCGATGTCCAGCTCCGGCGCGATACGTACGCGATGGCGCAGTACCGCCAGGGCACACCCCTTGATATCGTCCGGGGTAACAAATGCGCCACCGCGCAACAACGAGCGGGCGCGGGCGCCGCGTACCAGGTCGATGGACGCGCGTGGTCCGGCGCCGATGGCCAGTCCTGGCCAGCTGCGGGTAGCTCGCGCCAGACGCACGGCGTAGTCGAGCACGTGTTCATCCAGGGCCAGCGCACTGGCGACCTGTTGCAGTTGCAGCACGTCCTCGGCCTGCAGCACGGTGCGCAGCGGCTGCACATCCAGCATGTCGGCGCGTGATGAACGCGTCACTTCGCGCACCATTTCCAGCTCCTGTCGGGCATCGGGATAATCCATGCGCACCTTGAGCATGAAACGGTCCAGTTCCGCTTCGGGCAGAGGGTAGGTGCCTTCCTGCTCGATGGGGTTCTGGGTGGCCAGTACCATGAAGGGTTGATCGATGGGCAGCGCCTCGCCTTCGAGGGTGACTTGCCGTTCCTGCATGGCTTCCAGCAGAGCCGCCTGGGTCTTGGCCGGCGCCCGGTTGATTTCGTCGGCCAGCAACAGGTGAGTGAATACCGGCCCTTTGCGCAACTTGAACTGTTCCGAGTGCAGGTCATACACGGCATGGCCGGTCACATCGCTGGGCATCAGGTCCGGGGTGAACTGGATGCGCGCGAAGTCTCCGTCGAAGCAGCGGGCCAGGGCACGCACCAGCAGGGTCTTGCCCAGTCCGGGCACACCTTCGAGCAATACATGGCCGCCGGCGATCAGTGCGGTGAGTACATCATCAATCACCAGGTCCTGCCCGATCACCGCCTTGCGCAACTCAACGCGCAAGGCCTGCGCCTGCTGGGTGGCGCGTTGCAAGTTGTCGTCGGTCAAAGCGGTAGCGCTGGGAAAATCACTCATAAGGCATTCCTGAGGGTTTGCAGGCACGCCACCTGTCGGCTGAAGTCGGCGCTGGACAGCCGCTTTTCCGGGAGTGGGCCGAGGGCCTGGCTGATGATATGAGAGGGTTGGTGCGTCAGGTGTTCAAGCACGCGCCACTGTTCTGTATTGTCGAGGTGCTCAAAACCGGGGTGGCGGCGTCGCGCGGCGCGCTGGATATCATGTTGCAGCGCCTGCAACAGCGTGCCTTGGCCGTTGCGTCGCAGCAGGAAGTCGGCGCTGGCTTTCAAGTGCTCCTGCAACTGCCTACGAGCCCTGGGGGCGGGTGCCTGGATCGGGCCCTGCCGCATGCTTGCGTGCCAGAGCGCCAGAGCGATCAGGGCTATGAGCGCGACCAGTGCCTGGGGGAAATAACGTACCAGCAGGGTGAGAAGATCGTCGACGTCGCTGTTGAACAGCAAGGTCACCGCGGTCCCCTGGTTCAGGTACCACAGCAGCCAGGCATTATCGTGTTTGCCGATGTCCGGTGTTTTCCACAAGTCACTGTCGGTGATCACGGTGACGCGACCTTTCCCGACCTCGAGTTGCATCAGATGGCTCGACTGGGCGCTATTGGCCGAAAACTGTGCCAGGTGCCCTGGGTCTATGAGGTTGAAGTCGGTGTCAAAGCTGAAATAGGCCGGGGCGGTTTCGTTGTCGACATAGAGTTTGGTCAGGTCGCGCGTTCTTTTTACGCGCCGGGACGGGTTCTTCGGGTTCGTCACTCAAGGCTTGGTGGATATTCAGGCGATCGAGCAGCAAGTCACCACTCTTGCCGGTTTCCTCGTCCCATAGCGCCTCTGCCACCACTAACAGGTGGCCGCCGGATTTGGCCCAGTCCAGCAGTTGGCCTACCTGACGTGGCGACAGGTTGCTTCGTTCGCCCAGCAGCAAAAGGCTATTGCCCTTGGATGCAAGGGTGTCCAGGCGGGCAAGGCTATTGGCATGCTCCACGACCAGGCCTTGCTGGCGCAGGAAGTGCTCGGCCGCGAGGTAAGGGTTGGCCAGCGCTTGGGGCGCTGGGCCTCGGTCGACCACGACGTCGTAAGGAATCGCTTTGCGCCAGGCATAAAAGCCGCCCGCTCCGAGCAGGCACGCCAGTATTAACAGTACCCACAGCAATGGCCGGTTCATTGAGTGCGCCTCGAACTGAACAGCGTGCGCCAATCGCTGCATAGTTTTTGTTGGGCGGAGGCGGGAGGGAGGTGGTGGCCATAAGCAAGGTTTTGCCAGTGTCGGGTCAGTTCATCACTGAAGGCCAGCAATGGCGGTAGCTGCAGTTGGTGCACGCGTTCCAGTACCTGCCCCTCGGTATCGGCGCTTTTAAGCGGCACGTTGTAATCATGCAATAAGCGGCTGAGCAGGCCGCGGTACAAAAGACCAAGGGCTTCCCGTGGTTGGGTGGCCCAGAGGTGTTCCGCTGCGCTGGCGATATCCAGGGGCAAGGTTTCTGTGCCCAGTTCCAGGCCGAAGAGTTGCGCAGGTACCTGCCGGGCCTGTTCAGGCTTGCGTGGCCCTCGTCGACTGACAAACGTGCGCAGCCAATCGCGATAGCGCCACACCAGCAGGGCGATGCCGCCCACCAGTAGACTCCACAGCACGACTTCCAGGCCGCGTGCGACGTGTTTGAAGGCATCGCTGTTGAGGTTGTCCAGCAGTGATTGAAGCCAGGCCGGTAGCTTTCCGTCACTGTGGACCTTGTTTTTTTTCGCCGTGGTTTTTTGTTCTTCGCCGAACCGGTAGCGGGTAACGGTTTCCGGATTTTTAAAGGGCGGCTTTTCCAGCAATGACTTGATCGATTGTCTCGCGTCCTGGGGGCTCAGGGGTTTGGTTTCAGCTGCCATTGCGGGCGCTACGAATGGCTGCAGCGTCAACCCGATCACCAGCAATAAAAGCGCCACTGCGCTGCTCAGGCGCTGGCGCAGGTGTCGGAATACCAGCTCCAGATCCCATGCCTCGAGTACGGTGCGGCGATTGAGATAGAGGCTGAAACCGCAGGCGACATAGATGGGCTCCCAAAACACCAGGATCAAGGCGTAGAACGCATTGCTAAGGTGTGACAGCCAAAGCACTTCGGCATTCGCCGCCAGCGCCAGACGTTGCCAGTCCCAATCCAGTTCAAGTTGCTGTGGAATGAGCAGATAGAACAGCGCCATGCAGCCAAACCAGAGCCCGCTTTCCAGATGCACGCCGACGATCGTCAGCCAGCGTGCGGCCCCCGCGTTACGTTGTTGCAACACGCCCAGGCGTTTTTGACGCGCCTCGCCGTCCAGCCCCTCAAGCTGGCTGACCGGCATTACGAAGCTGCGGCTGAGGCTCAGTCGCCGCCAGGTCAAGCTGGCCAGTAGTTGGCCTTTAAGCAGACGTGGCCACTGGCGCACGGCCTGCTTGAGGCTGGGTGTTTCACCGAACAGCGCCTTGGAGAGGATATACAGGGGCAAGCGATCGAATGCCGGTTTGAACCACCAGAACAGGAACATGACCATGGAGGGATACTTCCACAACAGCGCGGTGAGCAAGGCAAGCACCGGCAAGGTCACCAGCGCCCAACTGCCCATCAGCAGCACGCGATATTCACGGGCCATCAGTACGCCCAGGTCCATGGCTTCCCAGGCAGTGCGCGGTCTGATCACTACGCTCGCATCACTCAGGCGCATGGAGCGTCCGTCCGGCAAGGGTCAGGTAGGCGCCCACCAGTATCCACAGTGCGGCACCTACCAGGTATTTGACCCAGGGAGCGATCTGTGTGGTGGAAGACCAATAGGCTTCGATAAACGCTGCGATCAGCAGGAACAGCATGACACCGCATAGCAATTGCACACTTTTATGGGCGGCGAGCCGCAGGGATTCAGCTCGCGTCAACTGCCCCGGTGCGATCAGCGCCCAGCCTAGTTGCAGACCGGCGGCGCCCGCGAGGGCAATGGCCGTCAGCTCAAAGGCACCATGACCGATGACAAATGACCAGAAGGTCTGTCCGTAGCCGATTTCGGTCAGGTGCCCGGAGACCGCGCCGATGATCAGCCCGTTGAAGATCAGGAAGAACACACTGCCCAGGCCAAATAGTAAACCGGCCGCGAACGTTTGGAAGGCGATGCCGATGTTATGCATCACGTAGTAGCCGAACATCATCCAGTCTTCGCTCGATGCGCGTTCGGCGGCGCGGCCCAGGCGACTGGCATCGGGGTCGTACATGGCCTGCATTTCGGCGACCTGCGAAGGGCTGACGATGCTGTAGATCAGGTCGGGAAACAGGTAGACCAGCAGGGCTATCCCCAGCAGGCTGCCAAAGAACAGCAGGCTGGCGGCCAATACGAAAAGATACTGCTCGCGCACCAGTCGTGGGAAACCTGCCAGCAGGAAGCTCAGCACGTTCGCCGCCAATTGGCCACGATGTCGATACAGTTGTTGGTGGCCGCGCAGTGCCAGTTGTTGCAGCGGGTCAATCAGATAACTGCTATAGCCGCGCTCCTGGGCCAGGGCCAGGTGCTGGCACAACCGCCGGTATTGATGCGGGAAGTCTGCACTGTCACTGGCCTTGGCCTTGCCTTGTTCCAGCTGCTGGAGCTGTTCGGCAAAGGCTTGCCATTGCGGTTGGTGGCGACTTTCGAAAAGGCTTTGTTTCATGTCGGCCCCAACAGGCCACGGGCCACGCCATTGAGCTGTTCCACGGCGCGTGCCGGTGAAACCTGCAAGGGGGTCGCCAGGATCGAGGCCAACTCGTGCGTGCGCTCGGCAGACAGTTCGCCCTGGCGTTCGGCGAAGGCCAGGATCGCCCGCTGCTCGCTCAGTTCCAGGGCAAAAGGCAGTCGCAGGGCTTTGGCTTGAGGCACTTGCGGGCGCGCCAGCGGGAGCTCGCGGTAGACCACGAGGGTACCTGCCGCGAGGTCGCCAAGGCGTTTGAAGTGAGGATGCTGCAAGCAACTGATTGAGCCGAGGAAGTAGCCGAAAGGCAGCATGTCGACAAACCGCAGCAGGTTGCGGATGAGCGATGCGGACCAGCCGATGGGCGTGCCGTCGTCCTGTACCACGCGCAACCCCATGACCTGTTTGCCCGGCGAGCAGCCTTGATTGAGCACCTCGAACAGCACCATGTACCACCAGCTGACCAGGAACAACAGCAACGAGCCCAGGCCTATGCCAATGTTGCCGAGTAATGCCAAGGGCACCAGCAGGACGCCCATGAGCACGCCGCGCGCGCCCAGGTCGAAGGTAAAGGCCAACGCGCGTGGAACCAGGCCGGCCGGGCGCAGTGGCAGGTCGATGCCCTCCGGGGTTTCGATCTGGTAGCGGGTGTCCAATGGGGCTGATGGCATCGCGATCCTTGGCAGTGCAGAGCGGCTGGGAGATACGGATGCTATCAGTGTCGGCGGTGGAATCAATCACTCAAGTTTTTTGCTGGATGTTTGTACAGCTGAATTGAGGCTGGCCCCTGATGCTGTTCAGCGCCTAGACTCTGTCGATCTTCAGTACAGGAACAGCCCGTGACCTCCATTTTCTGGTACGACTATGAAACCACCGGCATCAACCCGCGCAATGATCGTCCGCTTCAGGTAGCCGGAATTCGTACCGATCTCGAACTCAACGAGGTCGGCCCCGCGGTCAATCTTTATTGCCGTCCCAGCGACGATATCCTGCCCCACCCCGCCGCGTGTGCGATCACCGGCATCACGCCCGGCATACTCGAAGAAAAGGGCCTGGCCGAGGCCGATTTCATGACCCGGGTTCATACCGAGCTGGCTGCCCCGGGGACGTGCGGTGCCGGCTATAACACCTTGCGATTTGACGATGAGATGACGCGCTACAGCCTGTATCGCAATTTTTTCGACCCCTATGCGCGGGAGTGGCAGGGCGGGAACAGCCGGTGGGACTTGATTGACGTGGTGCGTACCGCCTATGCCCTGCGTCCGGAAGGCATCGAATGGCCGCAGCAGGACGGGCGCGTGACGCTCAAGCTTGAGCGCCTGACTGCCGCGAACGCCATCGACCATGGCCAAGCCCACGATGCGTTGTCCGACGTGCGCGCCACGATCGCCCTGGCCCGGCTGGTTCGCGAGAAACAACCCAGGCTCTACGACTGGTTGTTTCAACTGCGCAGCAAACAACGGGTGATGGATCAGGTGCGCCTGCTGCAACCGATGGTACATATCTCCGGACGTTTTTCCGCCGAGCGTCATTACCTGGGCGTGGTGCTGCCCCTGGCCTGGCACCCGCGCAACCGCAATGCGCTGATTGTCTGCGACCTTGGGCTCGACCCTCAGGGGCTGCTGGACGTCGATGCCGAAACCCTGCGTCAGCGCCTCTATACCCGTCGTGATGACCTGGCCGAAGGGGAGCTGCCGGTGCCGCTCAAGTTGGTGCATGTCAACCGTTGCCCGGTGGTGGCGCCCTTGAGCGTGTTGCGGGCAGAAGACCGTGAACGCCTCCAATTGGACATGGCTATTTATCAGGCGCGAGCACTGCGGCTAACTGACGCACAGGAACTTTGGCGCGATAAATTGGCGGCCATTTATGCGCAGGAAGAATTTGCCGCGAATGCGGACCCGGAACAGCAGCTCTACGATGGTTTTATCGGTGATCGCGATCGGCGCTTATGCGAACAAGTCCGAATGGCTGAGCCATCGCAGTTAGCTCGCGCGCAGTGGCCCTTTGATGATCAGCGCCTGCCTGAATTATTATTTCGCTACCGCGCGCGTAACTTCCCCGATACGTTGGACAGCGAGGAGCAACAACGTTGGAAACTTTTCTGTCAGCAACGTTTGTCAGACCCTGAGTGGGGCGCGCCGAATACCCTTGAGGCATTTAAACAGGCCCGGCTGGAGTTGGCGTTTAGTGCGACGCCGTTTCAGCAGCAGGTGTTGGGGCAGTGGCAGGAATATGCCGATTCTTTGGCGGCACGTTTGAATCTCTAATCAGGCCTGCAGAATAGACAGGCAATAAAAAACGCCAGCAAGCTGGCGTTTTTAATATGTTGCGTATCCGCGTCGGCTTAGCCCAGCAGGGTAGCCCAGCCTTCAACCACGTCACCGCCCCACTTGGCTTTCCACTCTTTCAGGGTTTTGTGGTTGCCACCCTTGGTTTCAATCACTTCACCGTTGTGCGGGTTCTTGTACTGCTTGACCTTGCGAGCACGCTTGGTGCCGGTAGTTTTCACGGCGCCACGAGGTGCTTTAACTTTCGACTCTGGATCCAGCAGCGCAATGATGTCGCGCAGGGACTTGGAGTATTCACCCATGAGGGTGCGCAATTTGCCTTCGAATTCCAGCTCGGTTTTCAGTTTGTCGTCTTGGGACAGGTTCTTCAAACGGGCTTGCAGCTCTTTGATAGCTTCTTCGGTTGCACGGTATTCGTTGATCAGGGACATGTGGACTACCTTATGGAGAGCGCTGATTGGACAGTGAACGTCGGCTAATAATAGTCAGGCAGTTTCCTCAAGTAAACATTTAAGGCCGCATTTATGTGAATTAGGTTGAATGTTTGTGGCAAATCCCTGCGCCCTCGTTAATTACAACGGTGTAGAACGAAACATAATCTCGCGGGAAATCACCACACGCCTGGAAGGACACAGTAGCGTCATATAAAGGCGGTAAAACCCTGGGCGATTAAGGGGCAATGCACGCGTCCCCGATCAGAATAAGCGCGAACGAATACTGCAGTTTTCCTGCGCAATCGCTAGAATGGCGGCCTTTGCGAAGTTCTGGAGTTTTCCCCTAATGCGCACTTTTCGGCTGGTGATCGCTTGCCCGGACCGGGTCGGCATCGTTGCCAAGGTCAGTAACTTTCTGGCCTCCCATAACGGTTGGATCACCGAAGCGAGCCATCACTCGGACAATCTGAGTGGCTGGTTCTTTATGCGTCACGAAATTCGTGCCGACACGTTGCCCTTTGGTCTTGAGGCCTTCCGCGAGGCGTTTGCGCCGATTGCCGAAGAGTTTTCGATGACCTGGCACATCACTGACACCGAGCAGAAAAAACGTGTGGTATTGATGGCCAGCCGCGAATCCCACTGCCTGGCTGACTTGCTGCACCGCTGGCACAGCGATGAGTTGGACTGCGAGATCGCCTGCGTCATCTCCAACCATGACGACCTGCGCAGCATGGTCGAGTGGCACGGCATTCCTTACTACCACATACCGGTCAACCCGCAGGACAAGGAGCCGGCCTTCGCCGAGGTGTCCCGTCTGGTCAAGCAACATGAAGCCGATGTGGTCGTACTGGCGCGCTACATGCAGATCCTGCCTCCGCAATTGTGCCGCGAATACGCGGGCAAGGTGATCAACATTCACCACAGCTTCCTGCCGTCGTTCGTGGGCGCCAAGCCTTATCACCAGGCGTCCCTGCGTGGCGTCAAGCTGATCGGCGCGACCTGCCACTACGTGACCGAGGAGCTGGACGCCGGCCCGATCATCGAGCAGGACGTGGTACGTGTCAGCCATAGCGACAGTATCGAAGACATGGTGCGTTTCGGCCGTGACGTCGAAAAAATGGTGCTGGCCCGTGGCCTGCGCTACCACCTGGAAGATCGCGTACTGGTGCATGGCAACAAGACAGTAGTGTTCTGACCGACACCTGTTGAACAATCAAGGGCCTGGGCGTTAAATCGCTTCAGGCCCTTTTTTGTTTCACTGCATGGCAGGACCGCGCAATGACCGACCCTCTCGATAAAGCCACCGCCAAGGCGCCCGCGACGTTGGGGGAAGGGTGCTTGAGCCGTTATGACCCGGATGCACTGGATGCCGAGGACGGTACCGAGTTTCCGGGCGCCGCCCAATTGTGGGAGCAATTGCAGGAGACGGACAACCCTCCAAGCGCATAGGTATCTACACAAACGCTTGCTCTTGCTCCTAGGTTGTTGCTCTGGCTCTGGCTCTGGCTCTTTGATTTTGATCTTAGGCGCCCCCGTCAAACACGCTGGCCGGAATTCGATATTTGATT
>NZ_JAFHKI010000109.1 GCF_016937615.1 Pseudomonas lactucae | reverse complement strand
GGGCGGGCTGTTTTTCCCGGAGGGTGGCTGGGTGCATCCACCCGCGTTGTGCGAGTGGCAGGCACGCCATCCGTTGATCGAGGTGCTGGCGCATCATGAGGCCCTGGCCTTGCAACGCGTTGATGGCCAATGGCAAGCCACGGCGGGCGATACGGTGCTGGCCAGTGCCAGTGTGGTGGTGCTGGCCGCGCCGCCGAGATCAAGCGTTTTGCCGTCAGCGCCGATCTGCCGCTCAAACGTATTCGCGGGCAGATCACCCGGTTGGCGCACACTCCGCGCAGCCAGGCACTGGCCACCGTGGTTTGCGCCGAGGGCTACGTCGCCCCGGCGCGCCTGGGCGAACACACCCTGGGGGCCAGCTTCGACTTCAACAACGATGACCTGACGCCGACCGTGGCCGAACATGTCGGCAACCTGGACATGCTGCGCGAAATCTCCACCGACCTGCTGCAACGCCTGGGCGCCGATCATCTGCCTGCCGAACAACTGCAAGGCCGCGCGGCCTTTCGCTGCACCAGCCCGGACTACCTGCCGATTGTCGGTCCGCTGGCCGAGCGCGGTGCCTTCGACCAGACCTACGCGGCGTTGCGCAAGGATGCCCGCCAGATTCCCGAGGCGCCCTGCCCGTGGCTCGACGGCCTGTATATCAACAGCGGCCATGGCTCGCGCGGGCTGGTCACCGCGCCGCTGTGTGCAGAGCTGCTGGCGGCCTGGCTGGACAATGAACCCTTGCCACTGCCACGCAGCGTGGCCGAAGCCTGCCATCCGAACCGGTTCGCCGTGCGTGCGTTGATACGCGGCAAGGCCGAGTCATAACACGGGCGGCTGACCCGAACTTTGCGTTGAACATTGACCTGTCTACCGCACATTCCAGCGCGGCCGCGCCGCTCAACCCCTGAGCGGCAGGCCATCAAGGCGGATTGCCTTATAACGTATTGTTCTAAAACTCCCACAATCTGCTCGGGTCAGTTTCTGGGTACCGGCCATTTTGGTGCACGGTACGTTTATCCCTCCCCAACGGAAAAACCGGTAAGGAACCTATGTGCGGATTAGCTGGCGTATTCCAAAGGCGCTAGACAAGGGGTTTCAGCGCCTTCTGAGGCCCCGCAGAGTCCCTCAAGGGAACATCTATTGGTACAAAAAGTGGTACGAGCTACATCCCTCCCCGGCGTCCTGCCGACGAACACCACTCCCAAATCCGACACGCCTCAATTACTGTACGCCCATACAGTATTTGAGCTGACTCATCATGAACATCGACGAAGACACCTCGGCGTGGCTTGGCTGCCCCACGCCCCTGGAAATGTACCGACACCAGTGCGCCCTGCTTGAGGACGAACTAATTCAAACCCACGCGATGCTGCGCAAGGCTCGGCGAAAGCCGGTGAAACAGAAGATGGTGCCCGAAGCCGGAATCGAATTTACCGTCTCAACCCCTGCATTTGCTGGGCAAAAACATCAGCCAACCCAGCCACTGTACTAACCGATGTACGTTTTCTGCATCGCTGGGCCTCTTTGGGCCGAGGCCCCAACCAACAATAGGGTGTCGAGCCAATAGAAGCGTAGCTCGGGCATCAACGCCCGGCGAACTGCTTGCAGCTCTGCATATGCTTGTCAGACGACCGCACGCTTTCATCAAGCTATCGTCAGCTGATAGGATTGGCGACCTGATGAGAGATCGACCTTTTTAATGGAATAAACGTGAAAACTGCAATAAAAAAATCAAGATTTGTATTGGCGTTTCTGGTCATGCTCGCGGCATTCCAGCTTAATCTATTTAGCACAACGTCCGATTTTCAGTTCAAAACATGGCGCGATGGTTCCGAAGCACTGGTGCTTGGCAAAATATTCGCCGACGCCAACGGAATCGACACCGGTCACAGCAATATGGGTTTCATTCAGCGCGGGGAACCAATAAAAGGTCCCGATGTGCTTGCCGTCTATGAGCGAATCGACACGCCTACCGGAATAAAAACAGCCAGGATTTCAGACGAATATTGGACAAACGGATTCAGTAAATCATCCAACAAATTTCTGATCCCTGTAGCAAATACAAACATTCTCGGCTACGCAGACAACGAAGCTAGAATAGGACAAGAAATAACCCTTCCTAATGGAAGTGTGCGAATTATAAACAATATTGAAAAATCCGGTCCTTACAATGTTGTTTCTTACAGTGGTGAATTCGTCGACCCTGACAGCATTAAGAACGAAGATACATTTCAACTTAGCAATGAAATTGGGTTTAGCTTTGACCAATACCCGCAGCAGTTCGGCATCCAAGCGTTATTGCTTTCCTTCGCTTACAAGAATCTTCCTTTTGTTGACTCGGTTTTCTCACTGCAATTCCTGATGGCCTCGATGATGGCTCTGGTATTGACGTTTATGATTCGTGAGATAGGTCTAACCATTTCAACGACGTTCGCTGCGGTGTTTTTTGCATGCATGATTGGTTCGCCATGGGTTGTGGCGATATCCAGAAACCTGTACTGGGCTTCTTTCTTATGGTTCCTACCGGCTGTAATGGCGATGTACGCTTATCGATGCCCACCATCATCGCGCGCGCAACTAGCGGCGATAGCGATGTATGGCGCCTCAATATTACTTAAGTGTCTGGCAGGTTATGAATACATTTCGTCAATCGTCCTGATGTCGCTGACGATCTTTATGATCGATCCTTTCCGAGCAAACCCGATCCTTGGAATGAAGGCCGCAATTCGAATGACGGTGATCATGGGGATGGTAGCCGTGGCCGGATTTTTGATTGCCGTGCTGGTGCACGCAATGAACCGTGCTGACACCTTGGCCGAAGGCATAAGCCAGACGCTCGGATGGGACGCGCTGAAGTACAGCGCATTTGGCCGGTTGACTGGTGTAGTTCAGAGCGGGCCGGATATCCCCCTGTCGTTCGTAATCAGCGAATACTTCAATGAGTGGAAGACACCAGTGTTGTTTTGGCTCGATGGCAGCCGGGTGTTCTCCTTCCTGCTGTTGTTGACTGGGCTGTCGATCGTCGCACAGTTTTATACGCGAGACGCGAATGCGCGCCGGGATACAGCGCTGGTGCTGGTAAGCCTGCTTGCGCCAATGAGTTGGTTTATTCTGATGCAGAAGCATTCGGCCATTCACACCCACCTGAATTATGTACTTTGGTACTTCGGTTTTATACCAGCCTGTGCATTCGTAATAGTTAGGGGCTACGTCCTTGTAGCGTGCAACCTTAAAGAAGCGAGGCTTGCGAGATAGTTAGGCCACCCTGTACCGCCCTTCAACTACGATACGAGCACCAGCTACTACCGGGTTCGTCCCATCGTAATATCTAATTGCGACTCCGGATCCGGAAGGGACTCCTCCCACCATCTTTGCTGACGTTATGTCTAAGCCACTGAACGATCCTTGATACAGGGCCGGCAGTGGCGCAGCGGTTGCCCAGGTAAGCAGAAGGCCTGTAATGGTCCCTGACACACTGGTGATACTAAGGTCGACACTCATGTCGATATAGTCACCACTACGACGAAAGCTTGCAGAGTTCAGCGTTGACGCGGTGATAGATCCGCCACCACCTGCCACGCCGATGATAGGGGTAAAGGCAAGCGCATCCACGTCCCACGTCCGACGCGATGCAGAGGGCGCCAGGTAACGGGTGGTAAACGCGCCTGGGAATTCATTATGCCGAAGGGTCGTGTTGAAAATAATTGAGCCGGTGCCGCCGACGAATTCTGCAAAACCATATGTGGTTGTTCCCGACTCACTCAAACAAATGTTCTCAATGAACCGATTGCTGCCACATTGCTGGGAGTTCAAGGCCGTGTATTGTCCCATCGCGCAAGCATTGGTCCCGCCTGAGCCGCCGGCTGTTCCCCTAACACCACAATCTTTCAGGGTGTTGTGTGAAAACGTGTTGTACATGGCGTTATCAGCCGCCATAAGCCCGGCCGCATACGAGTTCGTCAAGCTGTTGAAGGAGGAAAGATTAAGTCTCGATATGGAAACCTTCCCATGCACAGAGAGGCCGGCGTCTTGCCCGTGCGCGTTGTCCCAGAACCCATTGTTCAGGGCCATAATGCAACTCAAGCAGTCGGTGAGCTGGAACGCCTCATGTGATGAGTTTTCAGCATAGCAGCCGAGAATCCAGCTATTGCTACATGTGCCTAAAGACCATGCAAAAGCACCGGAAGTACCTTCTGAATGGCAGTCAACGAACTTGCAGGCTGCGCTCATGCCGAACGCGCCTGAATAGGTAGGAAACCCAGTAGTGCGCATGTTCACCACGATGACGTTTTTACACGTCTGTCCATTGAAGCAAGTGTTGAACGTTGCCCCCGCGCCACCTGTTGCATCTACCGTGAAATCGTACAGTCGACCATTTGTCGATCCCTGAGTTACAAGGCAACTATCACCACGACCCTTTACTGCTACGTCATTGACGATCCAGTTATTACTGCCAGTCAGTGGAAGCACGGCCAGACCGGCAACCTTAAATATCGCGTCATCACAGTCGATGCTGAACTTTGCCAGCTCAAGCCCTGCCGTGTTGTTCTGTGCGTTTAACAGCACCGTATTCGCGGCATAAGCCTGGCGGTTGAATTTAAGCGTTGTGCCGTACTTGCTGCGACCGTGCATTCCGATGAACGTGGCTGGCAGGCTGAACGGGTTGACCGCCATGACACCTTCCGGTAGGCGCAGCGCCTTACCCATCAGGTTGCAGGCAGGAATTGCACGGTTCATTACAATCGTATTGGCAGCGGCAGCACCAGCTGTACCGACTTTATCTACCGTACCAAAGTCCTCAAGGTCGACAAAATCACGAAGCTTTGATTCGATCGTTCTTGGAACTGCGTTGAGTCCCGCCTGCAGAAAGCCAAGAAGAGCCGAACCACCAGAACCTGAAAGCTCTTGAACCGTGTGAGGTGAACCATCAGGGCCAGCGTAATAGATGTTCGCAGCATTATTGATTGGGCCCTGCCCCGTCCCTAAAACGCTGGCAATGTACTGCTGGGCCCAGTTTTTTGTGGCGGCATCCTGCAGGTCAACTGGGTCAAGCAAGCTTTTGATGCGCCGATTTTCACCATAAAAATAGTCGCGCCCGAATGGTCGCGTAAGCGCTCGCTTGAAAATCGCGAACCCCTGCTGAATCAGCATCGTCAGCCTGTCGAAAACATCCTCGTGGGTTTCGGCCAGAAACTTCCCCTGGTTGCGTAGGGAGGTCTGCTGATAGGCATCCATCTCCCGCGACACGATTAACTGGCCTGGGCCAGCCAGCGCCGTGGTGGTCACAACGCTGCCGCCTTGTTCATTGCCAGCGCCATTGACCGTGTACTGCGTGCCCAGCGTCAGAACGGAGCTGACGCCGGCCGGGCTGACATACGTAACTACCAGATCCTCATTTGCCAGAAATTTGAAATAGAACGGGTAGTTGGTCGTTACCCCGTTGGTCACAAACTCTGCAGCGCTGTCGATCGTGCTTACTGTCACGGTTGTGACTCCTTTTCTCTGGACGAAAAAAATCCCGCTCGGTGGCGGGATTCGTTGGGGTTGACTTGGTTAGCGGGCAATGCCCAATGGGTCGAGGTAGCTTTGCGATGGCTTGACCAGGAACTTCTGGCCGCTCTCCTGCTGAATGCGCTGCTCGGTACGGCGCAGCGACCCAGGGTTCATGGCTTCTTGCACCGACCACAGGAACAGGTGGTCCATGGCGATGCGCGTGTAGAACAGGTTGAGGAACGGTGTGTTGTTCTGGGCCAGGCGCAGCGCGGAGGATGCGGCGTCGTCGCCTGAGCGAACCTTGGCCCACAGGTCGATCACGTTGGCGGCGGTGCCCAGGGTTGGGCCGGCTAGAGTTTCCAGCGGCTTGTTGCCGAAGCGGCTGACCTCTCCGAACATGAAATCGCCCATGATCCCGAAACCACCGCCTTGGGTCATCGCGGCGATCCAGGTCTTGGGGTCATCTGCCGGCCGGGGCTCACGACCCTTGACTGCATCCTTGGCCGACATCGACAGATACCCGAACGCGGTAGTCCAAAGCAGCAACTGGGCCATGGCCAGGCGCTCGCCGTTGCCGTTGCGCAGGGCGGCGATCAGATCCTTGCTGCCCCGATAACCCTCGCCAAGTGGGGTCGGCGCGTATCCTCGGCCATACAGTTCCCGACCCAAGGTCTTCTGCATGTACGCGGCGGGGAAGCTCTTAAACTGGGTCATGAACCGGTTGAGGTCGCCCATGATCGTGCCGGGCCGAGTGCCTTGATTCATGATCGATCGTGTGCGGGCGTCCGGCTCCAGCACGGCATAGCTCACCCGGTCATTGACGTAGGCACGCAGACTGCGCTCCAGGCCCTCGCGAAACTCGCGCACAGCGGCTCTATCAGTGCTACTCAGGATTGATGGCGCATCCTTGCCCATCACCTTTCTGACACCAGTTTCGGCTGAGTCAAACTGATAGTTGACCGTGTGGCCCTTCTCCACCGTCTGCCCGTAGCCGTCAGGATCTGCAATCTCGTTGATCCTGTCCGCTGGCATGTCCACGTATTGAAGTTCGGCGCCCTGCCGGTAGTTTGCTGCGTAGTTCCTGTCCGAAGAAAACCACGCTGGACCATCGGTCCGGCCGTGGCTAGCGCTGCCGTGGTACATCCGGATCATCCCCTCCGGAATTGCTGGCTCGCCTCTATCAGTCGCACGCTTTCCGTAGGCATCGCTACGACCCGGACCGGCGAAAGGTTTGCGCCCGAGGTAGTCGAGAATCTTGTCCTCCGGAATAGAGGCAATACCGTCTGTGGTCATGTAATCCCGGCCGTCAGCCATGCGGGTATCCATCCCGCGCAACAGATCCCACTTTCCGGCGTCGAGGTCGTACAGCTCCAGCGTGCGACGCAGGCCTGCATCCATCGTGCCCCATGCCCTGCCTTTGTTCTGCGCCAGGTTGTGGGCCATCATCAGGCCCGCGCTGGCCTTGTTTGCGTCAGTCCACCAGGACAGGCCGTTCAGCTTGAAGAACAGCGACATCCCCCGCGACATCTTCCCTCCCACAGAGTCATCGGCAGAAAAGCGCCGCATGATCTCCCCGCGCATTGCATCCCCATAAACCCCGAAGCTCGACAGGATTTCACGCTGCTCCAGGCTGCCGCGCCCCTTGGCCAGGCCCGCGGTCATTTCCCCCAGAGAACCCAGGAAGCTCTTGCCCTGGTAGCGCATTTCACTGGCCGCCACTGGCAGGTCAGCAAAGCTCGACAGCAGCGCGCCACCCAGCTTTGACAGTGATTGCCATGCCCGGACGTTGGCGGATATAGGACTCGTAATAGCTCTTGGCCTTCTGCGGCGAATCAATCAGCATTCGCTGGATTACAGCGCTGGACATGCCGCTGTTGGTTGCTAGGCGCTCGGCCTGGGCGGCTTCTGGCGAGAGTCCAAGACGTTCGGCGCGACTGGACAATACCGCGTCGACCTTCTGTCGGTACTGGTCGACCTTGCTCGGGTCCTGGTACTCCAGCGCGGCGCCCTGCATGGACGTTTCAAGCTGAGCCTTTTCGACCTGGCCGTAATAGTTCTGGCGCTCGCCATACTCGTAGCGGTTCAGGTCGTTCGACAGGGAGTTGCGACGGCTGTTGACGATCTGCGCATAACGGGCCTTCTGCTGATCGTTGGTCAGGGTTTTGGCAATCTCGGCCTGAGCCTTGTCGAACTGATCCAGCGTCTGGTTGGTCACGTCCAGGGCGTTCTGCCCCTTGCGGGTATAGGCGCCGTTCTCGCTGTACATGGCCTGCTGCTGCCACTTCGTGAGTTGGTTGTCGGCATCCATCAGCAGCGCGGTGTCGGCCTTCTGGCGCTCTTTCTCCATGAGCATCTGCGCACCACGTCCCAGAGTTTGCAGGCCTTGGGCAATCGAGGTGGTATCAGGCGCAATACCTTGCAACTGAACCGGCCGGGTGGGTTGCTGCTCGACCTGAGCCGTATCGTATGTTGGTACCCGTGGCATTATCGAGCCCCCGCAAATGAACCAAATGCACCGCCGATGCCGCCCAGGATTGAGCCCATGGCGGCCGTGTTACCGTTCTTCACGCTCTGGTTGGCGTTGAGGAAGTCTTGCTTGGCCTGCTCGCGATAGCCGAAAGCCTGGCGGGCGGCGTTGTTCTGGATCGTCAGGGCATCCAGCTCGCCGAGCATTGCCGTGTCATCCTGCAACTGGGCCGCGCTGCCGCTGTTCACGTCGATGCCGTTGGCGGCCTGCACGCTGCGCTGAGTACCACCCGCCTGCGCCGCACGAACACGCTGCCAATCGGCCGAGGTGTTACCGGCATTGATCGTTTCGTCGGCGGTCTGCTGTTTGTACTTGGCGTTTTGCGTGAGCATTGCCGACTGGAATGCCCCGTTTTCCTTCTGACCCTGGGCCTGCATCATGCTGCCCGCCAGGCCAATAGCGACCGGTATCAATGCCATCCAGCACATGAGTTATTCCTCTCGATTCAGCGTAAAGGGGTAGAACGGCAGGCGCCTGGGCCCGTACGGGACGGCCTCGCCGAAGTCGAAGCCCAGCCATTTCAGCCAGCGAATGGCCGAAGTGTTGCGGGCGTCGACGTAGTTGATGAGGTGCTGGTGCCGGGACAACATCCCCTGCACTTCTGGCTTGCAGACCTTGAGGAAGGCGCGGGCATGGCGCTCAACATGGATGGTGCTGATCAACCATGGCACGCCGATGGAGCCCAAGACGCTGTGCACGGCATCGCCGAACACCGCCACAATCTGGCCGTCCACCACGATCTTGCGAGCATTCAGGCTGTCGTTGATGCCTTCCAGCAGTTCCCGCTCCAGCGAGACACCCAATCCCTCGACGATCTCGTCGATATCGGCTTGGCGCACGTCACGCAGGATTGCCGGGATGTCCTCCGGCTCGATCGGCAAAACATCAGCGACCGCCAATTGTCACCTCAGGAATCACGGCCAGGACCGACAGTGGCAGCGGGTCGGACTGGCGGATAAATACCCGGCCCTTGCCTTGCCAGTTGTTGGATATGGCTATCTCGGCCTGCCCGGTCATCATCGGGACAGCCGGGCAGAAAAAGGCGACAAGCACGATGCCCAGTACCTGATCGAGAAGTACTGCGCTGTCACGCACCGCGCTAAAGGTTCCCAATACCAGATGACCCTGGTACGCCGTGAGCCCGACGCCCCCTACACCAACGAGACGTACCGGAAGGCTTCTGCCGAGCGTCGCGGCGAAACTTACGCACCACTCGCATAACCCATCACCACCTTCTGCCGCCCAGCGCGGCAAGGACACCCAATGACCATCACCAAAATCATCAAGGGCCCACACCGCTTTGGCGGTTATTGGTGGGTCATCGCGGACTGCAGCGGCATCAAACAGCACATGTCCTTCCGCACCGAACAGCAGGCACGCGCCGTAGCCCCAGGGCAGGACAGCGTGACCATCCACTGAACACTCTGCCGCCGCGCGCGGCATGGAGCATCACCATGGCAGCAGCCGAAAAGCTGGGCGATGAGTCCGGCCATGACAAGGTCACCGAAAAGCGGATGGCCGAACTGCTGGGCACCACGCCGAAAGCCCTGCAGCGTAAGCGAGAACGTAACATCATCCCCGCCGGCGTCTGGTCGAAGATCGACGGACGAATCATGTACAGCAAATGGAGGTACGACGAATGGCTAGAGAGCCAATGGAGCTGCCCACCGGAGTTGAGCTTGTCGGGAAATCGATCAGGATCAGGTTCTCCTGGAACAAGAAGCGGCACTGCGAAACGCTCACTCTCCCGCAAACCGCTCGGGGAATCGCAGCAGCCGAGGCTTTACGTTCTCAAGTAATACAGCTGGCCAAGTTGGGGGCGCTGACACCTGATAAATACCGTGAGTTGTTCCCGAACAGCCGGAGCGACTCTACTGGGAACATGCCGATATTTTTCGACTACGCCCAGGACTGGCTGAACAGCCTTCAGATCGAAGACAGCACCCGCAAGAACTACCGTAGCACCATGCAAACCTACTGGGTTCCTCACCTGGCTGAATATCCTCTCGACAAGATCACGCCGGTCCTGATGCGGAAAATCGTCAACGGGATTAAGTGGACTTCTCCAATCCGCCGGAAAGGTGCAATTCGGCTGGTGACTGGTCTGCTGACCCAGGCCGTAAACGATGAACTGATTCTGAGGAACCCGGCCAACTCGATCCCACCGACGAGGGTTACCAAGCGTGAGATCGACCCATTCAGTCGCGAAGAGGCAGACGAGTTGATCGCCAAGCTGTACGAAGTGACGAGCGGCTTACAGGCTATTTACGCGTGTTTTTTTGAGTTTTCTTTCTATACAGGAATGCGTCCAGGCGAGGCGATGGCCCTGCGTTGGAGCGAGGTTGATACGCGCTCAAGGCGCGCCAAGGTTTGCCGCATCAGGCTGTACGGCAAGATCAAGGAAAGGACAAAGACGAAGGTGTCGCGAGAAGTTTTATTGAACGATCGCGCATTACAGGCACTCGAAAAAGCCAGACTTCTTACGGCGGCGCGCTCTGATTATGTATTCGCGCCGGACGGATCGGGTGACAGATCAGAGCTATACATCCGATCCGAAACTGGGGCTAAGCGTTATTGGTTGTCAGCCCTGCGCAAGAGCGGGATACGGTATCGCCGGATGTACGACACCAGGCACACGTACGCAACAATGTGCCTGATGTCCGGAATGAATCCTGCATTCATCGCCGCGCAACTTGGGCACAGTGTCCAGGTACTGCTGTCAACCTATGCCAAGTGGATCAGCTCTTCGAGTGATTTCGCGGAGCTTGAAAAGCTGGATTTGCCGAAAAACGGTACAAAATTGGTACTTGAATCCCGGTAGATGCGCCTAGGCCCAGCAAATACAAGGCCCTAAGCAATATGTGCGGATTAGCTGGCGAGTTACGTTTCGATCACCACCCTGCAGACCTCGCAGCGGTGGAACGGATTACCCATCACCTGGCACCACGCGGCCCTGATGCGTGGGGCTTCCAGGCCCAAGGGCCGATTGCCCTGGGCCATCGGCGTCTGAAAATCATGGACCTGTCGGACGGCTCGGCCCAGCCGATGGTCGACGCCCAACTGGGGCTGTCGCTGGCGTTCAACGGCGCCATCTACAACTTCCCGGAACTGCGTCAGGAGCTTGAAGCCTTGGGCTACGCGTTCTATTCCGGCGGCGACACCGAAGTGCTGCTCAAGGGCTATCACGCCTGGGGCGAAGCGCTGCTGCCCAAGCTCAACGGCATGTTTGCGTTTGCCGTCTGGGAGCGTGACGCCAAGCGCCTGTTCATCGCCCGTGACCGTCTCGGCGTGAAGCCGTTGTACCTGTCGCGCACCGGTCAGCGCCTGCGCTTCGCATCGAGCCTGCCGGCGTTGCTCAAGGGCGGCGACATCAACCCGATCCTCGACCCGGTGGCGCTCAATCACTACCTCAATTTCCACGCCGTTGTACCTGCGCCACGCACCTTGCTGGCGGGCATCGAAAAACTGCCGCCGGCGAGCTGGATGCGCATCGACGCCGACGGCAACACCGAGCAGAAAACCTGGTGGACCCTGCCCTACGGCCCCCATGACGATGAAAAAAACCTGACGCTGCAAGACTGGACCGACCGCGTGCTCGACAGCACCCGCGAAGCCGTGGCCATCCGTCAGCGCGCTGCCGTGGATGTGGGCGTGCTGCTTTCCGGCGGTGTCGACTCAAGCATGCTCGTCGGCCTGTTGCGCGAAGTCGGCGTGCAGGACCTGTCCACCTTCTCCATTGGTTTTGAGGATGCCGGCGGCGAACGCGGCGACGAGTTCCAGTATTCGGACCTGATCGCCAAGCACTACGGCACTCGTCACCACCAACTGCGCATTGCCGAAAGTGAGATCATCGAGCAACTGCCGGCGGCGTTCCGTGCCATGAGCGAACCGATGGTCAGCCACGACTGCATCGCCTTCTACCTGCTGTCGCGGGAGGTGGCCAAGCACTGCAAGGTGGTGCAAAGCGGCCAGGGCGCGGATGAATTGTTCGCCGGCTACCACTGGTACCCGCAGGTGGACGGCGCGAGCGACCCGTATGCCGCCTACCGCGCGGCGTTTTTCGACCGCAGCTACGACGACTACGCCGCCACCGTCGCACCGAAATGGCTGACCGCCAATGACGCCGCCGGCGACTTCGTGCGTGAGCATTTTGCAATGCCGGGTGCCGATGCCGCCGTGGACAAGGCCCTGCGCCTGGACAGCACGGTGATGCTGGTGGACGACCCGGTCAAGCGCGTCGACAACATGACCATGGCCTGGGGCCTGGAGGCGCGTACACCGTTCCTGGACTACCGCCTGGTGGAACTGTCGGCCCGTGTACCGGGCAAATTCAAGTTGCCCGATGGCGGCAAACAGGTGCTCAAGGAAGCTGCGCGCCGGGTGATCCCGAGTGAAGTCATCGACCGCAAGAAAGGCTACTTCCCGGTGCCTGGCCTCAAGCATTTGCAGGGCGACACCTTGAACTGGGTACGCGACCTGCTGCTGGACCCGAGCCAGGACCGCGGCCTGTTCAACCCGGCCATGCTCGACCGCTTGCTGACCGACCCTCAAGGCCAATTGACCCCGTTGCGCGGCTCCAAGCTGTGGCAATTGGCGGCGCTGAACCTGTGGCTCAGCGAACAAGGAATCTGATCCATGAAACCTAACGCAGCGGCGTATAACCAACGCTTGCTCAAAGGCCAGGCGCCCACGTACGAACGCCTGCAAGCACGCCTGGCCGAAGACGGCAGCCCATCGGCCGCCGAACCGATTGCCGTGCATTGCGGCTGGGGCCGGCTGTTGATCGGACACACCTTCCCGGACCCGGCCAGCCTGGCCGGGGAACTGCTCAATGAGCACCCCGGCGAGCGCGACATCGCGCTGTATGTGGCCGCGCCCCAGCAGATTCTCGGGATCGATCCGCAGCAGTTGTTCCTCGACCCGTCCGACACGTTGCGCCTGTGGTTCACCGACTATCGCCCCTCAACCCGCGTGTTTCGCGGCTTTCGTATCCGCCGGGTACAGAGCGAGGCCGACTGGCAGGCGGTGAACCAGTTGTATCAAGGGCGCGGAATGTTACCGATCGACGCCGAACGCCTCACGCCGCGTCATCAGGGCGGCCCGGTGTACTGGCTGGCGGAAGACGAAGACAGCGGCGCGGTGATCGGCAGCGTCATGGGCCTAAATCATCAAAAAGCCTTCCACGACCCGGAAAACGGTTGCAGCCTGTGGTGCCTCGCGGTCGACCCGCAATGCACCCGCCCCGGCGTGGGCGAAGTGCTGGTGCGTCACTTGGTGGAGCACTTCATGAGCCGTGGCTTGAGCTACCTTGATCTGTCGGTGCTGCACGATAACCGCCAGGCCAAGAACCTCTACGCCAAGCTTGGTTTTCGCGCGTTGACCACGTTTGCGATCAAGCGCAAGAACGGCATCAACCAGCCGCTGTTCCTTGGCCCTGGGCCACAGGCGGGGTTCAATCCCTATGCGCGCATCATCGTCGAGGAAGCCCATCGCCGTGGCATTGATGTGCAGGTGGACGATGCCGACGCCGGGTTGTTCACCCTCAGTCATGGCGGGCGCCGCGTGCGATGCCGGGAGTCGCTGAGTGACCTGACCAGCGCCATCAGCATGACCCTGTGCCAGGACAAGAGCCTGACCCACAAGGTGCTCCAGGCCGCCGGGCTGAACCTGCCGTCGCAGCAAATGGCGGGCAGTGCCGACGAGAACCTGGAGTTCCTCGACGAACACCAGCGCATCGTGGTCAAGCCGCTCGATGGCGAGCAAGGCCAGGGCGTGGCGGTGGACCTGCGAAGCATCGAAGAGGTGCAGCAGGCGATTGAGACGGCGCGGCAATTCGACAGCCGGGTGCTGCTGGAAAGTTTTCACGAGGGCCTGGACCTGCGCATCCTGGTGATCGGTTTCGAGGTGGTCGCCGCGGCGATCCGGCGCCCTGCGCAAGTGGTCGGTGACGGTCAACATTGCATCGGCGCGTTGATCGAAGCGCAAAGCCGTCGTCGTCAGGCGGCTACCGACGGCGAAAGCAAAATCCCGCTGGACGCCGAAACCGAACGCACCCTGGCCGCCGCGGGCTACGACTACAGCAGCATCCTGCCGCGCGGCGAAACACTCGCCGTACGCCGTACCGCCAACCTGCACACCGGCGGTTGCCTGGAAGACGTCACCGCGATCCTGCACCCGACGCTCAAGGATGCCGCCGTACGCGCCGCCCGCGCCCTCGACATCCCGATGGTGGGCCTGGACCTGCTGGTGCCTGCCGCCGATCAACCCGAGTACGTGTTTATCGAAGCGAACGAACGGGCGGGCCTGGCCAACCATGAACCGCAACCGACAGCGGAGAAGTTTGTGGACCTGCTATTTCCGCACAGCCAACCGGCCGCCCAATGACCTGTAGCGAGGAAGCTTGCTCCCGCGGGGTTGCGTAGCAGCCCTGAAACAGGCCACCGCGCTTTAACCGAAAGAACCGGGTGAATTGACTGGGGCTGCTCCGCAGCCCAGCGGGAGCAAGCTCCCTCGCCACAAAAGCACCCTTATCTCTTCAGGAGTTTTCATGACCCGAACCATCCCCGAACCGGATCTCAACTACCTGCAAAAAGTGCTGCTGGAAATGCTCGCCATTCCCAGCCCCACCGGGTTTACCGACACCATCGTGCGCTATGTCGCCGAGCGGCTGGAAGAACTCGGCATCCCCTTTGAAATGACCCGGCGCGGCACCATTCGCGCCACGCTCAAGGGCCAGAAAAACAGCCCCGACCGCGCGGTGTCGGCGCACTTGGACACCATCGGTGCCGCCGTGCGTGCCATCAAGGACAACGGCCGCCTCACTCTGGCGCCGGTCGGCTGCTGGTCGAGCCGCTTTGCCGAAGGCAGCCGCGTCAGCCTGTTCACCGACAACGGTGTCATCCGTGGCAGTGTGTTGCCGTTGATGGCCTCCGGGCATGCATTCAACACCGCCGTGGACGAAATGCCAGTGAGCTGGGACCACGTGGAACTGCGCCTGGACGCCTACTGCGCGACCCGCGCCGATTGCGACTCCCTGGGGATCAATGTGGGTGACTACGTGGCCTTCGACCCCTTGCCCGAGTTCACCGAGAGCGGGCATATCAGTGCGCGCCACCTGGATGACAAAGCCGGCGTGGCGGCCCTCCTCGCCGCACTCAAGGCGATTGTCGACAGCGGCGAGCCGTTGTTGATCGACTGCCACCCGCTGTTCACCATCACCGAGGAAACCGGCAGCGGTGCCGCCGCCGCGTTGCCCTGGGATGTGAGTGAATTCGTCGGTATCGACATCGCGCCGGTCGCCCCCGGCCAGCAGTCCAGCGAACATGCGGTCAGCGTGGCGATGCAGGATTCCGGCGGGCCGTACGACTATCATCTGTCGCGGCATTTGCTGCGCCTGGCGGCGGACAACGACCTGCCGGTACGCCGCGATCTGTTCCGCTACTACTTCAGCGACGCGCATTCGGCGGTGACCGCCGGCCACGATATCCGCACCGCGCTGCTGGCGTTCGGTTGCGACGCGACCCACGGCTACGAACGCACCCACATCGACAGCCTCGCTGCGCTGAGCCGTCTGTTGGGTGCGTATATCCTCAGCCCGCCGGTGTTCGCCAGCGATGCCCAGCCGGCCCAGGGTTCACTGGACCGCTTCAGTCATCAGATCGAGCACGAGACGCAGATGGAGAGCGACACGCGCGTACCGTCGGTGGACAGTCTGGTCGGTAATAAGTCCTGACGCTGGCAACACGGGGCCCGGCGCAGTAGCATCGCCGGGACTTGATACCCGAGGCTTGTATGCTGATTCCACACGATGCGCTTGAAGTCGACACCCTGACCCGCCTGATCGAAGATTTCGTCACCCGTGACGGCACCGACAATGGCGACGACACGCCGCTGGAGACCCGCGTGCTGCGGGTGCGCCAGGCATTGACCAAAGGCCAGGCACTGATCGTGTTCGATCCGGAAAGCGAGCAATGCCAATTGATGCTCAAGCACGACGTGCCCAAGCATCTGTTCGACTGACGCCTCTTTCAGGGGGCAATTAGGGGCTGGGATTGGGCGGTTTGTTGCTCCTGGATTTTCTGGTACACCTCGGCGCGATGCACATGCACCTCGGCCGGCGCGGTTACGCCGAACTTAACCTGGGAACCGTTCAATTCAAGGATGTGCACGGCGATGTCATCGCCGATGGAGATGATTTCGCCTACGGCGCGGCTTAAGACCAGCATGGCGGTTGTCCTTTTTGAGTAACAGGACCTCAACCATGCGCGCTGGGTAGGGCTGCAGCAACGGCTTGCGATGAAATCAGGCAATACCTACACATGCAGGTAAATTGCCTGACAGACTCATACCCACTCAGCCTTTAGTAGCTTGGGCCTTGGCGCGCATTTTATCGGCCATGGTCGTCATCTCGTCATAAAGCAACTGCGGGTTCTTCTGCTTAAGCGCCCATGCCATGCGCCCCTGTTCGTGGGGCAGGATCATGAACTCACCCTGCGCGACACGCTGGAAGATGTAATCGGCAATATCCGCCGCCGAAATCGGCGAACTCTCCAGCAACTTGCCCACCTGGGCTTTCATCGCCGGGGTCGGCCCCCGGAAGGAATCCAGCAGGTTGGTCTGGAAGAACGACGGGCACACCACATGCACCCCGACTTCCTGCTGCTTGAGCTCCACCAGCAGGCTTTCCGACAGCGCCACCACACCGGCCTTGGCCACGTTGTAGTTGCTCATGGCCGGCCCCTGCATCAGCGCCGCCATGGAGGCGATATTGATGATGCGCCCTTTGCTCTTTTCCAGCAGCGGCAGGAAGGCCTTGCAGCCCTTGACCACGCCCATCAAGTTGATCGCGATCTGCCAGTCCCAATCCTCCAGGGACAACTCGGCGAAGAAGCCACCCGAGGCGACGCCGGCATTGTTGACGATCACATCAATGCCCCCCAGCTTCACCTCGCACGCCTGCGCGAACGCGGTGAGTTGGCTGTAGTCACGCACATCGCAACGCTGGATAAACCCATCGCCGCCGGCCTCGCGCACGAGCCGCAGGGTTTCCTGCAAGCCTGGCTCGCTCACGTCCGACAAGGCCAACTGCCAACCCTCGCGGGCCCAGCGCAGAGCGATTTCACGACCCAGGCCGGACCGGCGCCGGTGATCATCATGCGATTTTGCATAGGAAGTAGCCTTGTGGTTCACAGAAGAAGTGACCGGCAGTGTAGCGAAGGTTTTTCCCGCACCCACGCACCATCAGAGTGATGAATGCCCCAGGCAAACCGCGGGCTCGGTCGGATGCCTGCGCAGCGTCTTAGTTCAATCTTTTCTCAACTAAGAACGTTAAGCGCGCGCGGTTTAAAAGAAATAACCGACTGAGCGAAATGCTTTAAAAAAACTTGGAATTTTCGTGGATGTGACAGAGTCGGAGTTGTTAAGGCGTTCGTTACAAGATGTACGAGCGTATCGTTAACAACCGGTCTTTGCAGAAGGCCAATAAGGAAAAAAACCATGAGCCTCATTCTGATCATTATCTTGATCCTCCTGCTGGTCGGTGGCCTGCCGGTGTTCCCTCACTCGCGCAACTGGGGTTATGGCCCGTCCGGTATCCTGGGCGTCGTGCTGGTGGTTCTGCTGGTGCTGTTGTTACTCGGTCGGATATAAACACGAGATAAAAAAAGAGGCCTTCAAAGGCCTCTTTTTTATTGCCGGTTAGTTAGTCCGGCTTGCCGTCAACCACACCGGCGGTGTTATCCAGCAGGCTCTTGGTAGCCGTCTGCAGGAACGACTCAAGTTTTTGCTTGAGTGCTGCTTCGTCCGGCGATTCAGCAATCACTTTACCGGTCGGGTCGGCGCCCAATTCGTATTGCCACAACTTCGGTGGCATTTCCTTGGGCAGTACCAGGATACGGTCTGCGGTGACCAGGGCCACGGTCTGGTCGCTGCCCGACGGTTTGATCACGCCAAACCCCTTGTCGCCTTCCGGCAGGTTCAGCAGGTCACGGCCCCAGCACTGATGCCGCGTATCGCCACCCAGGCGCCCCATGATGGTCGGCACGATGTCGATCTGGGTGCCTACGGTGTGGTCACGTTCGCCGAACTTCTCTTGCATGCCCGGTGCGATCATCAGCATCGGCACGTTAAAGCGGCCCAGGTCCATCTCGGTGATCTGCTGTTCGTTGCCGAAGCCGTGGTCGCCCACGATCACAAACAAGGTCTCTTTGAAATACGGCTCCTTGCGGGCCTTTTCAAAGAACTGGCCCAGGGCCCAGTCGGAGTAGCGCATGGCCGTCAAATGCTCGTTGAGGCTGCCACGGTCGGTGACTTTCTCTACCGGCAATGGGGTTGGCAGTGCGTACGGCGTGTGGTTGGACAGGGTTTGCAGGAGTGCGTAGAACGGCTTGCCGCCTTCACGCGCCTTCAACTCTTCCAGACCCCGGTTGAACATATCCTGGTCGGACACGCCCCACGTCGGGTCGGAGAATACCGGGTCGACGAAGTCGTTGCGGCCGATGAAGTTGGTCATGCCCTGGTTGCTGAAGAAACCCGACTGGTTGTCCCAGGCGAAGTCGCCATTGTAGACATACACGTCGTCAAACTTGCGTGCACTGAGCAACTGCGGCAAGCCCGACAGCTTGTGGCTGCCTTCCGGCGTCTGCATCAGGTATTCAAAACCCGGCAGGTTCGGGAAGCACGCCATGGTGGCAAACATACCTTGGTGGGTGTGGGTGCCGTTGGAGAAGAAGCGGTCGAACAGCAGGCCTTCCTTGGACAGCTTGTCGAAGTACGGCGTGATGTTGCCTGGGCGGCCCAATGCGCCTACCGAGTGACCGGCAAAGCTTTCCATCAGGATCACGACCACGTTCTTGATCGGCAGGGTCTTCTCGGCCGGTGGCACGTAATCACGGCGCACAGCGGCGGTGTCGGTATCGACCAGCTTCTCTTGCGGCAGCACCAGCATGTCGCGCACGGTCTGGGTGGCCAGCGGTTGGTCCAGCGTGGCTTTCCAGATGTTGGAGCGGTCTTCGCCGAAACGCGCCTTGGCCGCCGCGATCAGCGACAGGGTGCCATTGAGGCCCAGTTGGTTGGCGAAATTCGAATCGGTGGTGTACACATCACCCCAACGCAGCGGCGGGCCCTGGCGCAGGGTGCCACGGGCGGCAACCACGGCGATCAGCAGGCACACCACGAATACGGCGATGCGGCTGTACCACGGCGCGACCGGGCGCGTGCCGATGCTGCCACCGCTGAACGGCCCGCGTGGACGCGTGGCGCGGTCGGCGCCTTTGAACGCCATGCTCAGCATCAGCGTGCCTACGGCCCAGGCCAGCAGGTAGCGCACCACCGGGAAACCGTACCAGAGCATGCTCATCACGGTTTTCGGGTCTTCCTTCACATACTGGAAGACCAGGCCGTTGAGGCGCTGGTGGAACTCGCGGTAGAAGTCCATCTCCATCAGGCCCAGGAACAAGGCGATGCTGGACGCAATCGTCAGCCAGAAACGGAAGAACCCGCGCGCGGCCATCGCACGTACGCTGAACAGGGCCAGCAGCAGCGGAATCAGCAGGTACACCACCAGACGGATATCAAAGCGCAGGCCGTTGGCGAAGGCTTCTAAAAAGGTCGAGGCCGGCGTGTCGAGGATCATCTCGCGGTTGTAGACCAGCAGCGCCAGGCGCAGCAGGGAGAACATCACCATCATGACCAGTGCGCAGAGCAGCGTGTACGCCAGATGAGATTTGACGGTCGGTTGCAGCAGGCGATTTGAAGCTCGCTGCTGACTCAGGGCGTCCGGGTTTGCCATGTCGTTTCAGGACCCATTGGAAGTTAAGTGATGAAATAGTGCAGTGGCGCGAATGGTGCCCGATCAAACACAGCAAGGCTATTAATTAGTGAACGGGCACGGCTGCACCACCTTGCTGGCAGGCAGATAAATCCGGGAAATTGTCTTGGACAGGGTGTGAAAATTCTGTGCAGCGAATATTTCGATACACAAATCTTCCGGACGCCTTAAACCAAATGTGGGAGGGCGGTGCGACGATTCGACTTGTCTCCCTCCCACACTTGACTGTGCCCACTCCAGAAGGAGTGAGGCGATCAGATCCGTACGTTACCGCGCGGCCCGGC
>NZ_JAFHKI010000108.1 GCF_016937615.1 Pseudomonas lactucae | reverse complement strand
CGAGGCTGCGTTTGCGGTGTCACCAGACACACCGCCGACGCAGCCTCGCCAAGGCTCGGCAGCTGCTACGCACCGCTATCGGGAGCAAGTCGAATCGTCGCACCGCCCCTCCCACATTTTGATCTCCATGCATCAGGTAGACCTCAATCTGCTCTGGCTCTGGCGTTCGTCTGACGAAACCACAGGCTTGCGGTACTATGGCGGCCCACGTTTTCTGGAAGTTGCCTGGATGAGTAAGCCCGGTCAATTGGTGCTGGTTGCACTGCGCAAGATGATTGCCAGCGGCGAGTTGGCGGCAGGCGAGCGCTTGATGGAGATCCCCACGGCGCAACGCTTTGGCGTGTCGCGCATGCCGGTGCGCATGGCGTTTCGTACCCTGGAACAGGAAGGGCTGCTGGTGCCGTTTGGCGGGCGTGGGTATCAGGTGCGTTCGGTCAGCCCCAGCGATATTGCCGGCGCGGTGGAGGTGCGTGGCGTGCTCGAAGGCCTGGCGGCGCGCCAGACCGCTGAGCGTGGCTTGTCCGAGGAGGCGCGCAGGGTGCTGGAGCGTTGCCTGGTCGAGGGTGACCAGTTATTCGATAAAGGCTATGTGACCGAGGACGACCTGGAGGTTTACCACGACCTGAACATGCGTTTTCACCAGGTCATCGTCGAAGGCAGCCACAACCCGGCGATTGCCGATGCCCTGGCGCGCAATGATCACCTGCCGTTCGCTTCGGTGACGGCGCTGGCGGTGGACCGTGAGGACATGGCCCGCGAATACCGCCGCTTCAACTACGCCCACATGCAACACCATTCGGTGTTCGACGCCCTGGTCAATCGCCAGGGCGCGCGCGCCGAAGCCATCATGCGCGAACACGCCAATGCGACCTTGCGCTATGCCGAGATCTTCAGCTCCGCCACCGCCGACGCACGCATGAAGGTGATCCTGCCCGCGTCGTGACGCGGTTCAGATATCGAGCACCAGCAGCGGGGTTTTCGCGCGTGAGCAGCACGGCGTGAACTGGTCATTCAGGGCTTGCTCCTGTTCGGTGAGGAACAAGTCGCGGTGCTCCGGGATGCCTTCCAGCACGCGGGTCAGGCAGGTGCCGCAGATCCCTTGCTCGCATGACACGGCAATCTCGATGCCGTGACTTTCCAATACCTGGACCACGCTTTTGTCGGTCGGTATCTCGAAGACCTGGCCGCTGCTGGCGATCTTCACCGAAAATCGCCCATCCAGACGGCTGTCCACCGGCGCCGCCGAGAAGTACTCACGGTGCAGGCAGTTTTCCTGCCAGCCCTGGGCGCGGGCACTGTCGAGCACATGCTGCATGAAGCCGCCGGGGCCGCACACATACAGGTGCACGTCGTCTGCCGGTGCCGCCAGCACCTGCGCGGCATTGAGCGCCGTGTCGGGCTGCTCGTCGAAATGCAGGAACACCCGGTCGGCAAACGGGGAATCCTTGAGGCGCTGCACAAACGCCGCGCGCTCGCTGGCACGGGCGCAGTAGTGCAGTTCGAAGTCGGCCCCGCCATGAGCCAGACGCTCGGCCATGCACAGGATCGGCGTGATGCCGATGCCACCGGCAAACAACAGGCTGCGTCGGGCTTCATGGGCCAGCGGGAAGAGGTTGCGCGGTTCGTTGATGGTCAGGCGCGTGCCTTCGTGCACCTGTTCGTGCAGGCTGCGCGAGCCGCCTCGCGAGGCGGGGTCGTTGAGTACGCCAATCAGGTAGCGATGACGCTCCTCAGGGTGATTGCACAGCGAATATTGTCGGATCAGCCCGTCCGGCAGGTGCACATCGATATGCGCCCCAGCGCTGAACGGTGGCAGTGGCGCGCCATCGACACGGGCCAGTTCATAGCTGCAAATGTCCAGCGCCTCGACGCGCCGCGACGTCACCACCACCTCGATCATGTCGGCTCTCCGGCGCGTTCCCGCGCGATCAATCGCTCCAGTACCTTGCGCGACTGCACGCCACCGGCATCGATATTCAGCTTGAGCAGGTTGCGCGTCGGGTGGGCAAGCAGGTTCTGCTGCTGACGTTCGAGCATCTCCAGGTCTTCGCTGAAAATCTTGCCCTGGCCTTCGCGAATGCTGGCGGTCAGCGCCTCATCGCGAGGGTTGAAGTTGCGCGCCATGCCCCAGAAGTACCAGATCGACGTGTCGGTCTGCGGCGTGATGAAATCGACCACGATGCTCGCCGCCTTGTACTCCGGCGCTGCGTGGTAGCCGCCCTTGCCGGCATGGGCCACGCCGACTTCGATCAACACGTGGCTGGGCGGGGTAAAGCGACAGATCTGCCAACGATCCACCGGTACGTCATCGGCCAGGTTATTGCCACGCAGGGCCATGCGCCAGAACGGCGGCGCCATGATGTTCTCCATGTGCCGGGCAGTGACCACTTCATCGCCGTCCACCGTGGTCACGGGCGGCGCCTCGTCGATCTCCTTCTGGCCGATGCTGGATGCATGCACGTAGGTTTCGTGGGTCAGGTCCATCAGGTTGTCGATCATCAGGCGGTAATCGCACTGGATATCGAACAGCCCGCCGCCGTAGGCCCACTCATCACTCACCGCCCAGTCCAAATGATGAATCAGCGCAGGGTCAGCCTGGGCCTGATCACCCGGCCACACCCAGATAAAACCGTAGCGCTCAACCGCCGCGAAGGTCTTGTTGCAGGGAAAACCGCGTACCCGCTGGCCAGGCATCTCGACCGTCTTGCCATCGCAGCCCATGACCAGGCCGTGGTAGCCGCACACCAGGTTGCCATTCTCGACATACCCCAGCGACAACGGTGCGCCACGATGCGGACAAAAATCTTCGACGGCCACCACCGCGCCTTGCAGGCCACGGTAAAACACCATTTTTTCACCGCAGATCTGCCGGCCCAGCGGCTTGTGCGCGATCTCATCGGGGGTGCAGGCGACATACCAGGTGTTCTTGGGGTACATGGCGACTCTCCAGGCAATGGATTATTTTTGTTTGTTGGATCCATTAAATTGGAGGGGTAATGGGTAGTCAAGCTGGATTAGGGGCTTTAGTGGGCGATTATCGAACGGCCTGCCAATTAATGGATCCATTGTTAGGCCGATGTGAGTAAATGGCTGTGAGCCAGAGAGTCGTCAGTAACGAATCATCACCGACTTCAACTCGGTGTAATCCTCAATAAACGCGCCACCAAACTCCCGACCCACCCCCGAGGACTTACTGCCCCCAAACGGCACCGCTGGATCCAGTAACGTGTGCATATTCACCCACACCGTACCCGCCTCAATGGCCGGCACCATCCGCAGCGCCTTGCCCAGGTCATTGGTCCAAAGGCTGGCGCTCAACCCATAGGGCGTGTTGTTCATCAACGCCACCAATTCGTCTTCGGTGTCGTACGGCAAAAACGTAGCGATCGGCCCGAAGGTCTCTTCGTTGAGCAAGGTATCGTTGACTCCGTTGGCCAGGATGATCGTCGGCTCAACGTAGCAACCCGGCCGGTCAATCAGCTTGCCGCCGTGCACGATGCGGTTGTTTTCCGCCCGCGCCTTGTCAAAGAACGCGCCCAGTTTGAGTTGATGCTGACGGTTGGCGACCGGGCCGAACTCGGTACGCTCATCCAACGGGGAACCGATGTTCAGCGCGCTCAAGCGCTGTGCGAGTTTGTCCATGACCGCGTCGATCTGCGAGCGATGCACAAAGAAGCGTTCGGCCGCCGCGCAGATTTGCCCGGAGTGCAAAAAGCCCGCCTCGATGATGCCGTTGACCGCCTTGTCCAGGTCCACATCGGGCAGAAAACCCGCCGAGTTTTTCCCGCCCAGTTCCAGGGTGGCGCGGGTCAGCCCGGCGCCCATGGCGCTCTGGCCCACGGCAATGCCGGTCGGCACCGAGCCGGTAAACGACACCTTGTTGGTGCCGGGATGTTCGACCAGCCCTTTGCCCACCGGGCCGCCGCCGGTCAGTACGTTGAGCGCACCCGGCGGCAGGCCGGCCTCCATCGCCAGTTCGGCGATACGCAGGATGGTCAGCGGCGTGAACTCACTGGGTTTGATGATGATGCTGCAACCGGTCACCAGCGCCGAGGCGAGTTTCCACAGTGCGATCATGGTAGAGAAATTCCACGGCACGATCCCTACCACCACCCCGACCGGTTCGCGCAGGGTGAAGGCGGTGTAGCGTTCACCGGCGAACGAGGGCAGTGACGGCGTGATGGTCTGCCCGGTGATCTTGCTGGCCCAACCAGCGTAGTAACGCAAAAAATGCGCCGCCTGGTCGACTTCGAAGGCCCGGGAAATCTGGATGATCTTGCCCGACTGGCAGGTCTCGATCTGCGCCAGTTCTTCGCGGTGCTGCTCCAGCAGGTCGGCCAGTTTGAACAGCACATTGCCGCGTATCGCCGGGGCGACCTGGGACCATTGTTTGAAACCCCGGCGCGCGGAGGCCACGGCCGCGTCGATATCGGTCGGGTCGGCGTCGGCGACCTGGGCGATGACTTGGCCGGTGGCCGGGTTGATCACCTCCAGCGTCTGGCCGGAGTGACTCTGCACGTAGCCACCGTCGATAAACAGCGCGTGTTGTCGACGCAGAAAGGCTTCGACGTGAGGCAGCAGTGGAATATCGCTCATGGGGTTTTCCTGGTCGTGAACAAAGAAAAACCCTAGGGTAATCCACTGCTGCATGCCCGGCTTGACTGTGCCTGCCGCGCACTATGTCTGTGGCTGCCAGGCCTGTGAAAAGTGCAATCTTGACTCTGGAACGTGCATTTTATGCCCGCCAGGCACACACCATACTGCCCTGCATCCGGCGCCGCGCCTTGATTCCCGTGGTCGTCCGGACATCCAATAATAAGCAGGGCATCCATGAAAAAGCCAAACCCGCTTCTCGAAGACCTCAAGTCCCTCCTGCCCGCCATCGCGGCCAATGCGTTCCAGGCCGAGCAGGACCGCCAGGTGCCCGCCGAAAATATTGCGTTGCTCAAAGGCATCGGCCTGCACCGTGCGTTTCAGCCCAAGGCGTTCGGTGGCATGGAATTGTCGCTGCCACAGTTTGCCGACTGTATCGCGGCGCTCGCTGGGGCCTGCGCCAGCACGGCCTGGGCCATGAGCCTGTTGTGTACCCACAGTCATCAACTGGCGCTGTTCTCGGCCACCCTGCAGCAGGAAGTCTGGGGCACCGACCCGCATGCCACGGCCAGCAGCAGCATCGCCCCCTTCGGGCGTACCGAAGAGGTCGAGGGCGGCGTGCTGTTCAGCGGTGAGATGGGCTGGAGCAGCGGCTGCGACCATGCCGAGTGGGCGATTGTCGGCTTTCGCCGGCCGAATGCCGAAGGCACGCAGGACTACTGCTTCGCGGTGCTGCCGCGCAGTGACTATCAGATCCGCGACGACTGGTTTGCCGCCGGCATGAAAGGCAGCGGCACCAAGACGTTGATCATCGACAAGGCCTGGGTACCGGAGCATCGCATCCAGAAAGCCAAGGACATGATGGAGGGCAAGTCCGCAGGCTTTGGCTTGTACCCCGACAGCAAGGTGTTCTACTCGCCGTACCGTCCGTATTTTGCCAGCGGCTTTTCTACCGTGAGCCTGGGCGTCGCCGAGCGCATGCTCGAGGTGTTCCGCGAAAAGACCAAGACCCGCGTGCGCGCCTACACCGGCGCGGCGGTCGGTGCGGCCACGCCGGCGTTGATGCGCCTGGCCGAGTCGACGCATCAGGTTGGCGCCGCGCGCGCGTTTCTTGAAAAGACCTGGGCCGAGCATGCCGAACACAGTGAGCAGCAGCGCTACCCCAGCCGCGAAACCCTGGCGTTCTGGCGCACCAACCAGGCCTATGCGACCAAGATGTGCATCCAGGCGGTGGATCGCCTGTTCGAAGCCGCCGGCGGCAATGCCTGGTTCGAACATAACGAAATGCAGCGCCTGTTCCGTGATTCGCACATGACCGGCGCCCATGCCTACACCGACTACGACGTCTGCGCGCAGATCCTCGGCCGCGAGCTGATGGGCCTGGAGCCTGATCCAAGCATGATCTGAACCTGCGCTTGATAACAACAATCAGGGCCGCGTCTGACGCCGCCCGGGAGTCTTGCATGTCTGAATCGACCTTCGACCCACGCGCCTTTCGCCGCGCCCTGGGTAACTTTGCCACCGGCGTGACCGTGGTCACCGCCGCCGACGCCGTCGGGCGCAAGGTGGGCGTCACCGCCAACAGTTTCAACTCGGTGTCGCTCGACCCGCCGTTGGTGCTGTGGAGCCTGGACAAACGTTCCAACAGCCACGAGGTGTTCGAGCAGGCCAGCCATTTCGCGGTCAACGTGCTGGCGGCGGACCAGATCGACCTGTCGAATAATTTTGCCCGACCCAAGGACGATCGCTTCGCCGAGATCGAATACCAGCCCGGCGAGGGTGGGGCGCCGGTGTTCGCCGATTGTTCGGCGCGGTTTCACTGCGAAAACTACCAGCAGGTGGATGGCGGCGATCACTGGATCATGATCGGCAAGGTGGTGGCCTTCGATGATTTCGGCCGTGCGCCGCTGCTTTATCATCAGGGCGCCTACTCAATGGTCCTGCCCCACACGCGCATGACCAAGCGCGACGACAGCCAGCCGCCGAGCAGCCATTTCCAGGGTCGCCTGAGCCACAACCTGTACTACCTGATGACCCAGGCGGTGCGCGCCTACCAATCCAGCTACCAACCCCGGCAACTGTCCACCGGCCTGCGCACCAACGAGGCACGCATGCTGATGGTGCTGGAGAACGACGCGCGGCTGAGCACCCAGGACCTGTTGCGTGAAGTGGCCATGCCGGTGCGCGAAATCGACGAAGCCGTGGCCAACCTCAAGCGCAAGGGGCTGGTGAGCGATGATGACAACGGCGTACGCCTGACCGCTGCCGGTGTGGAGCAGACCGAAGACCTGTGGGCAATTGCGCGTGAACAGCAGGACAAGGTGTTCGCCGCGTTCACGGACGCACAGATCGAAACGTTCAAGACGGTGTTGAAGCAATTGATCCGCCACTGCTGATCGTAAAAAAACCGAGGCCAATAAAGGCCTCGGTTTTTTATTGATCGTACCCTGCAGATGCACGATGGCGCCTGGCAGCCAGGTGCAAGCGGGCGTGCAGGCTCGTACAAGCAATCACGGGCGGTTTGCGATCAGATCCAGCGTTTCGATGCATGCGCAGGGGGCAGACTCATGTTCTTCAAGAAACGACAGCCGATGCAGGACCTGGCTGTCCACCTCAAGCAGTTGTTGGCGGGGGAGGCGTCTGATACCTCGACGCTGCACGCGTACCCGTCGGTACAGTCCCTCTTGGAACAGCTCGCGCAACAGCGGGCGAACGCCGACCGCCAATTGCAGCAGGCCGAGGCAGCGGCCGCAAGCCAGGCCGCCCAGCGGGCGGTCGACGAACAGGCCCTTGAGGCGCTGCGTCAACAACTGGAACAGGTCCGGCAACGTGAGGCGGCATTGGACGTCGAGCTGCAGCGGCAGCGGCTGCTCTGTGACCGGCAGCAACAGGAGAAACAGCTCTGGGAGCTGCTGCTGTGCACCATGACCGAGGGCTGCTGGGACATCACTGTGGTGAACGGTGACGTACAGGACCCGCGCAGCCAGATGCGCATTTTCAATCAGTTCCGCCTCTTGCTGGGGTATGCCCCCGATGAGCTGCCCGACGGTTGGGATGCGCAGGTCGGCATTACCCATCCCGACGACTTGCCCAAGATCATGGCGATTTTCGACCGGGAGATCCTCGCCGCGCATGGCAGCGGTGAGTACGTATTTGAATACCGGATGCGCCACAAGACCCGCGGCTACATCTGGTGCCGCGAGCGCGGCCGGGCCGTGCGGGACGCCCAGGGGCGCTTGACGCGGGTGCTTGGCGCGGTCCGGGATATCAGTGATGAGCAGTCGGCCCGCACCACCCACCAACAATTGCTTGAGCACAACCAGGCCACCTATGGCCAGATCGCCACGGTGGTCAGTGTGATCAAAGGCATTGCCGACCAGACCAACCTGCTGGCCTTGAACGCGGCCATTGAAGCCGCGCGGGCCGGCGAGGTCGGCCGTGGGTTTTCGGTGGTGGCCGATGAGGTGCGCAAACTGGCGGAAAACACCCGCCAGGCGACTCATCGGATTCAGACGATGTTGCACCCGCACAAACAATAACCTGCTTCAGCGCTGCGCCGCAGCGCCTGAAAAGGGTCAGAAGGGTACGGCCACGGTCAACTGGCTGTAGAGGTTGGTGCCGTTGCCACCCACTTGGTTGCCCCCGGTGTCGGCGTCCTTTTTCGGTTGGTAGATGCCCACCAATGGGCTGATGATCAGGTGGCTGTTGACCGCCCATTCGGCGTACAGGTCCAGCTCGCGGGCATCCAGGTTCAAGGCGTCGCGTTTGCGCAAGGTGTTGAAGTCGAAGTACAGCGCGCCGACCGTCAGGTTTTCCAGGGGAGTGGCCTTGAGTCCTACATGCTGGATGCCGGTGTTGCTGTTGAACGGGCCGGCATAGTTGGAGGCCACTTCTCCCTGGAACCAGGTGCCGTAGCCGGTGCTGAGCCCGGTGAACAACGGGTCCCATTTTTGCGAGTAGCGGGTGTAGCGATAGGTCAGTTTCGGCGCCCAGCTGACATCGGCAAAGGTGTAGCCGGCTTCGCCATACCAGGCTTTTTCCGGACCGGCATCCTTGTCCTGCCAGGCGTATTCGAAGGCAAAGCTGGCGTTGTCGATACCCGCGCTGCCTTCGCCGCGCAGGCTGTAGGTGTTCATGCCGTCGCGCTGTTTCTGAAAGTCGCTGGCCCATTGGTCGGTGACCCCGATGCCGTGTATCCAGGTCAACCCCAGCGTGCCGGCGGCGGCCGTGTAGTCGAGGGTGCCCGCCGCCAACTCGGTTTCGGCCTGGGCGCGGTTGTCGGATTTGAGCCACAGTACCGACCCATGCAGGCCGTCCTGGCCACCCAGGCGCAGCACGGCGGTACGGTCGAAGGCGTGACGCGCGGCGAGGTAGTAGGCACCCCCGCGATTCAATGCGCCGTCAGCCGGGCCCTTGCCCAGGTTGGGGCCGTCGTCGTTGATCAGGAAACCGCGGCCCAGCTTGACCACCTGGCGGCCGACGGAGAAATCCACCCCGTCCTTGCCCAGTGGCGGAAACAGTTCGGCCGAGCGCCAGCCCAGGTACGCGTCTTCGATTTTCGTGGTGCGTTCCGAACCGTCGGTGTTGCCGGCGGCGTCGCCGTCGCCCCAGGTGCCGGAGCTGACCCAATTGAGCGCGCCATAACCGGTGCCGTAACCAGCCAGGCCCTGATCGCCGCTGACCCCATATTTGATGAAACCCTCGCGCCAGGATGAGCCGCCCGGCGTGCCATCGTAGTTATGACGGCTGTTGAACATCCCGTAGACCGCCAGGAAGTCGGCATTGAGGTGGGTGTCTTCGTCGGCGTAGAGCTCATAGGCCTGGGCCGTCGAGTGGGTGATCAAGAGTGCGATGCCCAGGCCGACAGCCTTGGACAGCGTGCAGGTTTTCAGAGTGTGCTCCATAGTGATAGTCCCCAGCATGGTTAGGTCGAGGGCGCATTAAGATGGCTGGGCGCAGGGCAAGTCTTTTCCCTGCGTGCCAGCTAATTGATCCTGCCCGCCAAGGCCCACGCCCTGGCAGGCAGCAACAAAAGTGACGGCAGACATGGGCAAGACGCTCGGCGCGTTGGCGGTGCACAGTGATTTTCGCTCGAGGCCGTTTCGATCAGGGACTGGCCGGGGAGGGCTTAAAACGCCAGCGCCTTGTACGGCTCGATGCATCCACTCAGAAATCCGCTTTCGAGGATCCGCACCATGTCGATCAATGACCGGCTCACGCAGCACCTGAAACGAGGCAGCGTCGGCTTTCCGACCGCGCTGGCCAGCACCATCGGCCTGATCATGGCCAGCCCGGTGATTCTCACCGCGACCATGGGCTTCGGCATCGGCGGCAGCGCTTTTGCGGTGGCCATGCTGATCGCGGTGGTGATGATGCTGGCGCAGGCGACCACCTTCGCCGAGGCCGCCGCGATCCTGCCGACCACTGGCTCGGTCTACGACTACATCAATTGCGGCATGGGCCGTTTTTTTGCGATCACCGGCACCTTGTCGGCGTACCTGATCGTGCACGTGTTTGCCGGTACCGCCGAGACCATTCTGTCCGGGGTCATGGCGCTGGTGAACTTCGAACACCTCAATACCCTGGCCGAATCCGCCGGGGGCTCCTGGTTGCTGGGCGTCGGGTTCGTGGTGGTGTTCGGCATCCTCAATGCGTTCGGCGTCAGTGCCTTCGGCCGGGCCGAGATCATCCTGACCTTCGGCATGTGGACCACGCTGATGGTGTTCGCCGTACTCGGGCTGATTGCGGCGCCGGCGGTGCAACTGGAGGGCTGGTTCGGCGTGTCACTGGTGGGCACCGACCTGATCACCATCCTGTCGCTGGTGGGCATGGCCATGTTCATGTTCGTCGGGTGCGAGTTCGTCACGCCGTTGGCGCCGGACTTGCGCAATTCGGCCAAGGTCATGCCCAAGGCCATGCTCCTGGGCCTGCTCAGCGTGGCCACTTGCATGTTTCTCTACGGCGCGGCGATGAAGCGCCAGGTCGAAAACGTGTTGCTGGATGCCGCCACCGGCGTACACCTGCTGGACACGCCGATGGCGATTCCGCGCTTCGCCGAGCAGGTCATGGGGCAGGTCGGCCCGCTGTGGCTGGGCATCGGTTTTCTGTTTGCCGGCGCCGCGACCATCAACACGCTGATGGCGGGCGTGCCGCGAATCCTCTACGGCATGGCCGTGGACGGTGCGTTGCCCAAGATGTTCACCTACCTGCACCCACGCTTCAAGACACCGTTGCTGTGCATCCTGGTGGCGATGCTGATTCCGTGCCTGTATGCCCTGTGGTTGGGCGGTAACACCGATAACATCATGCACCTGGTGCTGGCGGCGGTGTGTGCCTGGAGTTTCTCGTACCTGCTGGTGACGCTGTCGGTGGTGATCCTGCGCATTCGCCGTCCTGATCTGCCACGGGCCTATCGCTCGCCGTTCTTCCCGTTGCCACAAATCCTGTCCAGCGTCGGCATTTTGCTCGGGATGTGGTTCATCACCCCGCCGGGCATGAACCCCGCCGACATTTACGTGCCGTTCGGGGTGATGCTGGCGATTACCGCTGCCTACGCGCTGTTCTGGACATTGGTGGTGCAAAAGGTCAATCCATTCAAGCCGGCGTCGGTCGAAGACGTGCTGGCCAAGGAGTTTTCCCATGAACCTGGCAACCTTCACAACGAGCCTTTCGAGCATGCTGCAAAAGCTGTCTGAGCTGTTCAGTGCCAGACGCGCTCCGGCCGGTTACCGGCCCGGGGTCACGCTGGAGTACTTGCGGCGCAACCTGGGCCTGTCGAGCTTTACCTCGACCGGGCCAGCCAGTGCGGTGTTCGGCCTGGACGCCAACGGCCTTGAGGTGACGGTTGTCGAGCGCACCGAAGCGCAATTGCTGATGCACCTGGTCATGACTGAATTCAGGATCCGCTTGCCCGCTTCAGAGCAGGGCAGTGCGCGCCTTGAGCTGCACCACCGTGGATCGATTCGGCGCACCGGGCTGGCGTGTCGGCAACGGGCCGGCGACCCCGCCCTGCGGGCCAGGCTTGAGGCGGTGTTAAGCGACGATGAAGCTTTGCATCAGGCCTTGATGGCGCTGGATTTCAAGCACCTGCGCATCGAGTTGGACGACCAGCAATGGCGCGTCCGGCTGGAGCACATGGGCGGCAGCGAGGTGGTCAATCGCATGCCGGCGTTTCGGCGTTATATCGCCCTGAGCCCGACCCAGCGCGCAGGTTTGCTGGCGGTCCTGGCAGGTTTGCAACGGGTGCTGAGCGGGTTGTGATGAGTTGGCATCATTAGTGCTTTTACAGGTGGTATGACGTGCTTGTTGCGCCTATATAGATAACATGTTAACTATTGGCCAACAAAAACAAGAAGCCACTTTGGAGTTGCCATGAGCACTTATCAATCTGCGGACCATGGACTGGAAAACTGGACGCGGGATCTACGCGCCGCCTGCGGCCATTTCGACACGGAACTGGCGTTTAACCGCTCACTGTTTATCGGTGAGGTGTCCAAGCGTGAGCGCGGTGGCCTGTCACTGGCCAACCTGCGTACCAATGCCGGGATGATCAAGCGTGAACGGCCCAACGCCGATCACGACATGGACCAGCATTGTTTCCTCGTCAGCCAACGCAGCGGCTATTGCCAGATCACCCAGAACGGCCAGGTCGTGCAACTGGCCCCCGGCGACATGCTGCTGATGGACTCCACAGGCTCGATCGAGATCAGCCCGTTTGGCCTGATCGAACATGCCTCGCTGTCGCTCTCGCGCAATGAAGTGTGCAAGCAACTGGGCGGCGCCCCGAAAACCTTTGGCAAGATCTCTTCAAGCAAGGCCTGTGGCCGCATGCTCCACGTGCTGATGGACCAACTGTGCCGGGAAGGGCTGGGCGACCAGGATTCGAATGAGGAGGCGCAGGCCCTGCAAGCAGCCTTTGTGTCCTTGCTGGGCTCAGCCTTTGAAGTGCATGACGCACCCGGTGAGGGCATCGCCTGCGTGCAAGGCGGCAACCTGCGCAGCTACGTGCAGAAAGTCATCGACGAGTCGCTGACCCAGCCCGGCCTGAGCCCGGTGGGCCTGGCCAGCCGCTTGAACATCTCGGTGCGGCACCTGTACCGGTTGTTCGAAGAGCAGGACGACAGCGTTTGCCGCTACATTCAGCGCGCGCGGCTCAAGCGCAGCGCGGATGACTTGACCAACCCGTTCCTCAAGAGCGAGTCGATCACCTCGATTGCCTACAAGTGGGGCTTCACTGATTCGGCGCACTTCAGTCGCTCGTTCAAGAAGCAATTCGAGCTATCGCCCAAGGATTTTCGTTCGACCCATCTGCAACAGGCGGTGGGTGCGGCCTAGGTGGCCTTGTTTCACCTCAGGCAACATGACGGCTCGGGAGCAGGCAACTACCCAACTGATGCCCCGCGATCCAACTGTGGGAGGGG
>NZ_JAFHKI010000107.1 GCF_016937615.1 Pseudomonas lactucae | reverse complement strand
TCCGCGAGGACAAGGTGGCGCAGATGGTCTCGGCGATCCAGACGGGTGGGGCGCTGGGGATGAAAACGCTGGATATGAGTTTGAAGGCGTTGGTCACGCAAGGCGTGATCAGCCGGGAAGAGGCGCGGGAGAAGGCGCGGGTGCCTGCAGACATATGAGGTCTTGCAGCCAACGAAAATCAAATGTGGGAGGGGGCTTGCCCCCGATTGCCAGTGGGTCAGCTACAGATAAGCTGACTGATCCACCGCTATCGGGGGCAAGCCCCCTCCCACATTGGTTACTGCATTTCAGCTGAAGATCAGCGTTGCACGATCCGCAGGTTGCTGTTCTGCTCTTTGGGCAGAACCCGCTTGGCAATTACGTAGTTCTTGTCCCAGAACGGCTTTTTCAGCGTGTCGATGCTCACCGACTTGCCACGACGCGGTGCGTGGATGAAGCGGTCGTTGCCCAGGTAGATGGCAACGTGGTTCACCTGGCGGCTCTTGAGTTTGAAGAACAGCAGGTCGCCCGGCTTCAAATCCTTGCGATCCACCTTCTGCCCGTGGCCGGCGGCCATGGCATTGGAGGTGCGCGGCAAATCCACGGCTTTTACGTCGTTAAACGCATATTTCACCAGGCCGCTGCAGTCGAACCCTTTACTTGGGCTGCTGCCGCCCCAACGATAAGGTGTACCGAGCACATTGACGGCGCGGCTGAGGACGGTGCTGCTTTGCTTGGTGTTGACAGCCATCAGGCCGGGAGCTGCTTTACCGTGGGCCTTGCTCAGTTGAGTCGGGCGGCTGACGGTCGGCTTTACCGACTTGGCGGTGCTGGGTGTGCTGTGAACTTTAGGGGTGAAACCGTTAACGTTCGGAAGTCGTTGCTCACGATTGGTGGCGTGGGCGGCCAATGGCATTAATAGGCAAATGGTTAGCCATGTCTTGAAAAATGGTCGCATTAGGCGTGGCTCTTATGGGTTTGCGCGCAACTTTATAACAGCTTTTTGTGCCGTTCTCAGGCCGTTTGTCGACTGAACCTTGGGGTCAAAATCAGGAAAAACGCGACGATTCGCCGCAATTGTCCTACACAGGTCAGGTGGCATAAGGCTTTCAGGGCAGGGAAGATACCATTTACCGTACGTCGGGCGCTTGTAAAAAAGTCACAAAGAAAGTGAAAAAATTTATCTATCGACCCAAATGAGGTACTCCATGAACACCTATCAACAGGTTGGCCCGCATCAAGACACCCACAGCAAGGTGATTGGCTACCTGCTATGGATTTTCGGATTTACCGGGGCGCATCGCTTTTATTACGGCAAGCCCGTCACCGGTACGATCTGGTTTTTCACCCTGGGGCTTTTGGGTATCGGCTGGCTGATCGACCTGTTTCTGATCCCGGCCATGGACCGTGAAGCCGACCTGCGCTTTACCGCCGGGCCCATCGAATACAACGTGGCCTGGATCCTATTAGCGTTTCTCGGGGTATTCGGCGTGCACCGCATGTACCAGGGCAAGTGGATCTCTGGCCTGATCTACCTGCTGACCGGCGGTTTGTTCCTGGTCGGCGTGCTATATGACTTCTGGACGTTGAATACGCAGATTTCGATCCGCAATGCCGAGCGCAATGGCGGGCGCTGATCTCTCAGCCAAATGGAGAACCAAATGTGGGAGGGGGCTTGCTCCCGATTGCAGTGGGTCAGATACAAATAAGCTGACTGATCCACCGCTATCGGGGGCAAGCCCCTCCCACATTTACTGTGTCCGCTTTAGAGCGCCTGGTAGCTGATCCGCCCATCCACCAAGGTGTAACGCACCGTCGCCGGCAGGCTATGCCCGATGAACGGGCAGTTTTCGCCCTTCGACAGCCAGTGTTCCCCGACAATCGTGGAACTGGCCGGATCAAACAGCACCAGATCCGCCGCCGCACCCACCGCCAATTTACCCGCCGGCAGGCGCAACGCCTCAGCCGGGCCGGCGCTCAAGCGTGCCAGCAGCGTCGGCAAGTCCAGCAAACCATCCTCTACCAACGTCATGGCCAACGGCAGCAACAGCTCGACGCTGCTGATGCCCGGTTCTGTCGCGCCAAACGGCGCCAGCTTGGCGTCGCGCTCGTGGGGCTGGTGGTGGCTGGAAATCGCCGAGACCACACCGGACTTCACTGCCGCGCGCAAACCCTCGCGGTCGGCCAGGGTGCGCAGCGGCGGCTGCACGTGGTACAGGCTGGAGAAGTCGATCAGCGCGTCGTCCGTCAGAATCAATTGATACAGCGCCACATCCGCCGTCACTGGCAGGCCACGGGCCTGGGCCTGGGCGATCAGGGCCACACCACGGGCGCTGGTCAACTGGCTGAAGTGCGCGCGCACGCCGCTTTGCTCCACCAGCAACAGGTCGCGGGCCAGGGCCACGGTTTCGGCGGTTTCCGGAATGCCCGGCAGGCCGAGGAAGCTGGCCACGGCGCCCTCATGGGCCAGGCCACCTTCGGCCAGGTCGCGGTCCTGGGAATGGAAAATCACCGTCAAATCGAAGGTGGCCGCGTATTCCAGGGCGCGGCACAGGGTGCGTGTACTGCGGAAACCTTGCAGGCCGTTGCCGAACGCCACGCAGCCGGCGTCGCGCAGTGCAATGAGTTCTGCCAGCTGTTCGCCTTCGAGGCCTTTGCTCAGGGCGCCGATGGGGAACACTTTGCAATTGCCGGCTTCACGGGCGCGGTCGAGGATCAGTTCGGTCACGGCTGAGGTGTCCAGCACCGGCTTGGTGTGCGGCGGGCAGCACAGGCTGGTCACGCCGCCGGCCGCAGCGGCACGGGTTTCGCTGGCGATGCTGCCTTTGCGGCTGTAACCCGGTTCGCGCAGGGCGACGTTCAGGTCTACCAGCCCAGGGGCGGCCACCAGGCCGGTGGCATCAAGGGTCTCAACCGCACTGAAACCGCCGGGGGCGGCGCCGATAGCGATGATCTTGCCGGCTTCCAGATGAAGGTCGGTAACGGCGTCCAGGCCCGTTACCGGATCGATAACGCGCGCGCCAAGAATGCTGAGCTTCACTGGGCGTTCTCCTGCTCGAATTGACGTTGCGCGGTTTGCCCGCTCATGGCCATGGACAACACCGCCATGCGCACGGCGATGCCGTAGGTGACCTGGTTGAGGATCACCGATTGGTTACCGTCGGCCACCGCCGACTCTATCTCCACCCCTCGGTTGATCGGGCCCGGGTGCATCACGATGGCATCCGGCTTGGCGCCGGCCAGGCGTGCGGTGGTGAGGCCGAACAGGCGGTAGAACTCACCTTCGCTCGGCAGTAGGCCACCGGCCATGCGCTCGCGTTGCAGGCGCAGCATGATCACCACGTCCACATCCTTGAGGCCCATGGCCATGTCGGTGTAGACCTTCACGCCGTACTGCTCGATACCGATAGGCAGCAGGGTTTTCGGTGCGATCACGCGGATATCCGGGCACCCCAGGGCTTTGAGCGCGAGCATGTTCGAACGCGCCACCCGCGAGTGCAGGATGTCGCCGACGATGGCCACCGAGAGGTTTTCAAAGCTGCCCTTGTGCCGACGGATGGTGAGCATGTCGAGCATGCCCTGGGTCGGATGGGCGTGACGGCCGTCGCCACCGTTGATGATCGCCACCTGCGGGCAAACGTGCTCGGCGATGAAATGCGCGGCGCCGGAGTCGCCGTGGCGCACCACGAACATGTCGGCGGCCATGGCTTCCAGGTTGCGCAGGGTGTCGAGCAGGGTCTCACCCTTGCTCGCCGACGAGGTGGACACGTTCAGTGTGATCACGTCGGCCGACAGCCGCTGGGCGGCCAGTTCAAAGGTGGTGCGGGTGCGCGTGGAGTTCTCGAAGAACACGTTGCAGATGGTTTTGCCGCGCAGCAGCGGGACCTTCTTCACCGCCCGGCCACCGACTTCGAGGAAGGAGTCGGCGGTGTCGAGGATCTCGGTGAGCAGTTCGCGGGGCAAACCGTCGAGGGACAAGAAATGTTGCAACTGGCCCTGAGCATTGAGCTGCAGCGGGCGCTTGGCATCTAGAGGCGTCATCGCGGGGACTCTTTACAAGGCGGTTTAAAGGGCAAGGTCTTGCAGTTCGAGTTCGAGCGGCGTGGGACCGGACAATTTTACCCGCTGGTGGGGTTGCAGCGACAGCGTGGCGCCGACCACATCCGGGCTGATCGGCAGTTCGCCAGCATCCAGATCGAGCAGGCACACCAGCGTGATGCTGGCCGGGCGGCCGTAATCGAACAGTTCGTTCATGGCCGCGCGGATGGTGCGGCCGCTCATCAGCACGTCGTCGATCAGTACCAGGTGCTGGCCTTCGACCTCGAAGGGCAGGGCCGAGGGTTGCACCTGCGGGTGCAGGCCGTTCTGGCTGAAGTCGTCGCGGTAGAAGGATACGTCCAGAGTGCCCAGGGGCGAATCGCTGCCCAGTGCTTCCAGCAGCGCCTGGGCCACCCACACACCACCGGTGCGAATGCCGATAAAGCGCGGCTCGCTGATGCCACGGTGTTCCAGGTGCGCCTTGAGGCGTATCGCCATCTGGCTGATCAGTTCGGCGGGATTGGGCAGGCTCATGGTGGCTCCTTCAAGGCCTTGCTGTAGGCAAGTTCCGGGCTCAAACGTAAGAAGACGCGGCAAGCCGCGTCAGTCAGGATTCAAATAAAGCGGTGTTTTCATCCAGCCAGCCCTGCAACAGCAAGGCGGCGGCAATGGCATCCACGGGGTTGTCGCGGTAGCTGCCCTTCTGCCCGCCACGGTCACGTCGCTCACCCTTGGCTTCAAAGGTGGTAAGGCGTTCATCGTGGGTATAGAAGGGGATGTTGTAGCGGCCGTTGAGGCGGCGGGCGAACTTTTCGGCGCGCAGGCACATGTCGCTGGGGGTGCCATCCATATTCAAAGGCAGACCGACCACCACGGCGTCGGGCTTCCATTCCTTGATCAGGGCTTCGACCTGGTTCCAGTCCGGTATGCCGTTCTGGGCCTTGAGGGTGCACAGTTCGCGGGCCTGGCCGGTGATGACCTGGCCGACCGCAACGCCGATCTGTTTGGTGCCGTAGTCAAAACCCAGGATCAGACGCAAGGCCATCAAGCGTGCCCCGCCTGGCTGGTCAACAGGCTGAGGTTGATCCGCAGCTTGGCGGCGGCCGCTTCCAGGCGCAGTTCGCTGGCAGTGTTGAACAGGATGTCGGCGTCGAACGGGCAGGTCAGCCAGGCATTGCTGGCCAGTTCGGCTTCCAGTTGCCCGGCTTCCCAGCCGGCGTAGCCCAGGGTGATGACACTTTGCTCGGGGCCTACGCCATCGGCAATCGCAAACAACACGTCCTGGGAGGTGGACAGCGACACACCGTCCAGGTCCACCGTGGCCTGGAACGTCGGCCCGGTCGGGTGCAGCACAAAACCGCGATCGGTCTGCACCGGCCCGCCGATGTAGATCGGCACATGCTGGCAACGGGCCGGCGGCTCGATCTCTGGGCGCAGTTGCTCGAGGATATCGGCCAGGTTCAGCTCCTGCGGGCGGTTCACCACCAACCCCATGGCACCGTTGGCCGTGTGCTCGACGATGTAGGTCAAGGTCTGCGCAAAGTTCGGGTCGGCCATATGGGGCATGGCGATCAGGAATTGGTGCTTGAGGTAGGTCGGGCTGACATTTTTCATGTCCGCTAGTGTGGCGTTGGAGGGGCGAACTGACAAGCTGGAGTTAGTGTGTTGTGAGCAGGCTTCTGTAGTGAGCGGTCAGTTGCTTGAGAGCCGATCGCCCTTGGCGAATTTCCAGGTGCGGATGATTTCCAGGCGGTCCACGTCGTTCAGGTCACCGCTGAACGGCGCGAAAGGCGCGGCCAGGCGCACGATGCGCTGGGCGGCCTGGTCCAGCAGCGGTTGCCCGGAGGACTCGAGCACCTGCACCTCATATAACGTGCCGTCGCGGTTGATCGACACCAGCAGGCGCAAATTGCCATAAATCTGCTGGCGACGGGCCTCTTCGGGGTAGTTGAGGTTGCCGATGCGCTCGACTTTCTTGCGCCACTCGTCCTTATACCAGGCACCTTTGTCGCGCATGGTCGACGCGGCATTCAAGCGGTAGATGCGCGGGCGCTTGGCGTACAGCTGTTGCTCATGGGCCAGCTCGGCTTCCAGGCTGGAAATTTCGTCGGACAGCGTCGAGCTGTCGAAGGTCGGCGCCGGCTTCACCGGTTCAGGCGTCGGCTCGGTCTTGGTCTTCTCGCGCTGGGTCGGGGCTTTTTGCGGCTTGGGCGCGACGGTGGCCACCGCAGGCTTGGGCGTGGCCTGCTTGACCTCGGGCTTGGGCGCCGGAGGCGGCGTGACTTTATTCACCTTGTTGTCCTGGAACGGCGCCACTTCAGTGGTCTTGGGCACGGCTTTCTTGTCCAGGGTGCCGCTGCCTTGCTGGTTGTCCTGAGCGAGAAAGTCCGCTTTTTCAGGCTTCTTTTCGCTCTTGAACGTGGCGAGGGTGATTTCCAGGGTCTTGGTGATCTGCTTGGGTTCGACCAGGGTGAACCCCACCCCGAGGAGCAAGGCCAGGTGAAGCAATGCGGCCAGGAACAGGGTAAATCCGAGCCGATCAGCCGGGCGCACGCCGCGGTGGGAGAGTTCGGGGGGCAGATCGGACGGCAGAGGCATAAAAACAACATCGCTTGTATCGGGGTTCGGCATGATAGCGCAATGTTGGTTTTTAGCTTCAAGCGACAAGTTACAAGCTGCAAGGTTAAACGCGGTTTGCCTTAAACCTGCGGCTTGGAGCTTGCAACTTGCAGCTTTTTGGCAATAACAGCCATTAGCATTTCCCCGATATTGGTGCCGAAAGCATTGTCGATCTCACGGATACAGGTGGGGCTGGTGACGTTGATTTCGGTGAGGTGTTCACCAATGACGTCCAGGCCTACAAACAACAGGCCTTTTTCGCGCAAGATCGGGCCGACCTGGCTGGCGATCCAGCGGTCCTTGTCCGACAACGGCCGTGCTTCGCCACGACCACCTGCCGCCAGGTTGCCACGGGTCTCGCCCGCCGCCGGGATCCGCGCCAGGCAGTAATCCACCGGTTCGCCGTCGATCATCAGAATGCGTTTGTCGCCGTCCTTGATCGCCGGCAGGTAGGCCTGGCCCATGATCTGCTGGGTGCCCAGGGCGGTCAGGGTCTCCAGGATCACCGACAGGTTCGGGTCGCCAGCGCGGTGACGGAAGATCGAGGTGCCACCCATGCCGTCCAGCGGCTTGAGGATCACATCGCCGTGCTTGGCGGCAAATTCACGCAGCACATCGGCGCGGCGGCTGACCACGGTCGGCGGCGTGCACTGCGGGAAGAGCGTGGCGAACAGCTTTTCGTTGCAGTCGCGCAGGCTCTGCGGCTTGTTGACGATCAGCACACCGGCGCGCTCGGCCTGCTCCAGCAGGTAGGTGGAGTAGACAAACTCCATGTCGAACGGCGGGTCCTTGCGCATCAGGATCACATCCAGGTCGCTCAACGGGCTGTCGATTTCGTCTTGCAGTTCGAACCACTTCTCAGGGTTGGCGAACACCTGCAGCGGGCGCATGCGTGCGCGGGCCTCGCCGTCGCCCTGGTAAAGGTCGCGCTGTTCCATATAGAACAGGCTCCAGCCGCGGGCCTGGGCGGCCAGGAGCATGGCCAGCGAGCTGTCCTTTTTATAGGAAATGCTGGCAATAGGGTCCATGACAATGCCGACGCGAACGCTCATGGGGGATTTCCTCTGGCAAATTGGGCGCATAAAAGTGGCGTCAGAGTGGCGCTGCGGCTGTTGTGGGTCAAGGAAAAACCACCGGGCGGGTGCCTCGATAGATTGCTCCCCGAGACTGTGCTAAAAAGACTCCCACGGCGCAGCAGCCCCTGAATTGCATGGCTTGCGGCGCTCATCCTGTGAAGCATCAGGCAGTACACACCGAAAACCGATTCGCTGTGGCGATGGTAGAGCAACTATGGAACAGCATTCCAACGCCTTGAGAGTGATGGTGATCGACGATTCGAAAACCATCCGCCGCACCGCCGAGACGCTGTTGAAGAACGTGGGCTGCGATGTCATCACGGCCATCGACGGTTTCGATGCCCTGGCCCGGATTGTTGATCATCACCCGCACATTATCTTTGTCGACATCATGATGCCGCGCCTGGATGGCTATCAGACCTGCGCCCTGGTGAAGAACAACCCGGCGTTCAAGTCGATCCCGGTGATCATGCTGTCCTCCAAGGACGGCCTGTTCGACAAGGCCAAGGGGCGCATCGTGGGTGTCGATCAGTTTTTGACCAAGCCTTTCAGCAAGGAAGAACTGCTGAGCGCGATCAAGGCCTATGTGCCGGGGTTCGCAGCAGTAGAACAAGCACACTGACGCCGCCTCACAAGGGCTGGCGCCGACCAATGTAGCGGGGAAAACCATGGCACGCGTTCTGATCGTCGACGATTCGCCGACTGAAATGTACAAACTCACCGGCATGCTGGAAAAGCATGGTCACCAGGTGCTCAAGGCCGAAAACGGCGCGGACGGCGTGGCCCTGGCCCGTCAGGAAAAGCCCGATGCGGTCCTGATGGACATCGTGATGCCGGGTCTCAATGGCTTCCAAGCCACCCGGCAGCTTTCCAAGGAGCCGGAAACCAACGCTATCCCGATTATTATCATCACTACCAAAGATCAGGAAACCGACAAAATCTGGGGAGCACGCCAAGGCGCCAAGGACTACCTGACCAAGCCTGTGGATGAAGAAACCCTGATCGCCACCCTGAACAAGGTGCTGGCCGGTTAAAGGTTCGCGATCATGACCGAGTCGCAAACCGCCTTCGAGCTGTTGCTGGACATCGACCGCCGCTGCCGCCTGCTGGCCGCCGACCTGCCGTCCCAGGAAACCCGCCTGCAGCGCTGGAGCGGTATCGGTTTTCGCCTGGGTGATCAGTGGTACGTGGCGCCGATGGGCGAAATCGCCGAAGTGCTGCATGAGCCTCGCTGTACGCTGACGCCCGGGGTCAAGGCCTGGGTCAGGGGCGTGGCCAACCTGCGCGGGCGCTTGCTGCCGGTGATGGACCTGGGTGGTTTCCTCGGTCTTGCCTTGTCCAAGCCACGCAGGCAACGGCGCGTGCTGGTGGTGGAATACAACGATCTGTTTGTCGGGCTGCTGGTGGACGAGGTGGTGGGGATGCAGCATTTCGCACAAGACGCTTTGCTGGCCAACGCCGGCCCCGGCGCGCCGTTTATCCAGGGCCGGTTCGACGGCGACCCACCGTGGCAGGTCTTCAGCCCCTTCGCTCTGGCCAAGGCCCCAGGCTTCATGGATGTCGCCGCATGACCACCGTTACCGCACCCAAACCCCAGGCCGGCTCGCGCAGCCGTTCACAGATCATCGTGCTGTTTATCGCCCTGATCGTGTTCATCATGCTGTTGTTCGCCAACTTCGCGTACCTCAACACCCAGTCCACCTACGACAAGCAATACATCGGCCACGCCGGTGAACTGCGTGTGCTGTCGCAACGTATAGCCAAGAACGCCACCGAAGCCGCCGCCGGCAAGGCGGCGGCGTTCAAACTGCTGGGGGAGGCGCGCAACGACTTCGCCCAGCGCTGGGGTTACCTGAAAAAAGGCGATCCGGCCACCGGCCTGCCGGCGGCGCCCGGTGCGGTACGCGCCGAAATGCGCGCGGTGCAGACCGACTGGGAAGCCCTGCTGAAAAACACTGACGCGATCCTCGCCAGCGAACAGACCGTGCTGTCCTTGCACCAAGTGGCGGCGACCCTGGCCGAAACCGTGCCGCAATTGCAGATGGAGTCGGAAAAAGTCGTCGACATCCTGCTGCAGCGCGGTGCACCGGCCAGCCAAGTGGCTCTGGCCCAGCGCCAGTCGCTGCTGGCCGAGCGTATTCTGGGCGCGGTCAACACGGTACTGGCGGGTGATGAGACCGCCGTGCAGGCCGCTGATGCCTTTGGCCGCGATGCAGCGCGTTTCGGTCAGGTGCTCAACGGCATGCTCAACGGCAACCCGGGCCTGCGCATCACCCAAGTCGAAGACCATGACGCCCGCGCGCGGCTGACGGAAATCGCCGAACTGTTCGAATTCGTCTCCGGCTCCGTGGATGAAATCCTCGAAACCTCGCCGCAGTTGTTCCAGGTACGCGCCTCGGCGAGCAATATTTTCAACCTGTCGCAAACCCTGCTCGATGAGGCCTCGCACTTGGCCACCGGTTTCGAAAACCTGGCCAGCGGGCGCAGTTTCGACACCATCGGCGGTTATGTGCTGGGCTTGCTGGCGTTGACCTCGATCATCCTGATCGGTCTGGTGATGGTGCGCGAGACCAACCGCCAACTGCACGAGACCGCCGAGAAGAACGAGCGCAACCAGAACGCGATCATGCGTCTGCTCGATGAAATCGAAGACCTGGCCGACGGCGACCTCACCGTGACCGCCTCGGTCACCGAAGATTTCACCGGCACCATCGCCGATTCCATCAACTATTCCGTCGACCAGTTGCGTGATCTGGTCGCGACGATCAACCTCACCGCCGGCCAGGTAGCCGGCGCGGTGCAGGATACCCAGGCCACCGCCATGCACCTGGCCCAAGCCTCGGAGCATCAGGCCCAGCAGATCGCCGAAGCGTCCACTGCGATCAACCAGATGGCTCAGTCCATCGACCAGGTGTCGGCCAACGCCGCCGAATCCTCTGCGGTGGCGGAGCGTTCGGTAGAGATCGCCAACAAGGGCAACGAGGTGGTGCACAACACCATCCACGGCATGGACAATATTCGCGAACAGATCCAGGACACCGCCAAGCGCATCAAGCGCCTGGGCGAATCGTCCCAGGAGATCGGCGACATCGTCAGCCTGATCGACGACATTGCCGAGCAGACCAACATCCTGGCCCTCAACGCGGCGATCCAGGCGAGCATGGCCGGCGATGCCGGGCGTGGTTTTGCGGTGGTGGCCGATGAGGTGCAGCGCCTGGCCGAACGCTCATCGGCGGCCACCCGGCAGATCGAGACCCTGGTGCGGGCGATCCAGGCCGACACCAACGAAGCGGTGATCTCCATGGAGCAGACCACCACCGAAGTGGTGCGCGGCGCCCGGCTGGCCCAGGATGCGGGCGTGGCGCTGGAAGAAATCGAAGGCGTGTCGAAAACCCTCGCGGCGCTGATCCAGAGCATCTCCAACGCGGCGCAGCAACAGACCTCGTCGGCAGGGCAGATCTCGCTGACCATGAACGTGATCCAGCAGATCACCACGCAGACATCGTCGGGGTCGACCGCCACGGCGGAAAGCATCGGCAATCTGGCGAAGATGGCCAGCCAGTTACGCAGGTCGTGTCGGGCTTCACCCTTCCACCGCCCAAACAGGCTGATGATTGAAATGCGATCCAACTGTTTCAAGAACACCCACGAATTCCAAGCGGAGCAGTTATGGTTGACCGGCACGACTACGTGGCCCTCGAATGGGTCAAGGGCGACATTGCCGAAACCCTGAAACAGGCCCGTTCAGCGCTGGATGCGTTTGTCGAAACCCATGACGATGACGTGATCGGCCTGTGCCTGGCCGGTATCCACCAGGTGCACGGCGCGCTGCAAATGGTCGAGTTCTACGGCGCGGCGCTGCTGGCCGAAGAGATCGAGGAACTGGCCTTGGCGCTCCAGGCCGGGCAGGTGAGTCAGCGCGACGAAAGCATCCGCCTGCTGCAACAAGCCCTCGGCCAATTGCCGCTGTACCTCGACCGCGTGCACAGCGCTCGCCGCGACTTGCCGCTGGTTGTCCTGCCGCTGCTCAACGACCTGCGCAGCGCCCGCGGTGAAAGCCTATTGTCGGAAACCAGCCTGTTCAGCCCACAACTGCTGTCGATTGCGCCGCTGCCCGACGAGGCCCTGGCCCGGCGCGCGGTGCCGGACCTTCACGAGCAACTGCGCCAATGGCATCAACTGCTGCAACAGGCCCTCGCCGGGTTGTTGCGTGAAGACCACGGCCCAAGCAACCTGGAAGACATGGCGCGGGTGTTCGCCCGCCTCGAAGCGCTGTGCCAGGGCGCGCCGTTGTTGCCTTTGTGGCAGGTCACCTCGGCGCTGGTCGAGGGCATGCTCACCGGCGTGGTCGCCAACAGCCCGGCACTGCGCAGCCTGCTCAAGGCCAGCGGCAAGCAACTCAAGCGCCTGCTGGCCCAGAGTATTGACGGCATCAACCAGCCGGCGCCGATGAATTGCTCAAAAGCCTGTTGTTCTACGTGGCCAAAGTCACCCGGCCGACGCCGCGCATGCAAAGCCTCAAGGAACGCTACGGCCTGGACGAGGCGTTGCCCGACAGTGCCGTGGTCGACGCTGAGCGCGCACGTTTGGCCGGGCCGGACCGCAATGCCATGGGCTCGGTGCTCGGTGCTTTGTGCGAGGAATTGGTACGGGTCAAGGAGCGTCTCGACCTGTTCGTGCGCAGTGACCGCCAACACATCGACGACCTCGATGCGCTGCTGGCGCCGTTGCGGCAGATCGCCGATACCCTGGCGGTGCTGGGATTCGGCCAGCCGCGCAAAGTGATCATCGACCAGTTGGCGGTCGTGCTCAGCCTGGCTCAAGGCCAACGCGAACCCAACGACGCGGTGCTGATGGATGTGGCCGGCGCGCTGCTCTATGTGGAAGCCACTCTGGCCGGAATGGCCGGCACCGTCGAGCCGGACAGTCGTGAAGAAAGCCGCCTGCCCACCACCGACCTGACCCAGATTCACCAATTGGTGATCCGTGAGTCCTGCCAATGTCTGCGCCAGGCCAAGGAACTGGTGATCGATTGTCTCGAAGCCGACTGGGACCTTCAGCGTCTGGAGTCCGTGCCTGAGCTGCTGAGCCAGGTGCGCGGTGCGCTGGCAATGATCCCCTTGCCCCGTGCGGCGAGCCTGATGCGCGGCTGCACCGATTATGTCGATGAGCAGTTGATGGTCAATGACGCCCCGCCGTCCGAGACGCAGTTGGGGCATTTCGCTGACGTGATCAGCGGCCTGGAGTACTACCTCGAACGTATGCTCCAGGACCCCGATGCTTGCGGCGAGCAGGTGCTGGAACTGGCCACCCAAAGCCTGGCGGCGCTGGGCTACTTGCCGGCGGAGAAACCCTGGCGTCAGGCGCTGGTGGCGCCCGATGGCGCGTTGTCGGGCGAGACCGCGCCCAGCCAGTCCCAGTACGATGCGCTGGCCAACCCCACATCGCGCCTCAACCCGCCGGCCTTGCAGCGCCCCGGTAGCCTGCTGCCGCCGCCGGCCGATGAAGCGCCTGTCGACGATGAGCTGCGTGAAGTCTTCCTCGAAGAAACCGACGAAGTGCTTGAAGTGTTGCACCGCCACCTGCCCAACAGTGCCGACAAAACCGCCCAGGGCGAAATGCGCCGCGCCTTCCACACGTTGAAAGGCAGTGGCCGCATGGTGCGCGCCCTGGTGCTGGCGGAGCTGGCCTGGGCCGTGGAAAACCTGCTTAACCGCGTGCTGGAACGCAGCGTGGCCCCAGGCCCGCAGATACAACAGGTGTTGGACGAAGCGGTGGCCCTGCTGCCGGAACTGATCGCCGACTTTGCGACTAACGACCAACGCCAGCGCAACGAAGTCGATGCCCTGGCCGCCCGCGCCCACGCGTTGGCCAACGGTGTCGCCGTGTCGGCTGCCGAGCCCCACGACCCGATGCTGCTGGAGATCTTCCGCAATGAAGCCCAGAGCCACCTGGACAGCCTCAACCACTTCTTGCGCCAGGCTGCCGAGCATGTGCCGCTGCAAGTCAGCGATGAGTTGCAACGCGCCCTGCACACCCTCAAGGGCAGCGCCTACATGGCCGGCGTGTTGCCGATCGCCGAGCTGGTACGCCCGCTGGACCACCTGACCCGCGAATACAAGGCCCATCGCTTGCCGTTGGACCTGGATGAAGTGGAGTTGCTGCTCGACGCCGAGGGCCTGTTTCAGCAAGGGTTGCGCCAGCTGGACCGCGACCGCGGGTGCCGATCAAGGGCGCGCAAGACTTGATCGACCGTACTCAAGCCTTGCTCGACCATCAGTTGGCGGCGCTGCTCGACGCCCCCAACACCGGCCTGCGCATCAAGCGCGACCCCCAACTGATCGCCAACTTCCTGGCCCAGGGCATGGACATCCTGCTCGATGCCGAGAGTCTGTTGCGCCGCTGGCAACAACACCCAGGCGAGCGCCAGGAACTCACGGCATTGCTGGATGAACTGACCACGCTGGGGGAGGGCGCGCACGACGCCGACCTGCACGCCATCGATGCGTTGTGTGAAGCCTTGCTCGATCTTTACGGCGCAGTGGAAGAAAGCAGCCTGGCGGTCAGCGCGCGGTTTTTCCAGGAGGTCGAACAAGCCCATGAAGCGCTGATCAATATGCTCGATCAACTGGCCGCCGGCCAGGAAATCGGCCCGGCGCCGGCACGTGTGCAGGCCCTGCGCGAACTGCTGGATGGCGCTCTGGACCCGTCCGCCACCGGGCTGATCAAGGGCGACGGCCAGCGCGCCCCGGACATCGCCGAGCTGGGCGCCGTCACGGCGCGGTTGAATCACGAAACGGCAATGGATGACGAGATCGTCGAGATCTTCCTCGAAGAAGCCGTGGACATCCTCGACAGCGCCGGTCAGGCCCTCAAACGTTGGTTACTGGCGCCGGAAAACGCGGCACCGTTGTCCTCGCTGCAGCGCGACCTGCACACCCTCAAGGGCGGGGCGCGCATGGCCGAAATCGACCCGGTGGGCGAGTTGGCCCACGAGTTGGAATGCCTCTATGAAGGCCTGGTAGACCGTCGCTACAGCTACTCCACCGAGCTCTCACAGGTGCTGATGGCCAGCCATGAGCGCCTGGCCTTGCAACTGGACGAGCTGCAACGGCAGCAGCCCTTGAGCGACAGCGCCGAGCTGGTCGGCAAGTTGCGCGAACTGCGCCAGGCCGGCCCGCCGGCACCGGCAGCCGCGGCGCCGGAAACGTCCAGCGCCGATCCGGAGCTGCTGGAGATTTTCCTCGAAGAGGCCGCCGACATCCTCGACAGCTCAGGCGCCGCCTTGCTGCGCTGGCAGGCCGAGCCGAACAGTCGCCAGGAGGTCGAAACCCTGCTGCGCGACCTGCACACCCTCAAGGGTGGCGCACGGATGGTCGAGATCGGCCCGATTGGCGACCTGGCCCATGAACTGGAGTTTCTCTACGAAGGGCTGTCCGCTGGCTCGCTCGCGCTGTCCCCCGAGCTGTTTGCGTTATTGCAGAGCTGTCATGACCGCCTGGCGCAGATGATCGATGCCGTGGCGGATGGCTTGCCGGTGGGCTCGGTGGACAAGCTCATCGAACGTATCAAAAGCCTGGTGCACCCCAGCGGCGAGCCTGTGCTGCCGGTGGCATTGCCGGCGGGCAAGGTCGAAGCGGCGGTTGATCCGGCTGCCGACATGGTAAAAATCTCCGCCGAGCTGCTGGACGACCTGGTCAACCTGGCCGGTGAGACCTCGATCTTCCGGGGGCGCATCGAACAGCAAGTCAATGACGCGCGCATCGCCCTGCATGAGGTCGAGACCACCATCGAACGCATGCGCGACCAACTGCGCCGCCTCGACAGCGAAACCCAGGGCCGCATCCTCAGCCGTCAGCAGGCCGAGGCCGAGCGCCTGTACGAGGAATTCGATCCGCTGGAAATGGACCGCCATTCGCAGCTGCAACAGCTGTCCCGTGCGCTGTCCGAGTCGGCCTCCGACCTGCTCGACCTCAAGGACACCCTCGACCGGCGTAACGAAGACGCGCACGACCTGTTGCAGCAACAGGCGCGCATCAACACCGAGCTGCAGGAAGGTTTGATGCGTACGCGCATGGTGCCGTTCGAACGCATGCTGCCGCGCCTCAAGCGCATCGTGCGCCAGGTGGCGGGCGAGCTGAGCAAGGACGTGGAGTTCATCGTCGGCAACGCCGAGGGCGAGATGGACCGCAACGTGCTGGAGCGCATGGCGGCGCCGCTGGAGCATATGCTGCGCAACGCCGTCGACCATGGCCTGGAGTCCCGCGAGGTGCGCCTGGCGGCCGGTAAACCGGAGAAGGGCCGCATCACCCTGGACCTGACCCACGAAGGTGGCGACATTGTCTTCGACATGCGCGACGACGGTGCCGGCGTGCCTCTGGACGCGGTGCGGCGCAAGGCGATCAAGCGCGGCTTGCTGGCCCCCCATCAGGAAATGAGCGACCGCGACGTGTTGCAGTTCATTCTGCAGCCGGGCTTTTCCACCGCAGAAAAAATCACCCAGATTTCCGGGCGTGGCGTGGGCATGGACGTGGTGCACGAAGAAGTGCGCCAGCTCGGTGGTTCGATGGTGATCGACTCGACACCGGGCGCCGGCGTGCACTTTCGCATTCGCCTGCCTTTTACCGTGTCGGTCAACCGCGCGCTGATGGTGCAATGCGCGGACGAGCAATACGCGATCCCGCTCAACACCATTGAAGGCCTGGTGCGGGTGCTGCCCCATGAATTGGCGGGGCACTACCAGCAGGACCCGCCGTGCTACGAATATGCCGGCCAGCGCTACGAACTGTTCTATCTGGGCGACCTGCTGCACACCGTCGGCCGCCCGAAATTACTGGGTCAATACCAGCCCGTGCCGGTACTGCTGGTGCAGTGCAATGAGCGCCACGTGGCGGTGCATGTGGATGCCATGGCCGGTACCCGCGAGATTGTCGTCAAAGGCCTGGGCCCGCAGTTTTCCGGAGTGCAGGGCTTGTCCGGGGCGACCATCCTGGGCGACGGCCGCGTGGTGTTGATCATCGATTTGCTGGCGCATATCCGCGCGCGGCCACCGGCCTTGCCGGCGCAGGCGGTGGATGCGCCGTTGATCCTCAACGACCCGCTGAAAAAGCGCCCGCTGCTGGTGCTGGTGGTGGACGATTCGGTCACCGTGCGCAAAGTCACCAGCCGCCTGCTGGAGCGCAACGGCATGAACGTGCTCACCGCCAAGGACGGTATCGACGCCCTCGCCGTGCTTGAAGAACACACCCCGGACCTGATGCTGCTCGACATCGAAATGCCGCGCATGGACGGCTTCGAAGTGGCGATCCAGGTGCGCAATGACCCGCGCCTGATGCGCCTGCCGATCATCATGATCACCTCGCGCACCGGGCAGAAACACCGCGACCGTGCCATGGCGATCGGCGTCAACGACTACCTCGGCAAGCCGTACCAAGAGTCGGTGCTGCTGGAAAGCATCGCCTACTGGAGCAAGTCCCATGCTTGATCACCGCGCCAGCCAACTCACCGGGTTGCTGCTGCCCCTGGCGGACCGGCACCTGATACTGCCCAACGTTGCCATTGCCGAACTCATCGACTTCCAGCGCGGAGAACCCGCCAGCGATGCACCGCCATGGTATTTGCGGCAAGTGGCATGGCGGGACCGGCAGATTCCGTTGATCAGCTTTGAAGCCGCGTGCGGTGAGGTCTGCGTCACCGGCGAACGCTCGCGGATTGTGGTGTTGAACGCCTTGGGCGGGCGACCGACGTTGAAGTTCATTGCGTTGGTGATTCAGGGGATTCCCCGCTCTTACAAGCTTGATAGTGAATTGAGCTACGTCGACGTGCCGCTGTGCCCATTGGAACTGGCGGCGGTGCAAGTGGGGGAACAGGTGGCGAAGGTGCCGGATTTGATGGGGATCGAAGCCTTACTGGTTGAGTCTGGCTTGGCCTGAACACAAAACACTGCAAATGGTTTTTATCGTTTTCGACGCGAATATTGGATTTATTATCAAATTGAAGTGGCTATTAGCCTTTTCGTGGATGTGAAATTATTATTTTCGCTTACTATCCCCGGATAGTTATCATTTTTTAGCTCTCGTTAGGGAACTCGACAATGCAAGTAGGCTTCAAGGCGCTTGCCGACCGCTACCGAATCGCGCTGGTACAACCTCTGCGCGTCGAATCGGTAATCGGTACGACACGGATGAGCCGCGAAAGAGATGGGCATGTCGAGCGCAAGTATCCTGCCAGCTACCAGCCGGCGGACGACTTCGCAGGGCATTTCGAATTTGGGCTCAAGTACGAAGACCTCCACCTCGAATTTTTCGCCCGACTGTTTTCGGTTATTGGCCCCAAGCCTGTTGAAGCCTGGTGCCGGCAGGCGCCTTTTGGTCAATATGCTCGCCGCACGGGATTCCTGTATGAGTGGCTGACCGGAAAGCACCTTGATGTGCCGGATGTCACCAATGGCGGTTATGTCGATGCAGTATCTGCACAGCATTACTTGACTCGTGTTGAACCGCTGCGGGTTCGGCGCTGGCGCATCAACGATAATCTTCCCGGTGTGCCAGCATTCTGCCCGTTGGTTCGTCGTACCGAATCTGTTCAAGAAGCACTGCAATTTGACTTGGGTTTGGCCCTGCGCGAGCTGAACCAAACCTTTGGCACCGACATCCTGATGCGCACGGCCAGTTGGCTGACCCTCAAGGAGTCGCGCTCGAGCTTTCTGATCGAGAGGGAGGCAGATAAGGCCGACAGGATCCAGCGATTTGCCCATGTGATCGCCCAGCACTGTGGTCATATCGAGGATCCGTTGAGTAACGACAGCCTGCACACGTTGCAAGCCGGTATTCTGGGGCATGAGGCGCTCGGGCTGGGCCTGCGACGCTCGCCGGTCTTCGTGGGGCAGGCGACGATGCGCGAGGACATCGTGCACTACATCGCGCCGGCCTTTGAGGCGCTGCCGCACTTGCTCGGTGGCCTAAAAGCATTCGAGCTGGCCACACGCGGCGCCGAACCGTTGGCCCGGGCGGCGGCAATTGCTTTTGCCTTTGTGTATATCCATCCGATGCGCGATGGCAATGGTCGGATTCATCGTTTCTTGATCAACGATATCTTGATCCGTGATACGGCGGTGCCGGAGGGCGTGATCCTGCCTGTATCGGCCACTATCACCAGTTCGATTGATTTTCGGGCGCGTTATGACCGCACGTTGGAAGTGTTTTCGCGGCCATTTATGCAACGCTATGCAGCGTCCTATCGTTTTGGAAAAGTCGCCGTCTACGAAGACGGCACCTCAAGCAACCTGGTCTTCGATGACTACGACGACGCGCACTTTGCATGGCGCTATCCTGATCTGACCGAGCACGTGTTGTACACGGCGCAGGTCGTGGCGCATACCGTCCGCACCGAGATGGCTGATGAAGCGCGTGTACTCATCACTTTCCAGCTTGCCCAGGAGCGGCTCAAGGAAGTGCTTGAAATGCCTGATCAAGACGCGAACCGCATCATTCGCTCGCTCAAGGACAATGGCTGGCAGGTATCCGGCAAACTGAAGAAAGCCTATCCGCAGTTGGACGATGCAGGCCGCACAGAGCGTGTTGTGGAAGCCGTGCGATCGGCATTTGAAGAGCGAGAAGTGGGGAGTGGCGAAGAGTGATTGGGGCGGTCAAGGTGGATGGCCTTCGGATTTTTCCTGCAAGATTTTGGGCTGTGCGTGAACTTGTCGTGGGTGCTCAGCACGCCTAGTCTTCGTCCCGTCATCGCAAAAAACGGTGACACGGACGTGCAAGTCCGGTTACATGTCGGCGCACCAACGCCCATAGCCATTCAGCGGGCGTTTTTTATGCTTGCTGTACTTGTTATGGCGGCTGTGCGCGGGAGATCCCTCGGGGTCTGCCGGGGTCCGATATGCCCGGTCTTGCACACCTGCGCACAGCTGC
>NZ_JAFHKI010000106.1 GCF_016937615.1 Pseudomonas lactucae | reverse complement strand
CTGATTCCACCGCCATCGGGAGCAAGCCCCCTCCCACATTGGATCTTCTGCGTATCAAAAAATGTGTTTACCCTAACCGCAGGCGTTATGACTTTAATCCTAGGTATCGACCCCGGTTCGCGCATCACCGGTTTTGGCGTGGTGCAACACACCCCGCGCGGCTGCGTCTACGTCGCCTCGGGCTGCATCCGTACTGGCGCGGGCGAGCTGGCCGAGCGTTTGCAGATTGTGTATCGCGGCGTGCGTGAGGTGATCCAGACCTACGGCCCGGTGACAATGGGTATCGAGAAAGTCTTCATGGCCAAGAACGCCGACTCGGCGCTGAAACTGGGTCAGGCCCGTGGCGCGGCGATTGTTGCCGGGGCCGAGGAGGGCATGGAAATCGCCGAATACACCGCGACCCAGGTCAAACAGGCCGTGGTCGGCACCGGTGCGGCCAACAAAGAACAGGTGCAGATGATGGTCATGCACATGCTCAAGCTCACCTCAAAGCCACAGATCGACGCCTCCGACGCCCTGGCCATTGCCATTTGCCATGCCCACACCCGTTCCAGCCTGCTGCCACATGGCTTGGGTACGGCACGCAGTCGTGGCGGGCGCCTGCGTCTCTGATAGCATCAGCGCAATCGTTATGTCGGGTCAGGCCTTGATCTGACCCCAAGCTTTAAGGATCTGAACCGTGATTGGACGCTTGCGCGGCACCCTGGCTGAAAAACAGCCGCCGCACCTGATTCTGGATGTGAACGGGCTGGGGTATGAGCTGGAAGTGCCCATGACCACCCTGTATCGCCTGCCGTCGGTCGGCGAGCCGATAACGCTGCACACCCACCTGGTGGTGCGCGAAGACGCACAATTGCTCTATGGTTTCATTGGCAAGCGTGACCGCGACTTCTTCCGTGAGTTGATTCGCCTCAATGGCGTAGGGCCGAAACTGGCCCTGGCCTTGATGTCGAGCCTGGAAGTGGACGAACTGGTGCGTGCCGTCTCGGCCCAGGACACCTCGGCGCTGACCAAGGTGCCGGGCGTGGGCAAGAAAACCGCCGAGCGCCTGCTGGTGGAACTCAAGGACCGCTTTAAAGCCTGGGAAGTGGTGCCGAGCATGTTCGCGCTGGTGCCGAACCAGCCGGACATGCCGGCGGGCCAGGTCGCCAGCGCCGAAAGCGATGCGGTCAGTGCACTGATCTCCCTGGGCTACAAGCCGCAGGAAGCCAGCAAGGCCGTGTCGGCCATCAAGGACAAGAACCTGAGCAGTGAAGATATGATCCGCCGAGCCCTGAAGGGAATGATTTAAGTGATTGAAGCTGATCGTCTGATCGCCGCCACCGGCCCGCGCGACCGTGAAGAAGTCCAGGACCGCGCCATTCGCCCCCTGAGCCTGGCCGACTACATCGGCCAGCCCACCGTGCGCGAGCAAATGGAGCTGTTCATCCAGGCCGCGCGCGGGCGTAGCGAGTCCCTGGACCACACGTTGATCTTCGGCCCGCCGGGCTTGGGTAAAACCACCCTGGCGAACATCATTGCCCAGGAAATGGGCGTGTCGATCAAGTCCACCTCCGGCCCGGTGCTGGAGCGTCCAGGCGATTTGGCGGCGTTGCTGACCAACCTAGAACCGCACGATGTGCTGTTTATCGATGAGATTCACCGGTTGTCGCCGATCGTCGAAGAAGTGCTGTACCCGGCCATGGAAGACTTCCAGCTCGACATCATGATCGGCGAAGGCCCGGCGGCACGCTCGATCAAGCTCGACCTGCCACCGTTCACGCTGGTGGGCGCAACCACGCGCGCGGGCATGTTGACCAACCCGTTGCGAGACCGTTTCGGCATTGTTCAACGTCTGGAGTTCTATAGCACGGCGGACCTGGCGACCATCGTCAGCCGTTCTGCGAGCATTCTCGGCTTGCCCCTGGACCCGGAAGGCGCGTTTGAAATCGCCCGTCGCGCCCGTGGCACGCCGCGTATTGCCAACCGTTTGCTGCGCCGGGTGCGCGATTTTGCCGAAGTGCGGGCCAAGGGGCATATCACCAAGGCCGTGGCCGACCTTGCGTTGAACCTGTTGGATGTGGACGAGCATGGCTTCGATCACCAGGACCGGCGTCTACTCTTGACCATGATCGAGAAATTCGACGGTGGCCCGGTGGGCGTCGACAGCCTGGCGGCGGCCATCAGCGAGGAGCGCCATACCATCGAAGATGTGCTGGAGCCGTACCTGATCCAGCAGGGCTACATCATGCGCACGCCAAGGGGCCGGGTGGTGACACGCCATGCGTATCTGCACTTTGGGCTAAACATTCCGTCACGATTGGGTGAGATGCCTGCGGTAGACGAATTTCTCGATGCAGTGGACGATTAAAAAGGCGACGCGCGTCGATTTATTCAAGGTTTGTGCTGTCCCAGTGTCTGGCGTCGTCATTCAGTCGTAGGAAATGTCTTCGAGAATGCAAAAACAGTTGCCGATCCGGATTGGCAACCTCAGGAGTAAGCACTAGAGTATGCGCGCGCAAAACGGGGATCAGTCGTTCGCACATCGCTGTCGCGTTTATTACGAGGACACCGATGCCGGCGGCATCGTGTATTACGTCAATTACCTCAAGTTCATGGAGCGGGCTCGAACCGAGCGGCTACGGGAGCTGGGCTTTGCCCAGTCCACGCTTGCGGGAGAGGACCTGTTGTTCGTCGTGCATTCCAGCGAGGCGCGTTACCACGCACCGGCGCGACTGGACGACGAACTGCTGGTCAGCGCTGAAGTAATCGAATTGAACCGTGCCAGCCTGCGTTTCAAGCAGCAGGTCAGGCGGGCCACGGATGCAACGCTGCTCTGTGAGGGGCAGTTCCTGGTGGCGTGTGTGCGCACCAACAGTTTGAAACCTCGGGCCATTCCCGAAACTCTACGTGCGGCCTTTGCCGCCGTGAGCGGCGCGGGTAAACAATCAAAGCAGGAGATTTAGCGTGGAACCTACCGTCGTCGACCATTCCTCCATGTGGAGCCTGGTCAGCAATGCCAGTGTTGTGGTTCAACTGGTCATGCTGATCCTGGTAGCCGCATCGGTTACCTCTTGGGTCATGATTTTTCAGCGCAGCAACCTGCTGCGTGCCGGTCGACGTGCCCTGGAGAGCTTTGAAGAGCGCTTCTGGTCGGGTATCGACCTGTCCAAGCTGTATCGCCAGGCCGGCAGCAACCCGGACCCGGACTCGGGCGTCGAGCAGATCTTTCGCGCCGGCTTCAAGGAATTCTCGCGCCTGCGCCAGCAGCCAGGCGTTGACCCGGAAGCCGTGATGGAAGGCGTGGCCCGCGCCATGCGCGTCGCCATTTCCCGCGAAGAAGAGAAGCTGGAGCAAAGCCTGCCGTTCCTCGCCACCGTCGGCTCCGTAAGCCCGTACATCGGCCTGTTCGGTACCGTCTGGGGGATCATGAACTCCTTCCGCGGCCTGGCCCAGGCGCAGCAAGCCACCCTGGCCACCGTGGCTCCGGGTATCGCCGAAGCCCTGGTCGCCACCGCGATCGGCCTGTTCGCCGCGATCCCGGCCGTTATCGCCTACAACCGTTTTGCCGCGCGCGGCGAAAACCTGATTGGCCGTTACTACACCTTCGCCGATGAATTCCAGGCGATCCTGCACCGTAAAGTGCACACCAGCGAAGAATAAGCAGGTACTCCCCGATGGCTTTAATCACTCGAGCTCGAACCAAGCGCAAGCCGGTCGCCGAGATGAACGTAGTGCCTTACATCGACGTGATGCTGGTGCTGCTGGTGATCTTCATGGTGACCGCGCCGATGCTCAACCAGGGTGTCAAGGTTGACCTGCCCAAGGTATCCAGCGAAGCCTTGCCCCAGGACAACAACACCCAGGTGCTGACCATTTCGATCAAGGCAGACAAGACCTACTACTGGAACCTCGGCAGCGAAGTCGACACCCAGAAGCAGCAGGACAAGGCCTTGACCCTGCCGGCAATGACCGACGCGGTGACCAAGATCATTCGCTCCGGCAACGAAGGCGGCAAGCACACCCAGGTGTTCATCCGCGGCGACAAGTCGGTCGACTACGGTTCCGTCATGGGCGCCATGGGCGGGCTGCAGAAGGCCGGCGTGGGTAACGTTGGCTTGATTACCGAGGCGCCCTGATGCAGCAACAGCGAGAGCCGTCCGCCTCGGAAAGCTACTTCTGGCCTAGCGTCTGGGCAATTGCCCTGCACATCCTGGTGTTTGGCATGCTGTTCGTCAGCTTTGCCATGACCCCGGATCTGCCGCCGGCCAAGCCGATCGTGCAGGCGACCCTGTATCAGCTGAAATCGAAGAGTCAGGCCACCACCCAGACCAATCAAAAGATTGCGGGTGAGGCCCAGAAGTCGGCTGCGCGCCAGACTGAAGTCGAACAGATGGAACAGAAGAAGGTCGAGCAGGAAGCGGTGAAGGCTGCTGCGGAACAAAAGAAAGAAGAGGCGGCTCAAAAGGCCGAGGAATCGAAAAAGGCTGATGAAGCCAAGAAGGCTGACGAGGCGAAAAAGGCTGACGAAGCCAAGAAAGCCGATAAAGCTGCCGAAGCGAAAAAAGCCGAAGAGAAACAATTGGCTGATATAGCCAAGAAGAAATCGGAAGAGGAAGCCAAAAAGGCTGCCGAAGAAGAGGCCAAGAAAAAGGCCGCTGAAGAAGCCAAGAAAAAGATAGTCGAAGACGCGAAGAAGAAAGCCGCCGAAGACGCCAAGAAAAAAGCTGAAGCAGACGAGGCGAAAAAGAAAGTCGCCGACGACGCGAAGAAGAAAGCTGCCGCCGACGCCACCAAGAAAAAGGCCCAGGAAGCAGCGCGTAAATCCGCCGAAGAGAAAAAGGCCCAGGCCTTGGCGGATTTGCTCTCCGACACGCCGCAGCGTCAGCAAGCCTTGGCCGATGAACGTGGCGATGAAGTCGCGGGCAGTTTCGACGACCTGATTCGGGCACGGGCAGCGGAAGGCTGGACACGTCCACCTTCGGCACGCAAGGGCATGACAGTAGTGCTACAGATCGGCATGTTGCCGGACGGTACGGTGACTTCGGTCAGCGTGGCCAAGGGCAGTGGCGATCCATCGTTCGACAGTTCGGCAGTTGCCGCGGTCAAGAACATTGGCCGGTTGACCGAGATGCAGGGAATGAAACCAAGCGACTTCGCTCCCTATCGTTCATTCAAGATGACATTCACACCTGAGGATCTAGCCTTGTGAGAAACCTTCTTCGAGGAATGCTTGTCGTTATTTGCTGTATGGCAGGGATAGCGGCGGCGGATGAAAAGAACATCCTGGTCACCAGCGGTAGCGATCGGGCCACCCCGATCGCCGTTGTACCGTTCGGTTGGCAGGGCGGCAGCGTGCTGCCGGATGACATGGCCCAGATCGTCAGCGACGACCTGCGCAACTCCGGCTACTACGCGCCAATTCCGAAAGGCAACATGATCAGCCAGCCGACCCAGGCCAGCGAAGTCATCTTCCGTGACTGGAAGGCCGTAGGCGCGCAGTACCTCATGGTCGGCAACATCACGCCGGCCGGCGGTCGCCTGCAGATCACCTATACCTTGTTCAACGTGGCCACCGAGCAGCAGGTCCTGACCGGCAGCGTATCGGGCACCGCCGAACAACTGCGGGACATGGCCCACTACATCTCGGACCAGTCGTTTGAAAAACTCACCGGTATCAAAGGTGCGTTCTCCACACGTCTGCTGTATGTAACGGCTGAGCGTTTCTCCGTGGACAACACGCGCTACACCCTGCAGCGTTCGGACTACGACGGTGCGCGGGCCGTGACCTTGCTGCAATCGCGTGAGCCGATCCTGTCGCCGCGTTTCGCACCGGACGGCAAGCGTATTGCCTATGTGTCTTTCGAACAGAAGCGCCCGCGTATCTTCGTTCAGCACATCGATACCGGCCGTCGTGAGCAGATCACCAACTTCGAAGGTCTCAACGGTGCGCCAGCCTGGTCGCCGGATGGTTCGCGCCTGGCGTTCGTGCTGTCCAAGGACGGCAACCCGGATATCTACGTGATGAACATGGCTTCGCGCCAGATCACTCGCGTGACCAGTGGCCCGGGCATCAATACCGAACCGTTCTGGGGTAAGGATGGTTCGACCATCTACTTCACCTCCGATCGCGGCGGCAAGCCACAAATCTACAAAACGAGCGTAGGCGGCGGTGGCGCGGAGCGTGTGACCTTTATTGGTAACTACAACGCCAATCCGAAGCTTTCGGCCGATGAAAAGACGTTGGTGATGATTCACCGTCAGGATGGTTTCACTAATTTCCGGGTTGCGGCCCAGGATTTGCAGCGTGGAACGGTAAAAATCCTTACAGATACCAACCTTGATGAGTCAGCCACTGTTGCGCCCAACGGCACCATGGTAATCTACGCCACCCGCCAGCAGGGCCGGGGAGTCTTGATGCTCGTGTCCATTAATGGACGCGTAAGGCTCCCGCTTCCTACCGCACAAGGCGAAGTCAGAGAACCATCCTGGTCCCCTTACCTGAACTGACGCGGCGCTACAAAAAGATTTGCTTAACACACTGGGGTTCATTAGGAGTTTCACGATGGAAATGCTGAAGTTTGGTAAGTTTGCTGCTCTGGCTCTGGCTCTGTCCGTAGCCGTTGGTTGCTCGTCCAAAGGCGGCGACAATGCCGGTGAAGGCGCAGCTGTTGATCCAAACGCTGGTTACGGCGCTAACTCGGGTGCCGTTGACGGTTCCCTGAGCGAAGAAGCTGCTCTGCGCGCTATCACCACTTTCTACTTCGAATACGACAGTTCGGACCTGAAACCAGAAGCCATGCGCGCTCTGGACGTTCACGCGAAAGACCTGAAAGCTAACGGCGCTCGCGTTGTTCTGGAAGGTAACACCGACGAACGTGGTACTCGCGAGTACAACATGGCACTGGGCGAGCGTCGTGCGAAAGCCGTTCAGCGCTACCTGGTACTGCAAGGTGTTGCTCCAGGCCAACTGGAACTGGTTTCCTACGGTAAAGAGCGTCCAGTTGCTACTGGCCACGACGAGCAGTCCTGGGCTCAAAACCGTCGCGTCGAACTGCGTAAGTAATTCGTCATGCGAACGTGCCGTCGTGCTCTAACTGTATTGGCTCTCAGCTTCGCACCGCTTGCGGTGTGGGCTGCGGTTCCTGTAACGGATAGCAACTCTGGCTATAACAATAGCGGGAGCAGTTATCCGCCAGCGGGTTATGGCACGAACGGCGCCTATGCTGGGGGAGCGGCTACGTCCGCCCCCTCGGCACAGGGCGAACTGTTCAACCAGCTGCAACGCATGCAGGATCAAATCGCGCAGCAACAAGGCGCCATTGAAGTGCTGCAGAACCAGGTTAACCAGCTCAAGCAAGAAGGCCTGGAGCGTTACCAGGATCTTGATCGACGTATAGGAGCCGGTGCTGCACCTGCCGCTACTCCTGATAATTCTTCTGCCGGTGGCGCGCCCAGTGCCGCCATCGGTGGTGCGGCAGCGGGGGCGGCTGCCAGCCAAGCCCCTGCCGCCAGCAGCGAACCGGGTGATCCGGCGAAGGAAAAACTGTATTACGATGCAGCCTTCGACCTGATCAAAGCCAAGGATTTCGACAAAGCCAGCCAGGCATTCAGCGCGTTCCTGCGCAAATACCCGAACAGCCAGTACGCGGGCAATGCCCAATACTGGCTGGGCGAGGTCAACCTGGCCAAGGGTGATTTGCAGGGCGCGGGCCAAGCGTTTGCCAAGGTCAGCCAACTGTATCCCAAGCATGCCAAGGTGCCGGATTCGCTGTACAAACTCGCTGACGTAGAACGCCGCCTGGGTCATACCGACAAGGTCAAAGGCATTCTGCAGCAGGTCGTAGCCCAATATCCGGGTACTTCCGCTGCCCAGTTGGCTCAACGGGACCTGCAGCGCTTGTAAGCGATGCCGCCCGTTTAGAAGAAACCCGCGCCTGGCGCGGGTTTTTTCGTTAGAATCCACGCCCTTTTATGAAATACGCTCCTTGGGGCCCACGCGTTGGCGGGGTTCCTTGAAGTGCCTGACGGAGGCGGACAGCCTGTTCAGCTGTTACGCCCGTGGCGACTATGCAAGACACACTACGCATTACCGAAGTTTTTTACTCGTTACAGGGTGAAACGCGCACCGCCGGCCTGCCCACAGTCTTTGTGCGCTTGACCGGTTGCCCGTTGCGTTGCCAGTACTGCGACAGCGCCTACGCCTTCAGTGGCGGTACCGTGCGCACCCTCGACGACATCTTGGAGCAGGTGGCCGGTTACAACCCGCGCTACGTCTGTGTCACGGGCGGCGAGCCGCTGGCACAGCCCAACGCCATCCCCTTGCTCAAGCAGTTGTGTGACGCCGGCTACGAAGTGTCCCTGGAAACCAGCGGCGCCCTGGATATTTCCGCTGTCGATCCGCGGGTCAGCCGAGTGGTCGACCTCAAGACGCCGGACTCCAAAGAGGCGCACCGTAACCGCTACGAGAACATCGAACTGCTGACGCCCAACGATCAGGTCAAGTTCGTCATCTGTTCCCGTGACGATTATGACTGGGCCACCTCCAAGCTGATCCAGTACGGTCTGGAGCGTCGCGCGGGTGAGGTGCTGTTTTCCCCAAGCCATCACGACCTGAATGCACGCGAGCTGGCGGACTGGGTGGTGGCGGACAACCTGCCGGTACGTCTGCAATTGCAGTTGCACAAGTACCTGTGGAACGACGAACCGGGGCGTTGAGAGGGCACGCAAACAGCCGCCGTGATGGCCCTGACAGGTTATTTCAGGTTTTTTTAAAATAAGGTGTTGAATAATCCTTAGAAATCAGTATTATACGCGCCACCACACAGCGGGTCGTTAGCTCAGTTGGTAGAGCAGTTGGCTTTTAACCAATTGGTCGTAGGTTCGAATCCCACACGACCCACCATTTTTGGCGGTTTAGAAAATCCGGAAGGCCCACGCAAGTGAGGATTTCCGGGTTTTTTTTTGCCTTGTGAAAAGGCACCTTTCGTCACTGCCATCGGTTACTTACCGCGTCCAATTGCACCTTAATGAGAGCGTGCCGGCTTTTTGACCTGGCGCTTCGCCATTATTGGCTGTCAATCGATCTCTGTCTTGGTTAAATTAAAGGCTGTTCAGTTCAAGACATGGATCGTCTCATGACCACTCTTTCACCCGTTATTGCCGCCGCCCCTCTCATTGTTCGCAGACCAGAGAGCCTTGCCGCGACGCCGATGCAAAGCAGCGACACCCTCTCTGCGCGCCCCTCCTCAGTGGTCAGTCTGGGCAATGCCGTCTCCGACACATTCGCCGATACCTATTCGCGCCGCGGACAGTTACCGGGTCACGAAAGCGTACGTGCCTGGGAAAGCGACAGCCAGAACGCGCTCGGCAAAACGATGGGTACCAACTTCAACTCTTTGTCCACAGCCAGCCGCTTCAATGGCCTGGGCGCAGGCTTGCTTGAGCAGTTCGCCAAGGACGGCAGCGACATTTCCCAGTCCGTGCTCTACGCCAGCGCCGATCGTGCGGAAAACGCCGGCGAGATCAAAATCGACCAGTCGTTGCTGCACAGCAAGGCCGACAACCAGGTCAGCCTGAGTATCAAGACGGCCAGCGGCAAGACCGTCACCTTCAGCCTGTCCAGCCAGAGCGACGGCTTGGGCGTGCAGGCCACCGTGGACGGTGGTGAGTTGACTGCTGACGAACTCAAGGCCGTCGGTCAACTGGGCGGTGCGTTCCAGGCGGCGGTAGACGGTCTTACCGCCATGCCGCCCAGGCTTGATTTAAGCAACTTGACCCAATTCGACTCGAAGGTGCTGGCCTCGGTTGACCTCAACGCCAGACTGAAAACCTCGGCAGGGCAGGACCAGACCCTGGCCTTTCATGCGGACAGTCAAAGCCGCAGCACACGCATGAGCGGTCCGGATGGCGAATTGGACCTGTCCGTGGACCTGAAAAACGCGGCGATTCTGGGCAACGCTCAGCAACAGGCCAAGGCGCTGAAAAGCTACCTGGCACAGTTTGATCGGGTTCAGGAGCGTGGCAATGCGAAGGCGCAACTGATGACGATGTTCAAGGACGCGTTCAGCGCCATGAACAGCAATTATCCGCAGGACCCCGGCGTTGCTGAGGCGTTGACCCTCAACCCGACCGACCAGAGCTTGCTGACCGGCCTGGCCGACTTCAAGGCGTCCATCAGGCAGGCCAGTGAATCCTCCAACCCGATGCGCCCGGCTGAAATCGACAGTTTTGCCTATAACGTGTCGCAGAAAACCCGTGTCAGCGGCACCAGCGCGTTGGATCGCAGCGTCACCCAGGACCAGAAGTCGAGCCTCTCGGCCAGCTATCACCAAGGCCTTGATGGCAGTAAAAATCCGAGTCTGGGGCGCGATCAAAACTCGCAAAACTATCTTTACGTTCAAGTCGAGGACAAGGCCACAAGTTCGGCCAATCTTTCCTACAAGAATGGCCTGCTGACCAACGCTTCCGTTTCCCAAGAGGCAAGCCAGACCACCCGCACGCAGAAGTACGTACTGGGCAAGCGGGTGGATGAGAGCTTCGTGCCCAAACAAGCCTCGGCGCAGCGTGACTACCTGGTGCTGTTGGAATTCGCGGCCAAGGAGAGCAGGAAGTCCAAGGATGCGCTACAAGAGTCCACCTTGAAGGATGCCCTGACGACCCTGCATGAATCGGTGATGTTGCAGGAAGATCCGTCCGCCCTGGCACGCTGAGGGTGCAATGAAAAAACGGGAAACCCCAACACGGGGTTTCCTTTTTTTTTGCCCGATAGACTTACCCTCGAATGCCAGATTAGGCTTTTGAAACCATTGGATATTCTGTAGCCTTGCGCAGCTTCAACCGTGCTTGATGAACACACTCACTTCGTCCGGCGGCGCCCGTAGGGCTCCTGAGCCGGTGGTACACTCGACTTTCGCGCAACTGCGCCTGCAGGTCTTGCGAACATGACGCATATTTCCGAACGCCTACTGGTTCAAGCCCACCTCGACGCCAAGCAGCCCAAGGCCCTCAGCGCCGACGAAGAGGCAAGCCTGCGCGCCGCCATCGCCGCCGAGCTCAAGGCTCAGGACGCGGTACTGGTGGCGCACTTCTACTGTGACCCGGTGATCCAGGCCCTCGCCGAAGAAACCGGCGGTTGTGTCTCCGACTCCCTGGAAATGGCGCGCTTCGGCGCCGCCCACCCGGCCAAGACCGTACTGGTCGCCGGCGTGCGTTTCATGGGCGAGACCGCCAAGATCCTCACCCCTGAAAAACGCATCCTCATGCCGACCCTGGAAGCCACATGCTCCCTGGATCTTGGCTGTCCGGTGGATGAGTTTTCGGCGTTCTGCGACCAGCATCCGGAGCGCACCGTGGTGGTGTATGCCAACACCTCGGCGGCGGTCAAGGCGCGGGCCGATTGGGTGGTGACTTCCAGCTGCGCGCTGGAAATCGTCGAAAGCCTGATGGATAACGGCGAGACCATTATCTGGGGCCCGGACAAGCACCTGGGCACTTACATCCAGCGCCAGACCGGGGCCGACATGCTGCTGTGGGACGGTGCGTGCATCGTCACGAAGAGTTCAAGTCCAAGCAGTTGGAAGACATGAAGGCGTTGTACCCGGACGCGGCGATCCTGGTGCACCCCGAATCCCCGACATCGGTGATCGAACTGGCGGACGCGGTAGGTTCCACCAGCCAGTTGATCGCGGCGGCGCAGCGTTTGCCGAACACGACCTTTATCGTGGCGACCGATCGCGGCATCTTCTACAAGATGCAGCAGCTGTGCCCGGACAAAGTGTTTATCGAAGCGCCGACGGCCGGCAACGGCGCCGCGTGCCGCAGTTGCGCACATTGCCCGTGGATGGCGATGAACACGCTGGAGCGCACCTTGCAGTGCCTGCGCGAGGGCAGCAACGAGATCTTCGTCGAGCCGTCGTTGATTCCGCAGGCTGTGCGCCCGCTCAAGCGCATGTTGGACTTTACCCAGGCGGCACGCCTGAAACTGGCCGGCAACGCCTGAGCCGAGGCGGGCTCGGTCAAAAATGTGGGAGGGAGCAAGTCGAATCGTCGCACCGCCCCTCCCACAGGTTGATTGTCACTTGGCAGGGGTTACTTCTTTTGCTTCGGGATCCGCACCAACTGCGTGTCCGAATAGATGTCATGCCAACTGCGTTTGTTCTTATCGAACAGCGACCAGATAAACCCCAGCCCCACGCACAACCACGACGCAATCGACACCACAAAGCGCAACAACGCCTGCCACAGGCTGATGCGTGAGCCGTCGGCGTTCTGCACGCGCACGCCCCACACCTGCATGCCCAGGGTCTGTCCGGAATGGGTCCAGAACTTGGCAAAGAAGCCAAACAGCACAAACAACAGGATTGTCGACAGCAACGGGTCACCGTCCAGTGCGCCGGATTCGGTGAGGGTGCGCATTTTTGCTTCGCCGACGAAGGCGATCCACACCAGCTTGTAGATAAACGCGGTGACGATCAGCAGGGCGGTGCACAGCAAAAAGTCATAGAACATCGCTGCCAGACGACGGCCCAGGCCAACAGCGGGAAATTCGCCCTGGGGGCTTAGCAGGGAGTTGGGCATGGCAGGGCTCTCGGAAGGAAAAACGCAGTTTACGGAATCGCGCCCATAAAAAAGCCCCTGATGTCATATCAGGGGCTTTTTGTCGCAGGAGGGATCAGCCTTCTGCTTGTACTTCGTCAGCCTGCATGCCTTTTTGGCCTTGCACAGCAACGAAGGTCACTTTCTGGCCTTCCTTGAGGCTCTTGAAGCCGTTGCCCTGAATGGCGCGGAAATGCACGAACAGATCCGGACCGCTCTCCGGCGTAATAAAACCAAACCCTTTCTCGTCGTTGAACCACTTGACGGTACCGCTCTGACGATCAGCCATTTTCTTCTTTCCTTTGACGCTAAAATTAATGACAGCCCCTTTCACATGAAAGAGTACTGGGCTGGGTTGCAGGAAAGTAAGAGACATCGAACGGGTTGTAGCATAACGACTTCAGCTACTGCCCAGGTCCAGGTTCCAAGCGACCCATGCAAACACAGTGAGCAAACTCTACGCCAACTAATATGAAAAAAACAACCCCTGGCAAACCCCAGGTTTTGCTCGGTTTCATGACGCTTGGTTGAGTAATCAGGAACCGACTTATTCAATAGAGTTGGTCACTTGTTATAGGTGGATACCTATAACAATGACTATCGTGAGTGCACTGTTTTATGGCGGTTGCGTTACAGCTTAGTGCGCGCTTACGCAACCGCGTTACTTATGGGAACAGTGACTCAGCCGCGATAGTAACGCTGCGGCACAAATGGCATTTTACTTACACGAAGTGGCACCTTTTTCCCACGCACCAATGCGGACACTTCGGTATCCAGTGCGGTGAATGCGCTGTCCAGGTAACCCATGGCCAGAGGGCCGCCCAGGGATGGGCCAAAACCGCCGCTGCACACGCTGCCGATCACGGTGCCCTGTGCGTCGACGATTTCCGCGCCTTCACGCACCGGCGTGCGCTCTTGCGGCAGCAGGCCGACGCGTTTGCGGCTGACGCCGGTTTGCTGCTGGGTGAAGATGCGCTCGGCGCCGGGGAAGCCGCCTGCACGTGCGCCGTCGGCACGACGGGCCTTGGAAATTGCCCACAGCAGGCTGGCCTCGATCGGCGTGGTTTCGGCGTTCATGTCGTGGCCATACAGGCACAGGCCGGCTTCCAGGCGCAGGGAATCACGGGCGCCCAGGCCAATGGCCTCGACTTCGGTTTCGGCCAGCAGGCTGCGCGCCAGGCTTTCGGCGCTTTGCGCCGGTACCGAGATCTCAAAACCGTCTTCGCCGGTGTAGCCTGAACGGCTGACGTAGCAGTCCACGCCCAGCAGGCGCAGCGCGGCGAACTGCATGAAGGTCATCTTGCTGACTTCCGGTGCCAGGCGCGCCAGCACTTTCACCGCGGCCGGACCTTGCAGGGCCAGCAGCGCGCGGGCTTCGAACAGTGGCTCGACGGTGCACTGGTCGCCGATGTGCGCGCGCAGGTGCGCCAGGTCCTGGTCCTTGCAGGCGGCGTTGACCACCAGGAACAGTTCGTCGTTGCCCAGGTTGGCGACCATCAGGTCGTCGAGAATGCCGCCTTGTTCGTTGGTGAACATGGCGTAGCGCTGCATGCCCACCGGCAGGTCGATGATGTCGACGGGGACCAGGGTTTCCAGGGCCTTGGCCGCGTTGGCACCGGTGAGGCGGATCTGGCCCATGTGGGAGACATCGAACAACCCGGCCTGATCACGGGTGTGCAAGTGTTCCTTCATCACGCCCAGCGGGTACTGCACCGGCATGTCGTAGCCGGCGAAGGGCACCATGCGCGCACCCAGTTCCAGGTGCAGCGCGTGCAAAGGGGTTTTCAACAGGGTTTCGGTGGACATGTTCAGCTCCTGAAAAACGTGCCGGCGCGCCTTGAGGCGTCAGCACTCGATAATGTTGACCGCCAAACCGCCACGGGCGGTTTCCTTGTATTTGCTTTTCATATCGGCGCCGGTCTGGCGCATCGTGCGGATCACCTTGTCGAGGGACACGAAGTGCTGTCCGTCACCGCGCAAGGCCATGCGCACCGCATTGATCGCCTTGACCGAGCCCATGGCGTTGCGCTCGATACAGGGCACCTGCACCAGCCCGCCAATCGGGTCGCAGGTGAGGCCGAGGTTGTGTTCCATGCCGATCTCGGCGGCGTTTTCCACCTGCGACACGCTGCCGCCCAACACTTCGCACAAGGCACCCGCGGCCATGGAACAGGCCACGCCGACTTCGCCCTGGCAGCCGACTTCGGCACCGGAGATCGAGGCGTTTTCCTTGTACAGAATGCCGATGGCGGCGGCGGTGAGCAGAAAGCGCACCACGCCGTCTTCGTTCGCGCCGGGGATAAAACGCATGTAGTAATGCAGTACCGCCGGCACAATCCCGGCGGCACCGTTCGTGGGCGCGGTGACCACGCGCCCACCGTTGGCGTTCTCTTCGTTGACCGCCAGCGCATACAGGTTCACCCAATCGAGCACCGACAACGGGTCGCGCAGCGACGTCTCCGGGTGTTTGCATAACTGGCGATGCAGGGCCGCCGCGCGCCGCTTGACCTTCAAGCCCCCCGGCAGGATCCCTTCATTGCGACAGCCCGCGTCCACGCAGTCCTGCATCACTTGCCAGATGTTCAACAGGCCGGCGCGGGTTTGCGCTTCCGGGCGCCAGGCACTTTCATTGGTCAGCATCACTTGGCTGATCGACAGGCCATAGGTGGTGCAATGACCGAGCAGGTCCTTGGCGTGCTTGAACGGGAAGGTCAGAGGGGTGGTGTCCTCGACAATCCGGTCGGCGCCGGCGGCGTCTTCATCCACCACAAAACCGCCGCCAACCGAGTAGTACTCGCGGCTGCGGATCTGGATGCCGGCTGCATCGAAAGCGCGAAAGATCATGCCGTTGGGGTGGTAGGCGAGGGGTTTGCGAATCATCGCCAGGTGTTCTTTCTCGTTGAACGCAATACGGTGTTCGCCGAGCAGGTTCAAATGGCCGTTGCTGCGCATCGCCAAGAGGCGCGCGGCGACGGTTTCGGTATTCACGGTGTCCGGGTGTTCGCCTTCGAGGCCAAGCAGTACGGCCTTGTCACTGCCGTGGCCTTTGCCGGTGGCGCCCAGCGACCCGTAGAGTTCCACCTTGATGCCGGTGGTGGTGCTCAACAGGTTGTCGCGCTTGAGGCCCTCGACAAATCGAGCGGCGGCGCGCATCGGGCCGACGGTGTGGGAGCTGGAGGGGCCGATGCCAATCTTGAACAGGTCGAACACGCTAAGGGACATGGTTGTTCTCCGGTTTCTTATTATTGCTGCGGTCGTACTCGGTCAAATGTGG